>CAYPEL010000125.1:0-8435 GCA_964409635.1 uncultured Gammaproteobacteria bacterium | reverse complement strand
CATCATAAATAACCAGACAAAAACCATCGATCAGTTATAACCTACTGAATAATAATGTAATAGTCTATCAGGCACAATCCTCGCTTTATACTATGCCATGATCTAAGGAGGAATAGCTCAGCAATAAAACAGGAGCACCCATAGAGACTCATCACAATAAAAACTCTCAGCACACTTGCATTAACACTGTGTTTAACCAGCACCGCCAATGCCGCCTCATTCAGTAGACATGGCGGCGACACACTCTACGACAACGTCCTCGACATCACCTGGCTGTCCAAGGCCAACCTGGCCCTGACCAACCAGTTTGGCCTGACCCTCAGTGCTAATGCATTTGAAGACACCGCCAACACCGTCGGCAGCACTGGCAACATGACCTGGGACAACGCCAATGCCTGGATAGCGGGCATGAACAGCGCCAACCACCTCGGCTACAACGACTGGCGTCTACTGGTCAGGCGTGGAGTTAAATTCCTCTAATGCGTGGCCCTTCGTCTTCAACTTTGGCAGCCAGCTCAACGACAATAAGCTTAATAATTTCTTTGCCCTCGTCGTTCGCCCCGGCGATGTTGCCGCCGTCCCAGTTCCCGCTGCGGTGTGGTTGATGGGTTCCGCATTGTTTGGGTTGGCAGCCAATAGAGCAAGTAACTTATCGAGGCTTAGAGGTTTTAGTCATGGAAAATCAAATTGGCGTATAACTCCGTTTATTTTTTCATTTCCAGCGCGCGTTCATAGAGTACGCGCTTACTGATACCGCATATTTTAGACGCCAGTTTGGATGCCTGCTTGACCGATAATTCCTCGAGCAAATAGTGCAGTGTCTGTTCTGCTTCTGGTGTCAGTTGGTCGCTTGCCGGTTGCTGTTTTCCCTTCACCAGAACGACAAACTCTCCCCGCTGTTGATTGCTATCCAGATCTATCCATGCAACCAGACTCGCCAGAGTGCCACCCCGAATCGTTTCAAACGTTTTGGTCAGTTCGCGCGCCAGGACAGCTTCGCGTGCATTTCCCAGTGTTTGCTGCATATCCTGAAGACAGGCAATGATCCGGTGACTGGATTCATAAAATATTAATGTGCGGGATTCAGCGTTCAATTGTTCGAGCCGGTGACAGCGGGCAGTTTGACGTGCTGGCAGGAAGCCCTCAAATACAAATCGATCCGTCGGTAAACCAGCAGCCGATAACGCACAGATAGCGGCGCAGACACCCGGCACGGGAATAACCTTGACACCTGCTTCTCGGGCGGTACGCACCAGGTAAAATCCCGGGTCGCTGAGTAAGGGCGTACCGGCATCGGAGATCAGTGCGATCGACTGCCCCTGCAAAATCTTTTCAATTAACCCGGCGCTGGCATTGCGCTCGTTGTGCTCGTGTAACGCTACCTGACGTGTTGTGATACCCAGATGCTGCAACAATTTCTTACTATGCCGTGTATCTTCAGCGGCAATCAGATCGGCAGCGCCCAGTACTTTCACGGCACGGGCCGTGATATCAGCGAGATTACCGATGGGTGTTGCTACTATATAGAGTCCGGACTCAAGCGCCATGTGGATCAACCTTTATGACCTGTGCATCCTACTCAGTGCCAGGCAGCTAAGAATGCAGGTACGAATTTAATCCTAAGCTACCGGTATTGGCGGCATACTGCAAAAACAGGCATGAACTTTGAGCCGCCTGTCGCTACAATACCGCATCAGTTTTCACGGATACCCACTACTGTGACCCATACGATCCACCCATATAAATTAATTGGAACACTGTTATCGCTGGTATGCATCCTGTCCGGCTGTAATAGCGCTCTCAGAATGCCGGGCAGCGTGTTCACTCTGGATCCACTCAAAGCGCGCGCAGAGCAGCGCGTAGCCGCACAGGATTACCAGGGTGCCGCGCAGGTATACCTCGATCGCGCGAGTGGCTTACCCCCCGGTGAGGCCGGACACCACCAACTGACGGCGGTCGATTATTTATTACGCGGCAGGCAATGGCAGGCTGCCCGTAACCTGATTGATCAGCTCAATCCTCCAGCTTTGTCCGGGCCGGATCAGGATCACTTGAAGCTCGCCCGAACCCGTTTGTTGCTGGTTGACCAACAGACGGATGCCGCTCTTCTATTACTGAGTGAAATCAAATCACCGGATTTATTACCCAATGCCGGTCTGGATTATTACCGGCTGCTGGCTGCGGCTAATGCTGCGGCGGGCAACCTGCCGGAAGCCATCAAACAGCTCGTATGGATGGATGGGTTACTGACCCGGCGCGGTGCAATCCAGCGCAATCAACAGGACATCTGGAACAAACTGTCTGGCCTGCCGGATGCACAAATGCAAAACATGCGGCAGTTTGCAAGCCGGGATACCCTCGGCGGCTGGGTCGAACTCGCCTATTTAATCAGGCTTAACCAGTATAGCAGTGCCGGTATCGAGGCAACACTGGATGCCTGGCGCCGGGATTACCCGGGGCACCCGGCAGAGCAGTCGATTATCTCTGCCTTGAAGGATCAGTTACCACTGGCCCGGGAACTAACTGGGCGCATTGCTGTGTTATTACCCCTTAGCGGAAGAACCGCCAAACAGGCGACTGCTATCCGTGATGGCATTATGCTCGCACACAGCCAGAACGCCTTAAGCGAAAATGAAATTATGGTGTTCGACACAGACAGTGGTCCGGTTTGGGAAAAATACCAGCAAGCGGCCATGGCAGGTGCAGATTTTATTATCGGACCGCTCCTTAAATCACGCATTAGCGAACTGGCCAACGCCGGACAGCTGACCATACCGGTGCTGGCGCTGAACCAGACAGATCAGGACATAGGCTTCAGTCAGCCGATCTACCAATTCGGTTTAAATCCGCAAGATGAAGCGGCTCAGGCAGCGCAGCGCGCCTTTCTCGACGGCCATAAGCGTATGGTGGCACTGATACCAGAGGGTGCCTGGGGTGAACGCTTGCTACAGGCATTCACTCAAGTCTGGCATGCTAATGAAGGCACCTTACTGGCGGTAGAACGTTACCCTGCCAAAACGGTAGACTTCACGAAACAGATTACTCACGCGCTAGGGCTCGATGATAGTCAGCGGCGATACAAATCTCTGCAGCGCAAACTTGGCCGCAAAATCGAATTTGAACCCCGCCGCCGTCAGGATGTGGACGCTGTGTTTATTGTCGCGTTTCCCCGTGAAGCACGCCTGATCAGACCGCAACTGCAATTTCACCGTGCCAGTGAGTTACCCATCTATGCGACCTCGCACATTTATACCGGCATACCCGATCCCGAACGTGACCGTGATCTGAATACTATCCGCTTTTGTGACACCCCCTGGACGCTGGGTGAAACAGGCGACTCGGTTTTATTACGCAGTAAAATTTCAGCACTATGGGATACTCGTGCAGATCGGTATCAGCGCCTGTTTGCGCTGGGCATCGATGCTTACCGGGTGATACCCCGGCTGGATTCATTAGGCCTGCAGAATTCTGCGAATTTTAACGGTATGACGGGCATACTGACGCTGGATGAAACCCGCCGATTACACCGGCGGCTGGAATGCGCGATTTTTAAAAAGGGTATACCGGATAACCTTGGCAGTATTCCTGAACTACCCCCAAGCAACCATGATCAGTTCAACAACGATACGATAGAGCGGCCCAATGCTGTTATCGAATGGTCAACGCGGTAGATTAAAATAAGACCTCTGATTTATTCACGATGGCTTGTAGGCGCGGTTTTACACTGTTGACAATTTCAAGATAAATTAAAAATCAGAGGCTCTATAACTTAAAAAACGATCCAAGGAGGGATCATGGCAAACACACAAATAATTGGACAACAGGCCGAAGCGCTGGCCTGCCGTTACCTGGAACTACGCGGCCTGGTACTGGTCAAACGCAACTACCGAACCCGGCGGGGCGAAATTGATTTAATCATGCGCGCACCAGGCCATTTGGTTTTCGTGGAAGTGCGTTACCGCAAACGCAGCCGTTTCGGTGGCCCCGCAGAAACTATCGGCGTCGCCAAACAGCGACGCATCATAGCCTGCGCGCATGCCTATTTACAAAAATATCCCGAACAATCACCCTGCCGGTTCGATGTAGTATCGATTGAACGGACAGGTGGTAGTACTATAGTCGACTGGATAGCTGATGCTTTCCACGTACCGTAACGAGAGGAGAGAAACAAATCATGACGTATCGCTGGATACTTGCACTTCTAATAGTCCCTGCTTCACTTATTTTGAGCGGTTGCGCACCCTTGATTGTCGGCGGCGTGGCTGCAACCGGCACTTCGATCGCCCTGGATGACCGCACCACCGGATCGGTAGTTGAAGATCAGGCGATTGAGCTACGTATTAAATCTGCTTTATCACGCATCTCGGGTATGTCCGCCCAAACCCATATCAATACGATTAGTTATAACGGCATTGTGTTGTTATCCGGTGAAGCTCCGTCAGAATCGTTACGTACAATGGCGGGTGATACTGCTAAACGCCAGGATAAAGTACGCCGGGTTCATAATGAGATCAGGGTCGCTGCACCCAGCGCGATGATGTCCCGGTCAAGCGATACAGTAATCACCGGCAAGGTCAAAACCGCGCTGTTCGACGTTGGCATACGAGGCGCCGATCCACTACGCGTCAAAGTCGTTACAGAAAATGGCACCGTTTATCTGATGGGCCTGGTGACCCGCGCCGAAGGTGACAAAATCACCAATGCGGCCCGCCGTGTGCGTGGGGTTCAGCGTATTGTAAAACTGTTTGAGCACACGGATTAATCCGCTGCCGGATCAGCAGGATACACAGGCTTCATTGCTGGCTAGTCATATTAACTGACTGATCCGGCTGACCGTATTACCTATGGCTATATGGCTGCGAGAATCCTATAAAAATCAGTTTGACCTACTACGGCCACACTTAAACTCAGGCCAATGCTTCCAGAAAAGATCACCCGGCCAGCTTGCGCCTTATGCAGGCTAACCAAGTCGGCTACACCACCCCGGCGTACGGCGCAAACCTTCCTCCAACTGAATTTTCGGTTGCCAACCTGTTGCCGCTGTTAATGCCTGGCTGTCACAAACCCAATCCGGGTGCCTTAATTCATTCAGTTTTTCAGGTGTCAGCATAGGCGCATAGCCAAACAATTTAGCGCCTAAGCGATTCATCCGCGCGGGGATATTAAACAACCCTACCGGTATGGGCAACAAGCGCACACGCCTTTGGCACAGACCGGCGACTGTATTGGCGACATCGTGCCAGTTATATCCACCCGGCCGACCATCGTCTATTGAAAAAATGCCATTGCTTAACTGTTCTGTTTTCAGCCACGCCAGTACAGCTGCTGCCAGGTCATCGACGAAGACCATCGAAAAGCGCGCATCGGCTGAACCCGGAACAGGTGCAATACCTTTTGCCATAACACGAAACAGCGGTAATAGCTCTTTGTCGCCCGGACCGTAAACAGCCGGGGGACGCAGCGCAAGCCAGCGCAAGCCGCTTGCACGTTCCTGCAGCATAGTTTCCAGTTTAAATTTACTGGCGGAATAAAAAGACAGTGCAGGTTCCCTTGCCGCCAAGGATGAAACCGCAAGTATGGCAGGTGGATTTGGCTGTGCTTTCAGTGCATCGACTAGGCGCTTTGCACCTTCGACATTCACACCATCAAAAACCTCTGCACTGGCCCCGCGAACTGCACCCGCGCTATGCACAACGGCGGCTGCGCCTTTAACTAAACGTTCCAGACTGGAACAGTCTTCCAGGCTGCCGGAACAAAGCTCAACTCCAAGTTGCAGTAGTTCAGTGGCATTCGATTCACTCCGTACAAGCGCGCGCACTTGATAACCGGCGCTTAGCAGATGCTTGCTGATAGTTTTGCCTATAAAACCAGTGGCACCGGTAATTGCAACCAGATTTGTCATTGCTCAGTTTACTCCGGCAATTTAGGTGTGGGGTTGAAACCCACCCTGCATTTGATAGCTTGTGTGCAGACAAAAAATAACCGGCTTATAGCCGGTTATTTAAGAGCACGAAGCCAAATCTAGCCTTGTTTCAGAACCGGCATCTCGCCCATCATATCCAGCGTTAACTGATCCAGATCGTGGCACTCGATAAAGTTCAGGCGAGCCTTGGAACGTGACAGTTTACCCGACGATGTTCTTGGCAAGGTGTGCAGCGGGGCTAGTTCGACATAGACATCAATACCTAGCTCCATGTGCACCAGTCTGCTGACACGGTCAACCAGGTTAGCGCGTAATACAGGATCAGACTCGCGGCATTGTACAACCATCACACATATTTCTTCGTCAGTGGATGAAGGTACTGAAAACGCCAGCGCATCACCGATGCGTACTTCCTGCTGATGTTCAGCCAGGTATTCAAGATCCTGCGGCCAGATGTTTCTGCCGTTAATAATAATCAGGTCTTTATGGCGGCCAGTAATAATTAGTCTGCCATCGACACGATAACCGATATCACCGGTATTTAACCAGCCGTCTTCGGACAATGTGTCTCGTGTTTCATCCGGGCAGTTGTAATAACCCGACATAACACTGTCTCCGCGCACAAAGATAGTCCCGCTGTGCCGATCACCCAGCACTTCGCCTGCTTCGCTGCGAATCTCAACTTCATATTCCGGTAATGGCGTGCCACATTCAACAAAGCAGCGTGCCCTGCCAGGATTTTCAGATTGTTCAATCGGCCGTGCCACACGGCAATCAGAGTGGTGATCACCGTCTACGCAGTCAGTTGAATGGCCTTCAAACAACGGTGCAAAACTGATCGCCAGTGAACACTCTGCCATGCCATAGCACGCCAGGAATGCTTTTTCGTTAAAACCAGCAGGCGCCAGCGCCTTGGCAAAACGCACCAGTGTTTCAGAACGGATCATTTCCGCACCAACACCGGCGACACGCCAATTACTGAGGTCAAACTTTTCAGCTTCACCCTTGCGCAGACGGCGTGCACATAATTCATAACCGAAGGGAGGGCCAAACGAAATAGTCGCTTTGGTCTTATCCATCAGCACCATCCACATACGTGGACGCATGGCAAATTCACGGGTATCAAGATAATCCACCGAAATTTGTGCGGCGACTGGCGTCAACACCAGACCCACAAGACCCATGTCGTGGTAAAACGGCAGCCAGGAGAAACAACGGTCACCCGGGCCCATATTTACACCGTGGCGAATAATGCCCGCCAGGTTACTCATGACAGCACGCTGCTTGATCATTACACCGCGTGGAAAACGTGTGCTGCCAGAGGTGTACTGTATATAAGCCATGTCATCTGCTGCCACAGGCGCGAATTCGATATCGCCTTCAGGGAGTGCATCAAATACCGCCGGATCGCCGAGCATCTTCAGACCCAGGTCTGCTCCTGCCTCTTCTAAAAATGAGGCATAACCGGTAGGCGCCATAGCAATTGAAGCCTCGCAGGCTTTGAGTAGGCCTCGTAACTGAGTTACGTAGACGGTATGCCCACCGAGGTTAACAGAAGCGGGCAAGGCAACCGGTACCAGGCCTGCATATTGGCAAGCAAAAAAGAACCGCAAAAAATCCGGATTGGTTTCTGCAATCAGTGCAACACGATCGCCCTTTACCAGACCAAGGCCCAGTAACTTGCGCGCCAGTCTATGGGACTGCTTACGCAGTTCTGCAAAAGGTAGCGCCGCATATAATTCACCACGGCCGGTGTAAAAGTTTGCGCCCGTTTCACCCTGCGCAGCATAATCCAACGCTTCAGTCAGCGTTGCAAAATCGGCATCACGGAAAGGTAATTTGTGTAAGGTTGGTGTCGCTTGAATACTCAATGCTGACGTCTTCCCATTTTCGATGTTCACACTTAGGCTCCGGTTTACAAGTTTCGCTTTATCAACTGTCCATATCAGGAGCAGATTTAGTTGCGGCCATGCATGGTCTGCTATAACAGCAGGGTTCGAAAAACTGTAACCCTTCGGGCTACATGGATTTCTGGAAATTCGTTGTTTATTGCCAACGAATTGTAAAAACGCATTGAAATCCTATCTATTCGGGTGTGTATTATTCCCTTAATAAAAATAAAAATCAATACCTTTTGGATTTATGAAACAAATGTTACCAAATGGCAACCTTGTGTAGTATTTTTACAACAACCATCGCAAAAACACCCTTCGACCAGGTTTAAGAGCCTATGTCGGAGGCTGGAGAATTTTCTGAACTGATGTTTACTCAAGTCTTGGCAAAAATCAGGCCTGATAACCGGATCCCTAGATACAAAAGTAGTACATTAACAAATACTTATAGACACTGTGTGAGACCGGTCACATTTTTGCTATTGCTAGTAGTCCTTCAACATGATAATGACGGGTTCAGTCAGTTTGTCAGCGTTCACGGCAAGGCGCGTCTCGCCGGCAATGGCCGCTCCCTTGCCAAGAGACGGAACGCAGTCCGTGGGCGTTGACAAACTGACCCG
>CAYPEL010000124.1:0-8498 GCA_964409635.1 uncultured Gammaproteobacteria bacterium | reverse complement strand
CGATGGCGATGATGCCGGTGGTATCACCGAAGCGGTCAACTGGAAAGGCGGCGGCGGTTTCCGTTATTACCGCCTGGCACCCTCACTGCTGGAAAAAGACCCATGGGACAACTGGGTCATCAATGAGAAGTACAATTCCGAAATGCTGGCCGAGGCGATCTGCAAGCACGAAGGTTTTACCTATGCACCCAGCGATACAGCCTACTGGCAACACGGTCATTCCACCGAACGCGATTATATCTATGTCACCACCCAGACGCTGAGCCGGGCGCAACTGGAGGCGTTATCGGAAGAAGTCGGTAATGAGTGCACGCTGCTGGTTTGTTGCGGTGCTTTCCGCGTAAAGCGGGGTGCATTTGCAAATCTCACACTTAAAAAGATTCCCAATGCGGTATTGAGTCGGTGTGAGTTTGGACGGGATGATTATAGTCTGGAAATCGTAAACTTGGCCGATGCCCCAATACCACCGGGGTCTCAGGCAACCTTGTTTAAGGAGAAAGATTGATGAATAAACAGCAAATCCTCGACGTATTACACGATCATATCGGTGATATCCAGCAGCGCTTTGATGTAAAACAATTGAGTTTATTTGGCTCGGCCGCGCGTGATGAAATGCACGAAAAGAGCGATATCGATGTGTTAGTGGAATTTAATAAACCGGCGACCTTCGACGGTTACATGGGCCTGAAATCTTATCTGGCAGATTTGATTGGTAAGAAGGTTGACCTGGTTACAGCATCGGGTCTCAAGCCTCGGGCGCGTCCCCATGTGGAAAAGGACTTGATCCGTGTCGCGTGATCCGCTGCTGTATCTGGACGATATTGCGCAGGCAGCGGAAAAAATTGATCAGTCTGTGCGCAATTTATCATTCGAGTCTTTTTGTGAGGACAATGTCGTATTCGATGCTGTCTTGTTTAACTTGCAGGTCATCGGTGAAGCCTCCAAGAAACTCCCGGACAACATAAAAGTCGCCATGCCGGAAGTCGAGTGGTCAAGTGCTGCGCAGTTTCGAGACATCATTGCACATCACTATTTCGCACTGGATGCACAAATTGTTTGGGATGTGGTTTGCAACAGGATTCCTGAAATACGCGATGCAACACATGCATTACTTACAAGGCTCGATGGGGAAGGCAACGAGTGAACCGGCACGTCAATGCCATCAGCGCCCGGCTGAGTTTGCGTGCTCCGCAGCGGGAATCGCTGGAGATCCTGGCGCGGATCGCCGAGCTGGTACCGTTGACCAAACAGTATGATTTGGCAGCATTGTTGTCTGCCATACAGGCCGAGTTTTCGAGCGTCGAGGATTTCGAGCGCGATTTCCCGTCGCTGTGTTTTGCGCTCGCCACCGGTGTGGGCAAGACTCGGTTGATGGGTGCGTTTATTAGTTATCTGCGCCTGGCTAAAGGCATCAAACACTTTTTCGTACTTGCTCCGAATCTCACCATCTATAATAAGCTGATCGCCGACTTCACACCCAACCATCCCAAGTATGTGTTTCAGGGCATCGCCGAGTTTGCCCTGAATCCACCTGAGATTATCACCGGTGATAATTACGAGAGTGGTCGGGGCGTGCGTGGCTCGGACTGGCTGTTTGAGGACGTTATCCACGTCAACATCTTCAATGTCTCCAAGATCAATTCCGAGGTCCGGGGTGGCAAGGCGCCGCGCATCAAGCGCCTGTCGGAGTACATCGGCGAGAGTTATTTCGATTATTTGTCCGGCCTCGATGATCTGGTGCTGCTGATGGACGAGTCGCACCGCTACCGGGCCTCTGCCGGGGTGCGTGCCATCAATGAACTCAATCCGGTGCTGGGCCTGGAGTTGACCGCAACTCCGCAAGTCGAGCAGGGGGCTACTCGGACCATACCCTTCAAGAATGTAATTTACAGTTATCCACTGGCCAGTGCTCTGGCGGATGGTTATGTCAAGGAACCCGCGGTGGCGACGCGGGAGAACTTCGATCCGGCCAATTATACTGAGGAACAGCTCGAACGCCTGAAACTCGAAGACGGTGTGCGTATCCATGAAAGTGCCAAGGTGGAGCTGGAGGTGTATGCACGCCAGCACGGCAAGCCGATCGTCAAGCCGTTCATGCTGGTGGTGGCGCAGGACACCCGGCATGCCAATGATATTGTCAGCACCATCCAGAGCGATGCCTTTTTTGAGGGGCGCTACAAGGACCGGGTGATCACCGTACATTCCAAACAGCGCGGCGAAGAGGCCGATGAAACGGTGGCCCGCCTGCTGGCGGTGGAAGACCCGAACGAACCCACCGAGATTGTGGTGCACGTCAACAAGCTCAAGGAAGGCTGGGATGTCACAAACCTGTATACCATTGTACCGTTGCGTGCCGGTCGTTCACGCACCCTGGTGGAACAGTCCATTGGCCGCGGCCTGCGTCTGCCCTATGGCAAGCGCGTCGGCGTCCCGGCAGTAGACCGCCTGATCATCGTGGCCCATGACATGTTCCAGGCCATCATCGATGAGGCCAACAACCCGGATTCCATTATCCGTACCGGTGTGGTGATTGGCCGGGATATTCCGCTGGAAGGCAAGAAGACCGTGACCGTTCAGCCGGAGATGGTGGAACAGATCTGTGCGGCATTGAATGAAGATAATGACAAGCCAGTAGATTTCCCCACCGAGGCGGAACGGCAGGTGGCCTCGGCGACGCTGGAGGTCATCAAGAAATACGAGAATCTACCCCGTTCCTTCGATCTGAACTCGCCGGATATGCAGGCGCGGATCACCCGGGATGTGATCGACACCATGACGCCGGTGCAACGTGAGCTGGAGGGCATGGCCGAGGTGCCGGATATTTCCGCGATCGTGGCAAAGGCCACCCATATCTTTATTGAACATACCATCGATATTCCGCGCATCATCGTGGTGCCCAAGGGGGAGGTCAGTTGCGGGTTCCACGACTTTGAGATGGATGTTGAAGGTATCCGCTTGCAACCGGTTGATGACGATATTCTAATCCAGCACCTGCGTACCCATCAGCGCGAACGCCTCTCCTATGGTTCCGGTATCGTGGCCGAGGAACGGCCTGAGAATTATCTGGTGCGCATGCTCATGGATTTCGATGACGTTTCCTACGATGATCATGCCGTATTACTCTATAAGCTGGCCGGTCAGGTGGTGACGCATCTGCGCTCCTATTTGCCGGATGAAGATGCCGTATCCAATGTGCTTCAGTACCACCAGCAGCAACTGGCCGAGTTGATCCATGCACAGATGCAGGACCACTACTGGGAGAAGGCGACGGATTATGAGGCGCAGGTCAGCAAGGGCTTCATGACCTTGCGGCCGGGAAATTTCTCGATCCCGACCAGCGAGGATATCCGCTTGTTTCGCGACCCGGTCGAGGATCGGCAGAACATCCGTGGCATGCTGTTCGATGGTTTCAAACGCTGCCTGTACCCCACGCAACGGTTTCATTCCGATTCAGAACGGCGGTTTGCCATTCTTCTCGAAGATGAGCAGGACGATCTAAAGTGGTTCAAGCCTGCTGAAGGTCATTTTCGAATCTATGTATCTCAAAAATATTCAGAATATGAACCCGACTTTGTCGTGGAAACCGCAACCGCCAAGTACCTGTGTGAGCCCAAGGCGGCCAACGCCATGCAGGATGATGATGTACAGGCCAAGGCCCACGCTGCATATGAATGGTGTCGGCATGCCAGCGAGCATGAGCAGCAATATGGAGGAAAGCCCTGGGCCTACCTCCTGATCCCGCACGACGCGATCAAATCGACCATGACGTTGCAGGGGATGGCGGCGGCGTATACATGGGAGCCACCCAGGTCATGAGAATAATCAATGCGGTATATTGCGAGTGCAGTAATTCATACAATCAGTGAATTTCAGCATACCTGATAGCCTCAAAAAGATGAAACGCCTTACAGAGCTTAAGAAATGGCTCAATGATTTAGTCGGGTAAGTTGGGCAGTATCAGGTAAATGTAGGCTACGCGGCATCCGCCAGCACCTGATCGAAGAATTTTCGGGTGGCGACCTTGCCGTAGTTGCGAGCGGCCAATCGGAGCTTGCTGGCATTCAACTCTTTCGCTTTGCTGCGCGCGTTTGCACGTAGCATTTCCGTATCCTCTGCAAGTGCAGGCAGGTTATTCAGAAGGTCCACCAGCAGGAATTCCTCGGTGAGTTTCCGGGGGAAGCGGGGCTTCCTGCGAAATTCAAAGGGGAGTCCTCCCAGCGTGAAGCGGCCGTGGCGCTTGTGGTTATAAACAACACAGGTGTTATAGAGCTGCGTTGTACCCAGGCCCAGGGTGTTGTAGGCATTCGGAGAGGTGAGCAGGAAGTCATCCTCTTTCAGGAAACGGCGCACCAGTTCCCGCTCGTCTGCCGGCACCTGACCAAAAGCCGACTGTTTGGGATAGTAATACAGCCCATTTTGCAGTTTCTGCAAAACACCCTGGTCGACCAGCTCACGTGTGTGACGGTCAACGCTTTTTGACCATTGAGCCAGCTCCGCACGCCGGTACACGCGACCGGGGTGCAGGTATCTTTTCAATTGTTCTGAGCGCTTCATCGTCATTTCCTCTGCTTGGTCAATATAGCGTCTATCGGCATAAATGACAATAAATTTATTAAAAATCCATGCAAAATTATGCATACCATACTGTGATTGCAGTATATATTAAAATAATTCATATGGTTATATCTATGGTGATTCATCCCAGTTTTAGCGCCAAATCCTCGTAGCGTTCCAGCAGTTCTTTCAGCGTGGTGGACTCGGCCTCGGCGCGGGAGACGAACATGCCTTTGTCCATCTCGACTTCAATCGCACGCGCCCACTGCTCAGCCAGAGCGCGTGTCTCGAAGGTTTTGGTTTGCAGGGGTTGGCCCTTTTTCCGGACCTGTGCCTGCCACTGGTAGGGGCCGCGTTTTCGGAAGGTTGCCACTGTCACACTCCGTTCATTCGCGAACGAGTGTGACAACAGTGTGACAAATAATCTGTTATTAACCCTTACAAGGACCGTTGGGGTTTTTAACTGATTGATTTGATTGGTGGGCGATACTGGGATCGAACCAGTGACCCCTGCCGTGTGAAGGCAGTGCTCTCCCGCTGAGCTAATCGCCCTGCCAGGAAGATTCTACGTCCCGGTAAAAGGGCGGTCAAACCCCCTCCAGTCTGGTAGAATCGCCGGTTTTCCGGCGATTCATCAGAAACTTATGACAATCCGTACCCGTTTTGCACCCAGTCCAACTGGTTACCTGCATATAGGTGGCGCCCGCACGGCCTTGTTTTCCTGGTTATATGCCAAGAAACACGGCGGCGAGTTTGTGTTGCGTATCGAAGATACCGACCTGGAGCGCTCTACACCGGAATCTGTCAACGCGATTTTAGAAGGGATGGACTGGCTGGGTCTGGATTATGACGAAGGGCCGTTTTACCAAACCCAGCGCTTTGAGCGTTATAAAGAAGTCATTCAGTCGCTGATCGATGCGGGCCACGCTTATAAATGCTATTGCAGCAAGGAACGTCTGGAAGAACTGCGGGCTGGTCAGATGACACGCAAGGAAAAACCCCGTTATGACGGTCATTGCCGTGAACAGACCGAAGCGCCTTCAGCAGATGCACCCTATGTGATTCGCTTCCGGAACCCGCCTGAGGGTGAGGTCATTGTTGATGACCTGATCCGGGGCCGGGTGGTATTCAGTAATAATGAATTGGATGATTTGATCATTGCACGCAGCGATGGGTCGCCGACCTATAACTTAACTGTGGTGGTCGATGACAGTGATATGCAAATTACTCACGTCATTCGGGGTGACGATCATCTCAATAACACACCGCGGCAGATTAACCTGCTCGCGGCGATGGCGAAAACACCGCCGGTCTATGCACACGTGCCGATGATCCTGGGGGAAGACGGCAAGCGTTTATCCAAGCGTCACGGTGCGGTAAGCGTTATCCAGTATCGTGAAGACGGCTATTTACCGGAAGCGTTATTAAATTACCTGGTTCGCCTGGGCTGGTCTCACGGTGACAGCGAAATATTTTCTGTGCAAGAAATGATTAATTTGTTTGATATAGGCGATGTAAATAAGGCGGCATCTATTTTTAATCAGGATAAGCTGTTATGGCTGAATCAACACTATATTAAAGAAATGACACCTGAAACGGTTGCCAGGTATTTGAGTCACCATCTCGGTGAGCGCGGTATCGATCCAGTGTCCGGGCCTGATATTACTGAGGTGGCAAGGGTACAACATGAACGCGCCAAAACGCTGGTCGAGATGGCGCAGATTAGCGAATTCTTTTACAAAGACTTTGACGAATATGATCAGAAGGCGGCTAAAAAACATTTAAAAGCGGGCGCCAAGATCCCGCTTGAAACTGTGCGTACCGGTCTGGAATTGCTGCCTGAATGGGAACCTGAAGCAATCTATAAAATTGTAACGGATACCGCAGAAGCGTTGGAACTGAATATCGGCAAAGTGGCGCAACCGCTACGCGTCGCTGTGTCGGGACGCGCGGCGACGCCAGGTATCGATGTGACCCTGTTTTTAGTGGGCCGTGAAGCGTGTTTGCTACGAATAGATCGTGCGATTGAGTTTGTTACTCGGCGTGCCGAACAGGCGGCCTCACAATGACAAATGCACGAATTAATCAGAAGTTCTCTGGTTATTAAAGGATCTTTGACATGAGCAATGAAGAAATCATAAAGCCATCTAATTTTATTCGTACTATTATCGACAAGGATCTCGCGGCGAATAAAAATAATGGAATGGTTGCAACCCGATTTCCACCCGAACCAAACGGCTATCTGCATATAGGCCATGCCAAATCAATTTGTCTGAACTTTGGTATTGCCCAGGATTACAAGGGTACCTGCAACCTGCGTTTTGACGATACTAACCCACACAAGGAAAACGTTGAATTCGTTGCAGCGATCAAGAAAGATGTTCAGTGGCTGGGATTCGGTTGGGATGAGCGTTTGTATTTTGCATCTGATTACTTTGAAAAGCTGTATGACTATGCCGTGCAGTTAATAAAGCAGGGCAAAGCTTATGTGTGTGATCTCAATGCAGAACAGATGCGCGAGTACCGTGGAACTTTAACGGAACCCGGCAAGGATAGCCCGCATCGAAAGCGCTCTGTAGAAGAGAACCTGGATCTGTTTAAACGTATGCGTAAGGGTGAATTCGATGACGGTACGCATGTCCTGCGTGCAAAGATCGACATGTCTGCGCCGAATATCAATCTGCGTGATCCGACCTTGTACCGGATACGCCACGGCGTAATTCACCACCAGACAGGAGAGGCCTGGGCGATCTATCCGATGTACGACTTTACCCATTGTTTATCAGACTCCATTGAAGGTATTACGCATTCACTTTGTACGCTCGAATTTGAGGATCATCGTCCTCTGTATGACTGGATTCTGGATGAACTAAAAGTCGCGAACCATCCGCAACAGATTGAATTTTCCCGGCTGGAATTACAGTACGCTATTACCAGCAAGCGTAAACTGACCGAGCTGGTAACCGAAGGAATTGTCGAAGGCTGGGATGATCCACGCATGCCAACTATTGCCGGCATGCGCCGCCGTGGTTATACAGCGGCATCGATACGCGATTTTTGCGAACGAATAGGTGTCACTAAATCCGAAAACAATGTCGAAATGGGCGTACTGGAAAACTGTATTCGAGAAGACCTGAACACTCACGCGCCACGACGCATGGCCGTGTTGCATCCACTGAAAGTTATTATTGAAAATTATCCGCAAGATAAAACCGAAGAACTGGAAGTGGCAAACCATCCTCAGGATGAGCGTTTGGGAACGCGCAAGATAGTTTTTACACGCGAATTATATATTGACCGCGAAGACTTCCGTGAAGAAGCATCCAAAAAATTCAAGCGGTTAGTAACAGGTGGCGAAGTCAGATTACGTAATGCCTATGTGATGCGTTGTGATGAAGTGATCAAAGATGGACAGGGTGAGATTATAGAACTGCGTTGCAGCATAGATTTGGATACGCTCGGAGCCAATCCTGAAGGACGTAAAGTCAAAGGTGTCATTCATTGGGTCTCGGCAGTTTATGGTATTCCTGCTGAGATAAGACTGTATGATCGATTGTTTAATCATCCGGCCCCAGATGCATCCAAAGATGGCCAGGACTACAAGGCCCATCTCAACCCCGAATCTTTACTAATTTTGACCCAGTGTTACCTGGAGCAGAGCCTTGCGAAGGCGGCACCAGGCGAAAGGTTCCAGTTCGAGCGGGAAGGCTATTTCTGTGCAGATCTGGATCATCACAGCGATAAGCCGATTTTCAACCGAACCATTACCCTGCGGGATTCCTGGGCAAAAATTGAGCAGAAGAGTACCGCAGCGGCCTGAAAATCGATATAATTGACAGCCTGACGGCGCTCACGTAAAGTGCGCGCTTCGCTTTTTCGGGGCTATAGCTCAGCTGGGAGAGCACTTGCATGGCATGCAAGGGGTCGGCGGTTCGATCCCGCCT
>CAYPEL010000123.1:0-8526 GCA_964409635.1 uncultured Gammaproteobacteria bacterium | reverse complement strand
CCCACTGATTAACACCCGGTTAACTTATGAACATGCTATTTGATCGAGAACAGCTACCGCTTCATCGAATCAAAAAATTCATTATTGGTTTTAACATCCTTAAGTCGGTCGAGCAGGAACTCCATGGCGGCGAGTTCTTCCATCGGGTGTAGCAGCTTGCGCAGGATCCAGATTTTCTGCAGTTCGGCCTGGCCGGTGAGCAGTTCTTCACGGCGGGTGCCGGAACGGTTGATGTTGATGGCAGGGTAAATGCGTTTTTCTGCAATGCGCCGGTCAAGATGGATTTCCATATTGCCAGTGCCTTTGAACTCTTCGTAAATCACATCGTCCATTCGTGAACCGGTTTCAACCAGTGCGGTTGCAATAATAGTTAACGAACCACCCTCTTCAATATTACGCGCGGCGCCGAAGAAACGCTTTGGCCGGTGTAAGGCATTGGCGTCGACACCACCGGTGAGAACTTTGCCCGATGAAGGGATCACCGTATTGTAAGCCCGTGCCAGGCGGGTAATGGAATCGAGCAGGATGACAACATCGCGCTTGTGTTCCACCAGCCGTTTGGCTTTTTCGATGACCATTTCGGCGACCTGGACGTGGCGGCTGGCCGGTTCATCGAAGGTGCTTGATACGACTTCACCGCGCACTGAACGCGCCATTTCAGTCACTTCTTCGGGACGCTCATCGATTAGCAAAACGATTAAGTCGCATTCCGGGTGATTGGCGGTGATCGACTGGGCAATGTTTTGCAGCAGCATGGTCTTACCGGCTTTCGGCGGCGAGACAATCAGGCCGCGTTGCCCCTTACCGATCGGTGAAGCAAGATCAATGACCCGTGCGGTTATATCTTCGGTGCTGCCGTTGCCCAATTCAAGTTTGAGGCGTTCATTTGGGTGCAAAGGTGTGAGATTCTCGAACAGCACTTTGCCCTTGGCATTTTCCGGCTTTTCATAATTAATTTCGTTGACTTTAAGCATGGCAAAATAGCGCTCCCCGTCTTTGGGGGGGCGGATCTTGCCGGCTACGGTGTCACCGGTGCGCAAGCTGAATCGCCGGATCTGACTCGGAGAAACATAAATATCGTCCGGGCCGGCAAGGTATGAGCTGTCGGCGCCGCGCAGGAAGCCAAAACCGTCCTGCAGGATTTCCAGGACGCCATCGCCAAATATATCTTCGCCACTTTTAGCGTGCGATTTTAAGATGGAAAATATTACGTCTTGTTTGCGGGAGCGGGCGCCCTCTATGCCCATGGTCTGGGCGACTTTGATAAGTTCAGTGGCTGGTTTTTGTTTCAGTTCGGTCAGATTCATAATTTTTCAGATATGTTTGAGGTTGGGATAGGTGCCTGCCGTCCGGACAGACAGCGTGCAAAGTGGTGACTAAAATCCTAATTTGGGCAGCGGCGTAATACCGGGTTACTTTAATTTGTTCCTTAACATGGTTAGTTGTTTTGCCAGCAGTAAGCTGGTTTTTAACAACCTAAAATCAAGCATCGAACATGTTAGCCACGGAATACGCGGAAGGTACGGAAATATTTTTTAGTAATTAATTTTTCTGTGCCTTCTGCGTATTCTGTGGCCAGAATAATTCATCATTGTAACCTTTTTATTGGCTACAGATTGGTATCAATAAATGCAGTTAACTGCGATTTGGAAACAGCCCCAACTTTGGTGGCTTCAACACTGCCGCCCTTGAACAGCATCAGTGTCGGTATGCCGCGGATGCCATACTTGGGTGGCGTTTGCGGGTTCTCGTCGATGTTCAGTTTGGCAATTTTGATTTTGCCGTCATATTCGTCAGCCAGTTCGTTCAGTATGGGGGCAATCATCTTGCACGGCCCGCACCATTCCGCCCAGTAATCCACCAGTACGGGATCGCTGCTCTCAAGGACTTCCTGTTGAAAAGAAGCATCCGATAAATAAACGATTTTATCGCTCACGCTATAAGGCCTCCTGGACCAAATGATTAAAAAACACGCCGAAATGTATAAAACTAAAATAAAGGGGTATTAGGTTCTGAATCAGAAGTGGATTCGTGTAACAGCGAGTATTGCTAGCTGTCGCCACATGTCTTGTACATGCCGTTTTGTACATTTCATATGAAAAACAAACAGAATGCAAGTCCCGTTGAGGATTGTTTTCCGTTATGCTGCACGCCCTATGCAAGAAGATCATTTATCAAGCACCCGTTTCAGTAGCTTCAATTTGCCCGCAAGTATTATGCAAGGCATTGAGGAATCAGGTTTTTTATACTGTACACCCATCCAGGAAAAGGCCCTGCCCATCGCCCTTGCTGGCCATGATGTTGCCGGACAGGCGCAGACAGGCACAGGAAAAACGGCGGCATTTCTGGTCGCGGCTTTTTCTCATCTGCTTAAACACCCCGCGGCAGAAGATCGAAAGCCTTCCCAAGTGCGGGCCATTATTTTGGCCCCGACGCGTGAACTGGCTATCCAGATACACAGCGATGCCGAGGAAATTGGCCGTTATACCGGCTTGAAACTGGGCTTGGCCTATGGCGGTACGGATTACGATAAGCAGCGGGCCAGGTTGGTTGAAGGCGTTGACATGTTGATCGGTACACCAGGACGCATTATTGATTATTTCAAACAGCGCGTGTTCGATCTCCGCAAAGCGCAGGTTGTGGTGCTCGACGAAGCGGATCGGATGTTTGATTTGGGTTTTATCAAGGATATCCGTTTTTTGTTGCGCCGCTGTCCAGAACCGGAGCAGCGGCTCGGCCTGCTGTTTTCCGCAACCTTATCGCACCGGGTAAATGAGCTTGCCTACGAACATATGAACAATCCGCAGTCGGTGCGGATCGAACCGGAAAAAGTCACCGCAGATAAAGTCCGGCAGGTGCTGTACCACACTGCTAACGAAGATAAGATCCCCTTGCTGATTGGTTTGATGCGTCAAGTTGATGCCAACCGTTCGATTGTGTTCATCAATACCAAGCGTGATGCGGATCGCGTTTGGGGTTATTTGGAAAGCAATGGCTTCAAGTCAGCAATCCTGTCCGGCGATGTGCCGCAGCGTAAACGCCAGTCTCTGCTGGTGCAGTTCCAGCAGGGCGAGCTACCGATACTGGTAGCGACCGACGTGGCGGCACGCGGCTTGCATATACCCGACGTCAGCCACGTATTTAATTATGATTTGCCGCAGGAGGCTGAAGATTATGTTCACCGTATTGGCAGGACAGCCCGGCTGGGCGCGGAGGGAGACGCCATTAGCTTCGCGTGCGAGAAGTATGTTTATTCCCTGCCGGAGATTGAAGCCTACATCGGGCATTCCATTCCAGTGTCGCCGGTTACCGACAGTTTGCTCGTTGAGGTCAAACCGCGGGTGCGGCGTGAAAGGCGCCCGTCCAGGCATAAGCCAGGCAACAAGCCGGCAAATAACCGCAATCGCCATCAGCGCAGGCCGGCAGGAGGTAGCTCCAGGGGTTAAAGGCTGGATCGGGCCAAATTGGCTATTGGCTGCCGGTTATGCATCTGGTTCAAAAGACGGTCGTAATGAATCGATTTCACTGATAAAATCACCCCATTATGATAATCCTGTGGTGCCTGGGTATTACAGGCAAAATTTAAAGAAATTGGTGCAACTGTCCGTTTAACAACTATGGAAAGTTATGCGATACCACCCCAGGCCCTGCAGTACTGTCGCCGGGTAATCAAATCCCGCTGGTTGATACCCGGGCTGAATCTGCTACTGATTTTATGGCTGGCGTGGCAGTTGGCGCAGTTTAGCTGGGCATTTTTTACCGGCGGCAATGAAACTGCTGATGCAGGACAAGGCGTCGCTGTTACAGCTGTCAAGCAGGAGCAGCAACGCCATAATGAACGCCAGATCGCAGCCTGGCACTTGTTTGGAACGCAATCGAAACAGCAGCCGGTCGTGAAACAGGCGGCGCCGGTTGATGCGCCAGATACCCGTTTGAAGTTGACGCTGAGCGGTGTGTTTGCATCTGACGATGACAAGGAAGCCCGGGCCATTATTGGCGATCAGCGCGGTAAGGAAGATACTTATGCCCCGGGAGACAGTTTACCGGGGGGTGTAAAATTATCGGAGATACATACTGACCGGGTAATTCTGCTGCGTAATGGCTTGTATGAAACGCTACGTTTGCCGCGCGACCAGAGACGAGGTGGCAGGGCACAAACGATCTCACACCGGCGCTCACGCTCTGTCACAGGAAGCAGCTCCCCCATAGACCGTAACGCAGCACTGCAGCGTTACAGGAATGAGATTAAGACCAATCCGAGTTCCTTTATGGAATATGTGCGGGCAACGCCAGCGCGGGAAAATGGTCAGTTTATAGGCTTTCGGTTACAGGCAGGACGCAAGCGCGGTGCTCTGAATGAACTGGGCTTGCAGCCGGGCGATGTGGTGACCAGTATCAATGGCATTATTATTGACAATCCGGCAAAGGGAATGGAAGCAATGCGGGCCCTGGGAGATGGCCAAAATGTTGCTGTGACACTGCTGCGCGGTGGCGAAGAAGTGTCCATGAATTTTTCTTTACCTGCACCATGATGGGTTGCCGGGCTGAAACAGGAGCTTGAACAGTGAAAACTATAAAACAAAACTGGTGGCTCGGCTGGCGTGCCTGGGTTATAACAATCGGTCTGACGATTGCCGCCCCTTTGGCGGCGCAAACTGTCACCCTCAATCTGAAAGATGCCGACATTAACGCCCTGATCGGCACCGTGGCTGAAGTGACGGGGCGTAATTTTATTGTTGATCCGCGGGTGAAAGGTAAAGTGACGGTGGTGTCCTCCCGGCCGATGGACAGCGATGAAATCTACGAAGTTTTTCAATCCATACTAAAAGTACACGGTTTTGCCGCGGTGCCCAGTGGTGAAGTCATCAAGATCGTGCCGGATGTCAGTGCCAAACAGGACAGTATCCCAAGCGTCACTGACAGTGCGCCTGGCCGTGGTGATGCCATGGTGACGCGGGTTATCCAGGTTGATAATGTAGCAGCGGCACAGCTGGTGCCCATCCTGCGGCCGTTGGTGCCACAGCAAGGCCATCTGGCGGCCTATCCTGCCAGTAACGTATTAATTATTTCTGATCGTGCCAGGAACGTAGAGCGGCTGGTCAATATCATCCGCCGTATTGATAAAGACAGCGATACCGAGATTGAAGTCATTCGTCTGGAGCATGCGTCGGCTGCCGAAGTGGTGCGGATTCTCACGGCGATTGCTCGTGGCCGGGCAGGGCAGGGTAAGACGCCCGCCCAAGCAGCGCAGTCTTTGGTTGCCGATGAACGGACTAACAGCGTACTGTTAGGCGGTGATCGCACTAATCGCTTGCGGCTGCGCGCCATTATTTCTCACCTTGATACCCCGCTTGAACGCGGTGGCAATACCAAAGTTATCTACCTCAAATACGCCAAGGCAACCGAGCTGGTCGATGTACTGCAAAGCGTAGGTAAAACCCAGAGCGAAGAAGTAAAAGGCAAGCAGGCGGCAGCAAAAAATATCGACAAACAACTCGATATCCAGGCTGATGAGTCAACCAATGCACTGGTAATTACCGCGCCGCCCGACTTGATGATGTCGCTGGAATCCGTCATACGTCAACTCGATATCCGCCGCCAGCAGGTACTGGTTGACGCCGTGATCGCGGAAGTGAGTGTCAATAAACGGCGTGAACTGGGTGTGCAGTGGGCTGTTGACGGTTCTACCAAGGGCGGTGCGCCGATTGCCGGCACCAACTTTACAAATACGGGTAATAGCGCCGCCTCTCTGATTGCTGGTTTGGGTGGTAACGATGTGACGGGTGCTTTGGGAAGTCTGGCGACCGGCTTACTGTTAGGTGGCGGTAAATTTAACACCGGTAATGTTGATTTCGCCGTCATATTACAGGCGCTGGCCTCTGATTCGGATACCAATATCCTGTCGACACCCTCATTGGTCACTATGGACAATGAAGAAGCCGAAATTGTTGTCGGCCAGAATGTGCCCTTTGTTACCGGCTCCTTCAGTAATACGGGCGCCACTTCCGGGTCAACCAACCCATTCCAGACTATCCAGCGAGAAGATGTCGGCATTACCCTCAGAGTAACGCCGCAGATTAACGAAGGTGACGCCATCATCATGAAGATAGAGCAGGAAGTATCTTCAGTGAGCAATGACGCCAGCGCCTCCGATATTATTACCAATAAACGTTCTATCAAGACCAAAGTGCTGGTTGAAGATGGCCAGGTATTGGTGCTGGGTGGCCTGATCGAGAATCAGGTCAATGAATCTGAACAGAAAGTGCCGTTGCTGGGCGACATCCCCTTGCTGGGTTATTTATTCCGTTCGAAAACGGTCACTAATACTAAACAGAATCTGATGGTCTTTATCCACCCGACCATCCTGCGTGACCCTACTGTCGCCAGCCGCTACTCGGTTAACAAGTACAATTATATCCGTGGCAAGCAATTGGAAATGCACGGTGATGGTGTGCCCATGTTGCCGGGTCACATAGGGCCAAGTCTGCCGGAAATCAGCGAGTTCCTTGAATTGCCACCACCCTACCAGGAAGACTTGTCGGCGCCTTCGCCTGGCAGCTTGTCTGCACCCAAGTCTTATGTCGAGGATTTCGATGGCTGAAGCCACTGACGTGCCTGCCGGTCAGGCGGCTGTTGAGGCGGTCGAGTACAATCACCCGGTATTACCGTCTTTCGCATTTTCCAAGCGGCATGATGTGCTGGTCGCCAGCTTTGATGAATCGAGTGCCAAAGTACTCCTGGGTCCGGCAGCGGATCCCCAGGCGCTGGTGGAACTCAAACGGGTCATGAAACGCCCGTTGCGCTTTGAACGGGTTGAGAAGGAACAGTTCGAAGCCATGCTGGCGAAGACCTATGAACGTGGTTCCAACGAAGCCATGGCGATGATGGGTGACCTGGATGAACTCGACTTATTCCAGGTTGCACAGTCGCTGCCCGAAACCGAAGATTTACTCGAAAGTGAAGACGATGCGCCCATCATCCGTCTGATTAATGCGTTGTTGACTGAAGCGATTAAGGAAAATGCGTCGGATATCCATATTGAGCCGTACGAAAACCGGCTGGTAGTGCGTTTCCGCGTGGATGGCGTGTTGCGTGAAGTGCTGCAGCCGCAGCGTGTATTGGCGCCATTACTGGTATCGCGTATCAAGGTCATGGCGAAACTGGATATCGCCGAAAAACGCCTGCCACAGGATGGCCGCATTTCCCTGCGCGTCGCAGGCCGCGCAGTCGATGTGCGTGTGTCTACACTGCCATCGGGACACGGTGAGCGTGTGGTGTTGCGATTACTCGATAAGCAGGCCGGACGGCTTGACCTCGAACACCTGGGCATGGCGTCCGAAACTCGTAATGTCATGGATCGGCTCATTACCCGTCCGCACGGCATCGTCCTGGTGACCGGGCCAACCGGCTCTGGTAAAACCACAACCTTGTACGCCGCGCTGGAACGCCTGAACAACAAGCGCCGTAACATTATGACGGTGGAAGATCCGATCGAATACTACCTGGATGGCATTGGCCAGACCCAGGTTAATACCAAGGTGAATATGAGTTTTGCGCGTGGTTTGCGGGCTATCCTGCGGCAGGATCCGGACGTGGTGATGGTGGGCGAAATACGCGACCTGGAAACTGCTGAAATTGCCGTGCAGGCCAGTTTGACCGGCCACCTGGTATTTTCAACCCTGCACACCAACAGTGCCGTGGGGTCAGTGACGCGTTTACGTGATATGGGTGTGGAACCCTTTCTGTTGTCTTCCAGTCTGATCGGCGTGCTCGCACAACGTCTGGTCAGGATGTTATGTGAGATTTGCAAGGACCCTTACCTCGCTTCTGAGGCGGATTGTGAAATGATGGGTGTGGAAGTAGAGAGCGCGCCCACTTTGTATCACGCCGTTGGATGTAGCGAGTGCAGTCAGCTGGGTTACCGGGGGCGTACCGGTATCTACGAGCTGATCGAAGTGGACGACCACCTGCGTACCATGATTCACGATGGCAGCGGCGAGCACGAATTGGAAATCCACGCGCGCAAATATTCGCCGGGCATGCGGCACGATGGCTGGCGCCGGGTTTTGCGGGGTGAAACCACCATGGAAGAAGTCCTGCGTGTGAGCCGCGAAGGTTAGCAAAACAGTGTTTCATGACACACGCCTAAAGTAGGGTGGGTGAAACCCACCAAATGTCGTAACGACTACTCGTCATCCACAAACAACAAATGCTCTCTAAAACGTAGGGTGAGGTAGGAACCCCACCCTATGTTTTACTGGTGGGACAGGGTGTTTTGGTCAGTAAAGAAATCAAATAAACAACTGCAAGTTGATAATACATATGGGTGCATTCGAATTCACAGCGCTGGATAGCGGCGGCAAGGAAAAAAAAGGCGTGCTGGAGGGCGATACTCCCCGCCAGGTGCGCCAGCAAATACGCGACAAGGGATGGATGCCGCTTGACGTTCAGGAGACTGCGCAGCGCGAAGCTAAAGCACAATCCGGCCGGGTCTCGATGCGGCGCAGTGTCAGTGCCACCGATCTG
>CAYPEL010000122.1:0-8752 GCA_964409635.1 uncultured Gammaproteobacteria bacterium | reverse complement strand
GCGCAACACCACAGGGTCGCTGAACCCGTCATTATCATGTTGAAGGACTACTAGTTACAAGTTGCGTTGATGTTAGCATTATTCCGTCACGGGCTTGCGCACGCGAATGTTCAGCTCACGTAATTGTTTCTCAGGCACTTCAGAGGGCGCCTGGGTCAACAGGCAACTCGCCGACTGGGTTTTCGGAAAGGCCATGACTTCGCGGATTGACGGGGCACCCGCCATTAACATGACCAGGCGATCCAGACCAAAGGCAAGACCCCCGTGTGGTGGGCAGCCGTATTTGAGTGCATTCAACAGGAAGCCAAATTTTTCCTCGGCTTCCTCGTCGCTGATGCCCAGTAATTTAAATACTTGTAATTGAACTTCCTGACGGAAAATACGCATCGAACCACCACCCAGCTCGGTACCGTTCAGCACCATATCGTAGGCCCGTGAATGACAAGCACCCGGATCACTGCCCATCAGTTCCAGGTGTTCTTCTTTGGGAGAAGTGAACGGGTGGTGCAATGACATCCAGCGGCTTTCACCCTCATCCCATTCAAACATTGGGAAGTCGACAACCCAAAGCGGCTTCCACTCGCCTTGCTGCAGACCCCGGTCTTCACCAAGTTTAACCCGCAAGGCACCCAGTGCTTCATTGACAACTTTCGCTTTATCGGCGCCGAAAAATACCAGGTCGCCGTCTGCAGCCCCGGTACGCTGTATGATTTGTTCGACAACATCATCCGGCAGGAATTTCAGGATGGGTGATTGTAAACCATCACGGCCCTTGGCTAGCTCATTGACCTTGATATAGGCCAACCCTCTGGCGCCATAAATGCCGACAAATTTAGTGTATTCGTCGATTTCCTTGCGCGTAAGTTCACAACCTTTAGGTAAGCGTAAGGCGGCAACCCGTCCTTGTGGATCAGCTGCCGGACCTGCGAAAACCTTGAAATCTACACCTTGCATTAGATCACCGACATCGATCAATTCCAGATCAACGCGCAAGTCCGGCCGGTCAGATCCAAAACGATGCATCGCTTCCTGATAGGTCATGCGCGGAAATGTTGCGTCCAGTTCTACGTCCAGTACTTTCTTGAACAGGCCCCGAATCATGTCTTCCATCATGTCCATAATCTGATCTTCGTCCATGAATGAAGTCTCGATATCCAGCTGGGTAAACTCGGGTTGTCGGTCGGCGCGCAGATCTTCGTCACGGAAACAGCGCACGATCTGGTAGTAACGATCCATACCCGCCATCATCAGCAACTGTTTAAACAACTGCGGCGATTGCGGTAAGGCAAAAAATTCACCCGGGTGAGTACGGCTCGGCACCAGGTAATCGCGCGCGCCCTCCGGGGTCGCCTTGGTCAAGATGGGCGTCTCGATATCCAAAAAGCCTTTTGCATCGAGATAATTCCGTAACTCACGGGCAATTTGTGAACGCAGCTGGATATGTTTAAGCATTTCCGGGCGGCGCAGATCGATATAGCGGTACCGCAGGCGATGTTCTTCGGAAACGGCATCGTCATCGAGGTGGAATGGCGGTGTTTCGGCCTCGTTCAGAATAGTCAACTGCTTGCCCAGCACTTCGACCTCTCCGGTCGCCATATCTGGATTCTCGGTACCTTCCGGACGTCTGCGTACCCGGCCCTGAATCTGCAGGACAAATTCGCTGCGCACCCGTTCTGCTGTCGCAAAGGTCTGCTCCGTATCCGGATCGAAAACCACCTGAACCCGGCCTTCGCGGTCGCGTAAATCCACAAAAATGACACCGCCGTGGTCACGGCGCCGGTGTGCCCAGCCTACCAGGGTGACCTCCTGGTCAAGATGGGTACTGTTTAATTCACCACAGTATTGTGTACGCATGTCTCTACTTTGACTTTGTCATAATAAAAAATAAGGAATCTCCGATTTATTCACTGAGTACCTGTAGGAGCGGGTTTAACCGCGATGGGTACAAGCACCTCTCGCGGCTAAAACCGCTCCTACAGGATTTTTACAGTTCTCATTCACAAGATGCATGAATAAATCGGAACTTCCTCAAGCGCCTGGCAACCGCCAGCCGCACCGGAAAGGGGGGGATATTACAGGGAAAGGGGTATAAATTGAACAAGCACCGTCCTTATATGACGGCTAAAGGGCTATTTATCGCTGCCGGATGACTTGCTCTTCTTGCCGCCTTCAGCCTTGCTTTTCGGTTTCGGTTTTTTATCAGCCTGGGTAAGGTTTTTCTGGTTCTTGCTTTTAAAATCGGTTTCATACCAGCCACTGCCGGACAAGCGGAAACCGGCTGCCGAAACCAGTTTCTGCAGTTTTGACTTGCCGCACTCAGGGCAATCCTTAAGCGGATTGTCACTAATTTTTTGTAATTTCTCCAGTTCATGGCCACAGGCCTGGCACTGGTACTCGTATATTGGCATTCTGAAACCTCAGTAAATCGACTACACACAAAATATCGGTCGCAAGTATAGCCTTTCAACTGCTATTCTTGCCACAGATCAGCCGCTGTACAATGTCGGCTATGTATCGCCGTCAGACCGAAATCCCAAAAAACCAACTAAACGACTGGAAAACCCTCCGCTCTCTGACCCCATTTTTATGGGATTACCGCGGCCGGGTGTTGCTGGCGCTGTTCTGCCTGATTCTATCAAAGGTGGCCAACGTCGGTGTGCCGCTTATCCTCAAGAACATTGTCGATGCACTGGATTCCAGCAAACAGAGCCTTTTGGTTTTACCACTGGCGTTGCTTGCTGGCTACGGATTGTTACGCTTGACAAGTTCGCTGTTTAATGAATTACGCGATTCAATTTTTGCCCGGGTACGCCATGGCGCAATGCGCCAAGTCGCCACCCGTGTATTGGAACATTTGCACCAGCTATCGCTGCGCTACCACCTGGAACGCAAAACCGGTGGCATTTCCAGGAACATCGAACGCGGTACGCGCAGTGTCAGCTCGTTGTTGAACTATATGGCATTCAGTATTGTGCCAACGCTGGTCGAAGTAGGCCTGATTACCGGAATCTTACTGACCAAATACAGCCTCTTATTTGCGGCGGTTGCGCTGGGTGCGGTCATCGTCTATAGCTATTTCACCTTCCGTATCACCGAATGGCGCATGCAATACCGGATTCAGATGAACAGCATGGATACGCAAGCCAATACCCAGGCAATTGACAGCCTGATTAATTATGAAACCGTAAAATATTTTGGCAACGAAGCACATGAACTACGCCGCTATAATCATTCTCTTGAGCAGTGGGAGGATGCTGCAGTAAAAAGCCAGACCTCACTGTCTTCGTTAAATGCCGGTCAGGCGGCGATCATTGCGTTGGCCGTCACATTGATGATGGCGCTCGCCTCAAAAGGCGTTGTCGACGGTACGATGTCACTGGGTGATCTGGTGCTCATCAATGCCCTCCTCATCCAGTTGTTCATCCCCTTAAATTTTCTGGGCATTGTCTACAGCCAACTGAAGCACGCCATCGTCGATATGCAAGCCATGTTTGACGTCCTGGAACTTACGCCGGAAATTCAGGATAAACCAGACGCCAGACACCTGGACGCCGGTTCAGGTGGGGTACGTTTTGAACAGGTCAGCTTTGCCTACGACAATGACAGGCCGATACTGCACGACATCAGTTTTGAAATTCCGCCTGGCCACAAGCTAGCCATCGTCGGCCCTAGTGGCGCCGGTAAATCAACGCTGGCCCGGCTGTTGTTCCGTTTCTACGACGTACAATCCGGCAGCATAAGCATTAATGGTCAGGATATCCGGGATCTTTCCCAGTCAAGCCTGCGGCAAGCTATCGGCATCGTGCCACAGGATACCGTGCTATTTAATGACACCCTGTTTTACAACATTAGCTATGCTTCTCCCGGTGCTACTCAGCAGGAAGTTCAGCAAGCTGCCCAAACAGCCAACATAGACAAATTTATAAATTCACTCCCCAAGGGTTACGCAACCCTGGTAGGTGAACGCGGATTAAAACTGTCTGGCGGTGAAAAACAACGCGTCGCAATCGCCAGGGCCATTTTGAAAAATCCACGCATCCTGGTGTTTGATGAAGCCACCTCCAGTCTCGACAGTGCCTCGGAAAAAGTCATCCTGGAAACGCTGCGGTTGGCCGCAGAACACCACACGACACTGGCGATTGCTCACCGGCTGTCGACGGTTGCAGATGCCGATGAAATACTTGTTATGGACAATGGCCGGATAGTTGAGCGCGGCCCGCATCAAGCGCTGCTGGCACAACAGGGCGTGTATGCCAATCTGTGGGAGTTACAACAGCAGGAAGAGAATCAGCCGAAGCTGATTGGTTGATAAAGAGCGCTCTATTTGGAGACACCCTGCCTACAAACCTAGATAGAACTGTAGGGTTAAATTTATTCGACCAGCCGGGATTGGCCGAATAATGTCGGCCCTACAGCCCTGCGGCACCCGATAATCAATGTGATAGTGAATTGCTGTTCTAAACCAACATGCAAATGTTTCAAACAGATAATCACTCAGATTCTTTATTTCGCTTACTGCGTAACAACTCAGTCTCTTTAGTCATAACATGGCGCACTAATAATTCACGATCTGATTCACGAAGCACCTCATAACTCACAGCAATCTGCCAAGGGAACTGTAAATTACCATCATTAACCCGGTCACAATGCACAACGCGGCTTACCAGCAATATACCCATCAACGAAGGCAGTAACACCAGGCGGGTCTTTAGCAAGTCACCCTCATTAGCTTGGTGCTGCGCCCGAAAAGCCAAACCACCGGCACTCAGATTGACATCCTGTGTCGAACGTTCGTTATACTGGATTTCTTCGGCTACAAATAATTGTGCGAGGATATTTAATTTTTGATCGAGCGCCTGCAAGCAGCGTGCAACTTCGGGGGATTCATTTTGCACACTATGAAATGCGTGAGCAATTTGGCGCGAACTGGCGGCGAAGCTTGAGGCTGTTGTAAAACGATCGGGGATCGATGACTCGATAGCCCCCCGCAGTGATTCCAGATCTGCTTCATTAAGCTGCTGGTAATCCAGCATAACCTCATCATCAATGCGAAAATATTCGCGGCGTTCATTATCCATCATTTGTTCCTTCGCCATGCCTATCGACTCCCTGCTGCCTTTATCCCTAGCGTTTTCTCAGTAGATTTTGTTGATTTCTTCGCCGGTTTTGATTTTACCGGTTGTTTTGCCACCCGTTTGCTGGCGACTGGCTTTTTCTGTGTTTTACTGGGCGTTGCAGCTTTAGCTTTAACAGCAGCTTTCCCGGCAGGCACGGCACCTGAACTAGCCTGGTTGTTTACCGGTACTTCCCCCCCAACCGGTTCGGGTTTACTTGGTTTTGAATCAGCTTCCTTATCTTCACCCTGCTGCAGGATAATTTCAACACGCCGGTTTTTTGCACGTCCTTTAACCGTTTTGTTGGTGACGCGTGGCCGGGTATCCGCATACCCCTCAATTAAAAACCGCTTCGCTGGCACTTTGCTAGCCAACATCATCTGGTGCACGACAGATACCGCGCGAGCTGAAGATAATTCCCAGTTTGACCGATACCTTTCCGTGAAAATTGGCAGATTATCTGTATGTCCTGCGACTCTTATCTTACCTTCAGAGTCCTTGAGAATATTAGCCACTTTGCCCAGTAAGGGCTTGAACGCCTTTTTCAAGTCCGCGCTGCCCGAACCAAACGAAGCTTTTTCCTGTATCCGGATAATAATTTTTTTGTCTTCAATTTCTACATCCACTGACCCAGACTTGATCTCCCGGCCCAGTGCATTACTGATCAACCGGGCGCTTTCTTCTAATCGCTTTTGCCGTTCTGCAGCTTGGCGCGCCTTGATTTTTATCTCGAGGGCTTTTTCGTTCGCAGATCCACCGTTTCCGGAATCCCCGGCTCCCTCTGCTTTCAATTTTTCTTCCAGCCGTTTCTCAGCCAATTGCTTGGCTTTCTGTAATTCTTGTTGCTGTGCTTCTGTCAGGCCTTTTGTCTGACTGCTGCCTCCGGATACACCGTCACCACGATCGCCCGACTTTACGCCCCGGTTTGAGTCTGAAGTAGGTGTTTTCACGGGTTTGCGCCGCTCCTTACCCAGATCGATGTTGATATTATTTTCCATCGTCGTCATCTGCCTAATGACATTGAGTGGCGTCGGCTCAGGCCGCCCGGGACTAAACTCACGGGCAATAACATTGATGCCTTTGGGTGGCTCTTTGGCCTTGATTTCACGTTGCACACCAAAGGCCAGTTTTAGTGATCCGGCCAACTGTTTGTATTTAACCACATCCATTTCTGAAAACGACAGCAACAAAACAAAAAAGCACATCAGCAACGACATAAGGTCGGCAAAGGTCATGACCCAGGCGGGCGCACCTTTGTCCGCTTTCTTTTGTGGGGGTTGGTCTGACACGTGGAGCGTTACTTAAGTACGCGCTCAGGCCGCGTCTTTTTCAGTATCAAGTGCGGCACGCTTACTGACTGGCAGATAGGTCTTCAACAACTCTTCCATGACGCGTGGATTCAAACCTTCCTGGATTGCACTGATGGTCTCCAGAATCAACGCCTTATTCAGGCGTTCCTCAGCGCTGCGATAACCGAGTTTATCGGCAATGGGCAGTGCAAATGCATTGGCGATAACAGCACCATAGAGCGTAGTTAACAAGGCAAGAGCCATGGAAGGGCCGATGGTTTTAGGATCATCCATAGTGGCAAGCATCTGTACCAGGCCAATCAGGGTACCGATCATGCCCATGGCCGGTGCCATATCACCTATCGATTTGAAAATTGCCTGGCCATTCTCATGCCGTTCAATGGTTAGGTTAATATCTTTGCCCAACATATTGCGCACAAATGCAGGGTCATGCCCATCGACGCAAAGCTGGATGCCGCGCTCAAGAAATTCATTTGTTATATCCTGTCCTTCGAGACCAAGAACGCCTTCTTTGCGGGCAATATTGGCGAGCTCAACCCCTTCCGTTATTAATTTTACGGGGTCTTCACCTTTATTTACAAAGGCCTTCATGGCAACCTTGAAGGCGCTAAAAAAGTGACCCATGGGAAATTTCATGAGTACGGCAAACATCGTACCGCCACCAACGATCAGCAGTGAAGGCACGTTAACAAATATAATAGCGCTGCCACCGGATAATATCGCGGCCAGGATGATGCCGAAGGCGCCTACCAGGCCGATCAGTGTTGCCAGATCCATGTATTGCTCTCCTTACAGCGCGATTCCGTCATTCCAGGTCTGCCCGGCTGAATATCAACCGGAAAACCGGCACAATGATGAAATCGGGCTACCCTCGGTATATCGCCGGGTCGTAGCAAACCTTTAAAACGTAAACCAGCAGATTCGACTGCCATATGGAGCTAACTTGCCAATTAAGGAAGCGGGTAAAACAGTATTGATAACAGGCTGTTCCAGCGGCATAGGCTATGCCGCTGCAAAGGGTCTTCAACAGCGCGGCTACCGGGTGTTTGCCAGCGCCCGGCGGATAGAGGATGTCAGGCGTTTGCGCGCGGAAGGTCTGAATTGCCTGCAACTGGATCTGGACCACAGCAGCTCTATTCAAAGCGCCGTTGATAGCCTCCTGGAACAAACCGGGGGCAGGTTGTACGGATTGTTTAATAATGCCGGCTTCGGCCAGCCGGGTGCGGTTGAAGACTTGCGTAGAGAGGTTCTTAGACAGCAGTTCGAAACCAATGTGTTTGGCACGATGGAACTGACCAACCGGTTGTTACCAGTGATGCGTCAACACGGTGAGGGCCGTATTATTCAGAACAGTTCGGTATTGGGCTTTGTTTCGCTAGCCTATCGCGGCGCCTACAATGCCAGCAAGTATGCCTTAGAGGGGCTGTATGACACCTTGCGGTTGGAACTCGAGAATACCAATATCCACGCGGTTTTAATCGAGCCTGGCCCGATAACGAGCCGTTTTCGGGAAAATGCGTTCGCTGCCTACAAAGCGAATATTGATATTGAAGGCAGCGCTCACAGAGACAATTACCGGGCCACCGAAAAACGTTTTAACATGGAAACCAAGCCTGTGCCGTTTACCCTGCCACCAGAAGCAGTACTGGATAAGGTCATTAAAGCCCTGGAGCAGCGCAATCCAAGACCACGTTATTACGTGACCCTACCGACACACCTGTTTGGAACCCTGAAACGAATCATGACAAGCCGCGGTCTTGACCAGTTGCTGCTGAGGATCTCGCGGGGAGAGAGAAAATGACCCCCTCACACTGGCAGTGTGAGGGGGTAGTCACTGGACAGTTAACTAGAAATTAAACCGTATACCAGCAAAGTAATTCTGGAAATCACTGTTTAATTCAGCCTTGCCTGAGAGTGAAAAAGCCTTCGACATTTTAAACACTGCGCCCACCGTACCAAAATCCTTGTTCAATTCACCACCAACCCGCTTGTAGCTAGCATTGGCTTCGAATTTTTTATGCAGTAGGTAACGAACACCCGCTTCGTAGATAATGCCTATATCTGTTTCGGTGGTTTGATTACCGTTTAGCTTGGCATTAAAACCAAGCACATCAACAAATACATCCAGGTTCTTCACCAGTGAGTAATGTCCTCGCATACCCGCACGAAACTCCGTCAGATCCGGAGTATCGCCTGGAAAATTATCAGTACTTGCACGTAGAAACCCACCACGCAGCGAAATGTACTCAAATATGTTAAATGACCCATCCACCAGCCCACCATTCAGATCCACAGGATCTCCGCTGGTATGTTGATAGCCGACATCGG
>CAYPEL010000121.1:0-8805 GCA_964409635.1 uncultured Gammaproteobacteria bacterium | reverse complement strand
AAAAATCATTGTCTGTTGATAGGCTTATTTGACGGATCGCTGGCCGAAAATACAGTTCGAAAAATACGAAGTGAATATCATAGATATTCGAATTAATTTATCTTTATACGCGCTGTATTATAACCAGGGTGCAGCGACAGCCCGTTGGCCTGTCTAAGTGAAATAAACAGGCCTCTATTTAATAATCATTTGTAGATATAACAGGAAATCCAATGCAACGAATCATGTTATTTTTGATGACCAATATTGCCATCATGGTAGTGCTAAGCATTACTTTGAGGCTACTGGGTGTTGACAGCATTTTAGCTGCCAATGGTTCAGACCTTAATATTCAGGCATTAGTTATCCTGTCAGGTGTTATCGGTTTTGGTGGTTCATTTATTTCATTGCTGATGTCAAAATGGATGGCAAAGCGCATGACGGGCGCGGTCGTGATTACCAATCCAACGTCGAATATCGAAATATGGTTAATGAGTACGGTTGAAAAGCAGGCGAAAATTGTCGGTATAAAAATGCCGGAAGTGGCGATATTTCCGTCGACTGCGATGAATGCATTTGCGACCGGTGCGAGTAAAAATAAGGCCTTGATGGCGGTGTCTCAAGGCTTATTAGACACTATGGCGCAAGGCGAAATTGAAGCGGTTGTCGGCCATGAAATGAGCCATATTGCCAATGGTGATATGGTGACTCTGGCGTTAATTCAAGGCGTAGTGAATACCTTTGTGGTGTTTTTATCACGCATTATCGGACACGTTGTCGACCGAGTAATATTAAAAAACAATCAGGGCCATGGTATTGGCTACTTTGTAACTGTGGTGGTGTCTCAGATTGTTTTATCCATACTGGCATCGACCATTGTTATGTATTTTTCAAGAAGACGTGAATTTATTGCAGACACCGGTGGTGCTGATCTGGCCGGACACCAGAATATGATTAATGCGCTTAAGCGGCTTGGGCAGGTAGAACCCGAAGCCTTGCCGGAGCAAATGGCGGCGTTTGGGATTAATGACAAGGGTGGCATTATGGCATTATTTTCTTCGCATCCACCCATCGAAACAAGAATAGCCGCACTGGAAGAACGGGCCTTGCGTGGTTAAGCGGCAGGAGCGGATAGTTTAAGCGCTAATGGAGCAGACTTGATTAATTGCTTGCCAACTGTTTCAAAACCTTTCCACCTATCAAGCACCCAATATCGGTAAAACTCATGTTCTGTCCGGGTCAGGATTTTTACGCGACAGTCTTTTGTGCTTCCACCTGACGTTCAAGCTCCGTGACTAGCTGTGGCGGCAATTGCAAACGTGCGGCGAGCATTGCCAGGTAGGATTTTTCGGCAGCATTATCAACCTCAACGGCGAGTAGCGAGGCAATGTAAATTTCTGCGGCAATCTCAGGACTGCTGGCGCTATTGATAATGGTATCGACATCAACGGGATGCCCCATCTCCTGCACCAGCAGGTTCTGGCTTTCGCTGTCCAGTCCGAGTGATTCGATCTTCTGGAAAATGGTCTGGCTTTCCTGTGCATCCAGCCGACCATCTGCGCGCGCTACGGCAATCATCGCGCGCACCAGTATTAGCCCAAGTGCTGAATTGGCCGCCTGATCACTTGGCTCCGGCAAATAGGCCGAGCCAGCCGGTGCCGCGCTCAGTTCGTCCGCCTTGACAGATGATGCAACGGCCACACCTTGCTGAGTATCGTTGTAGCGCTTATAGGCGGTATAAGCAAGCGCGCCTACCGCTGCGACACCACCGAGTTTGAGCGCACTCGACCCCAGCTTTTTTACTGCTTTTCCGCTGATCATTTTGCTCGCCAGTCCACCGGCCAGTCCACCAGCAAATCCGCTGGCAGCACCACTACCCAGAAAAGATCCCAAAAGTTTATTTACATCGACCATGGTTAATTGTTCCTTTGAGTTAAAAAATTCATTGAATTACAGCCATGGTACAGGGAAGTTATTCTCTGAATAATTCGTTAATACATAGCATATAGATCGCATTATTCGAACATTAAACCCACATGTATTCGGAATCTTATTATTCGTAAAATACGAAGATAACTAACAGATCATTCGACTATTAATTTTATGTGAAAAACCTAGAATAACCTCATGTAAATAATTTGGTTTAAATGCTGGAGTAAAACGATGAATCAATTTACCTGCGATGATATTGGCCAAGCTATTCAAACGAACGCTACACTTGTTGATGTGCGTACCTTCAATGAGTTTAAGCTTGGCAGTTTACCAACCGCAATAAACATCCCCTTAGATGTTTTATCTGAGGTTGCGCTCGATCAGCTGGATAAGCAAGGCACGATACTGGTTTATTGCTGCCTTGGTGGCCGCGCTGACGCGGCTGAAAAAATACTGGCCGATCTGGGTTTTACCCAGGTCAGCAGTATTGGTGGCATGGAGTATTACCAGCAATGCCACAGCTTTACAGAAGCATCATTTGCTAAATCACCCTCCACATTAAACAGGAGAAATGCCATGAAACTTGAACAATTATTCGATGCCGCGACAGGCACCTACAGTTATTTACTCTGGGATGAAAAAACCAGACAGGCTGCGCTCATAGACTCTGTTTTAGAACAATTTGAACGCGATAGCAAACTGATAAAACAGCTTGGTCTGGATTTGAAATACGCGCTGGAAACGCACGTACATGCAGATCATGTGACAGCCTCTGGCTTATTGCGCAAAGAGTTTGGTTGTGCGGTTATGCTGCATGAAAGTAGCGGGCTGATGTGTGCAGATAAACTCTTGTCGGACGATGATAAGCTACCATTGGGCGATGAAAGCATTTATGTCATGCACACCCCGGGGCATACGGATACCTGTGTGAGCTTTCATATTGAAGGTGCTGTGTTTACGGGCGATGCTTTGTTAATCGACGGCTGTGGCCGTACCGATTTCCAGTCAGGTGATGCCCGTACACTGTATCATTCCATTATCGGAAAACTATTTGCACTTTCTGATGAAACCCTGGTATACCCGGGACATGACTATCTGGGCATGACTTCATCTACTATTGATCGTGAAAAAGAATTTAACTCGCGGCTGGGCAATAATAGAACTGAAACTGATTTTGTCGCCATTATGGATGCGCTGGATCTTGAGCCGCCCAAGCGTATTGATATTGCGGTGCCGGGCAATATGCAGTGTGGTTTGGAAACAGCATAAACCGGAGCTCTGCGCAGTGTTTGTCCGCCTAATGGCACTCAGTGTTGAGAGGCGGACTATATATTTCCGGTGAATCGAAAACGTTCGAGAAAGTACCGCAGATTCAGTCAACAGTTAGTTACTGTTAATGAACACTGGTTTATTCGCATATGCCTGTAGGAGCGGTTTTAACCGCGATAGGTGGTAGGGCTGTGGTGCCGGGCCATGGCCGAAAGTGCTGCTTTTTTCGTGGCTGAAGTAATACCACACCCGCCAATGCGCTAAGCAGTTCAGTTGAGAGCGGCGTCATTTTCTGTAAATGCTGCTTTATGAAATACTTTTGGTATATGCCAACCAAGCAGGTGACCCTGTAAAATACATGCCCCAATCATTCTGTTAGATAGAGGTTGACGATGCAACAAAATGAACCGCTGATCATAAAACTACATGTCATCATTCACTGGGCGGTGCGCGTCCTGGCGATACTGATGGTGTTTGTAATTGTTATGGGCGTTGTGGATGTGGCATGGACCCTGTATCAGAAAATGATCACTCCCCCTGCCTACATATTGACCATTTCCGATATGCTCGCAACTTTCGGCGCGTTCATGGCGGTACTGATCGCCATCGAGATATTCATCAATATTACAGTGTACCTGCGTGAGGATGCCATTCACATCAAGATTGTGATGGCTACCGCCCTGATGGCGATTGCACGAAAGGTGATTATTCTTGACCTGGAAACGGTCGAACCTGAGTATCTTTGGGGCATCGCTATGGTGGTATTTTCTGTCAGCATCGGTTACTGGCTGGTGGCCACATTGCCATCTTCTGCGCTTGAAATAGGCAACCGGATGCCTGAGCAAAAGCAGGACAAAGATCATCAGGATGACAAAGCGCCGTTAGGCGCCGCGCAGGCGGCTATAAAATCCTCCACTGAACAAGGCATAGGCAAATGAAATTCTTGTTGGAAAAACACTGGCCATTAGCCGGGAAGAGGTGTCGAACTGGTTCGCTACAGGTCTGGACAAAGGGGCAGACCGGTTCTAGGTGTAAGTCCATCTGCAAAACTTTAGCCTCCAATACGCTGAGCCGTTACCGCTGCGGCTATTACCGCCCAGATTGGGTTGGACGATACGCTGGCCGCTGGTGAAATCCCGCAGGTGCTGACGGGACGTGAACTGACAGCAATGTCCGATGCCGAACTGATCCAGGCCGCCACCGGCACAGCCGTGTTCGCGCGGGTCACGCCGGAACAAAAACTACGCCTGGTGGACTGGGTGCATATTCTGGTGGTTGGCCTGGTGATTTATCTTGTCATAGGGGCGGAGAAAATACTTCGGCGGCGCCGGGAAACAAGAGGCAGCGAAATATGAAATGGTCCTGGAAACTGACCCGTATCGCCGGCATCGATATCTACATCCATGCCACTTTCTTTATTCTTATAGCCTGGATTGGCTTGAGTTACTGGCAGGTGGAAGGGAGTCTGACCGCCGTTATCACCGGCGTTGGCTTCATCCTGGCGCTGTTTGGTTGTGTGGTGCTGCACGAGTACGGCCATGCGCTGACAGCTCGGCGATACGGCATCCGCACTAATCACATCACGCTGTTGCCGATCGGTGGTGTCGCCGCCCTGGAGCGAATGCCTGACGATTCGAAACAGGAGATTGCCGTGGCGCTGGCGGGTCCGGCGGTCAACCTGGTAATTGCGCTGGGTCTTTGGTTGTGGCTCGCGGCGAGCAGCGCATTGGTGCCGATGAACCAGCTCAGCCTTACCGGCGGGCCGTTTCTGGAACGGCTGATGGTGATCAATGTTTTCCTTGCCGTCTTTAATCTGCTGCCGGCTTTTCCAATGGACGGCGGGCGGGTGTTGCGGGCAGCGCTGGCCATGCGCATGGACCGAAATCGGGCCACCCAGACGGCCGCCAGGGTAGGACAGGGACTGGCCCTGTGGCTGGGTTTCATGGGGCTGCTCTACAACCCCTTCCTGATCTTTATCGCGTTGTTCGTGTGGATCGGGGCCGCGGCCGAAGCGGGGATGGAGCAGATCAAATCCACCTTGTCAGATTCGACGGTAGGCCGGGCCATGTTGACCGACTTTCAGGTGCTGGCGCCGGATAACTCACTGTCACACGCTATCGAACTGACCATAGCTGGCAGCCAGACGGATTTCCCGGTGCTGGTCGATGACGGAGTGGTCGGAGTGCTTGGCCAGACTGAACTGTTGAAAGGATTGCAGACACGGGGAGAACAGGGCCGGGTCGGCGCCTGGATGCAGAGGGAGGTTCAGACCGCCGACATCGAAGAGCCTCTCGAAAAAGTGCTGCAACGGTTAAAGAGCTGCCACTGCCGGTTGCTCACCGTGACCGAAGCCGGCCGGCTGGTGGGTATTGTCAATCTCGACAATATCATGGAGTTGATCAGGATCCAGACAGCCTTGCAGGAACGGCATGGGCGCGGGCAAATGAAGACGGGCACTTAATCCATGAAAATTATCTTGTCGGCTTTCTTCTGGGTCAGCGTCGGTGATTGTCAAGGTAACTGTCGCCTCATTTGCAAAAGTTATGCAGTATCCTGAAGTGCAGCGATGCTCAGACTGTTGTCCTCTTTTTCAGGATTCAAATGCACAACCTCCACCGGATTCCAGTTTCGGATGTGTCGACTCCAGCGCGCCGGGTGTTTCTTTTTAGCCGCTTCGTACACGGCCTTCCTTTGTTTTAAAATGTCTCCACCCAATCCTGCATGTCGCTCAGCGGGTGTCACAACGAATCGCACTCCTCACCGGCCAGTCGGTATTGCTGTTGGCGGTTGTATTTGCCATCAGCTAGAACCCGGCTGAAACCTCCGAGACAAGTGAGCCGGTTATGCCCACGGAGCACCTGGAAACCTTCGCCCTAGATCCGCAACGCATCGAAGCCGGACGCCAGGTTTACCAGCAACTGACCTGTGCGTGCTGCCATTCTATTGGTGGGAAAGGCAATCCACGTAACCCGCTGGGTGGCATTGCTACAAGACGCAGTGCAGAAGCGCTGCGTGACTGGATTATAGGGGTGAATACGTTGCAGCACTCACTCCCCGAGCGCGCCTTCAAGCTGAAGCAGGCATAGAAAGAACTGTCTAGTGATGATCTTGATACCCTGGCCATCTATATACAGGGTCTGCGCCCCGAGAGTAGCCAGACGGCGCAGACCGAGCCTGTTATGGGGCCTCCAGTAAGCCCGGGGTAATTCATTAGTTCGAAAATAACGAATAGTATACATAAAACAATCGACTTTTATATATTATAAATCTCAATTAATATCTTTCTCAGAAGTTAAAGGATAGTTATTAGTTTGCCACCTCTTCTACAACCCTTACCGCTTAATACAAACAGAAGGAATTAATTATGAAAAAATATATATCAACAGCAACATTAAGTTTCGCACTTATTGCAGTAACGCCAGCATTTGCTGAAGAACCATACAAAGAAGAGCACGCGACTAAAGATCACGTCGAAAAACAGACAGATGCAGTAAGTGTTAAAAAAGGGCCAAATAAACCTTCAACCTACTCCGAGTCAGCGCACGCTAAAGTAGATGGTGAGCTTGACAAGCTCCGTGAAAGCATTATCTCGGATGCGGTTGAGGCCGTTGTGGAAACCAATAATGCCCTGATTCTTCTTGAAAAAAATCTACCAAAAGATGCAATATCTGCTATAAAAACGGCCATTGGTAAATTGGCGGTTACACTGGAACGTGAGCCTGGATTGGGATTTAAACCCATACACGTAATGAAGACAGTGCATGATTTACAAGCAGACCCAGGCATCATTAAGAAAAAAATTGAAGCTGCTGAAAAGCATTTAAATGATGGTGAGCTTCAACATGCCAGAATGTTAATTGGCTCACTGGTTAGTGATGTTACTATCAGCACCACCAGTATTCCTTTAAGTACTTATCCTGATAGTCTTAAATCTGTCGTACCCTTAATTGATGATGACAAAATACTCGAAGCTAAAAGCGCACTTCAGACTTTGTTAAGTACTTTAGTGACGAAAGAACTTATTGTTCCGCTCCCACCATTGCGAGCAGAAGCAGCACTGATGGAAGCTGAAGCTTTAGTAGAGAATGAAAAACGAACCGAAGAAGAAAACAAAGCGTTACAAGCGCTACTAACACAGGCGCATGATGAACTAACAATGTCTGAGTTATTAGGTTATGGCGACAAAAAAGAGTTTCAACCTATGCATGATTTAATAAGCGACATTGAGAAAAAAATGTCGGATGGCAAGGGTGGAAAAGGCTGGTTTGATACCATTACGAAACAGTGGTCAGCGCTATTTTCTGCTAAAGAACCTGTGTAATCAACAAATAAGATCAAGTTAATCACTGCTACCTTATTCAAAATTGATTAGGGTGGCAGTGAAGTGGTCCGGTAATCATCCTCCAGTTCCTTCACACACTTCATCATTGAGGCGTCCATCCCGCTGAACTTGGCTCGCCACTTGTAAAAACTGGTGCTGCTCATACCGTGTTCCGCGGCAAAGGGCTGGAACTGAGGTGCCGGACTCGGCCTGTTTCAATATCGCCAGGATCTGGCTGATGCTATATCTTGATGTTTTCATTTGAGAGTCTTCTACGTTCAGTTTGCGAGAAAATTCTACTTTTGCGGTCAATTATTTATCGGGGTGATTACCATGCTGGCATGGTCAGATTGAATTGTTGAAAGGACTGGAGTCGCAGGCGGAGCTGGCCAGGGTTGGCGGCTGGATGCAGGTTGAAATTCAGAATGCCGACATCGACGAGCCTCTGGAGAGGGTGCTGGAGTTGTTGCTGAACTGCTCCTTTCTTTCCGTGACTGAAGCCTGTCAACTGGCGGGCATTGTCAATCTCGATAATATCCAAGTGAGTGATAACTCAATATGAAGGAAGGATCTGCCGGTAACAACCCGTCCACCAGCGATAAGTATCGTTTCAACATGACGCGGAGTCATATCGCTGCACTGGTCGCCGCGCCGCTGCTGGCGTTAATGGTGTACTGGCTGACCCTGTCCCTGGGAGCGCCCATCGCCGGTGCATTGGCGGTCACGGTGTTGGCTGCCGTGTTGTGGGTCTCCGAGGCGTTGCCACTGCCGGTCACTGCGTTATTAATTCCCGTGGGCCTGGCCACCGTGGGCGTGTTCGAAGCCAGGGACGCCTACACGTCATTTGGTAGCCCAGTACTCTTTCTGGTGCTGGGTGGCTACGCCCTGGCGGTGGCAGTAGAGGCTAACGGTGTAGACCGCTGGCTGGCGCGGCGTATCCTGGGTATGGCAGGCAGCCGCCCCATCGGACTGCTGATTGCCTTCATGATGACCTCGGCGCTGCTCTCCATGCTTATTTCCAACACCGCCACCACCGCACTGCTATTGCCGGTGGCGCTGGGTATTCTCAGCCGCCACCCTACTGATGCGAATTTCTCTCGGCTGTTGTTGCTGGGTGTCGCCTATGGCGCCAGCATCGGTGGCGTGGCAACACTGACCGGTAGCGCACCTAATGCCATCGCTGCCGGCCTGCTGGAGATCGGATTTCTGGAATGGTTGAGCTATGGTTTGCCGGTAAGCCTCACCATGTTGATGGTAGCTATTCCTCTCCTCTGGTGGACCTATCGGCCTGAAAAGAAACAGAT
>CAYPEL010000120.1:0-9021 GCA_964409635.1 uncultured Gammaproteobacteria bacterium | reverse complement strand
GGGTCGGTGCCGATTTGTAGTTCAAAACAGTCGTCCAGTCCGTCCGTGTCGGTGTCGGTGCAAATACCTTCGAGCAGGATATTGTCCACACCAGCTTCAACAATACTGCCGCCTGCATTGTCAGCCGCCTCAATCAACAAGTGTACAGTTTGTCCGGCGAAAGCATCGATATTCGTACTGAGGGTCTGCCATGCGCCGTCATCATCGCTCGCGTCACCCAGTTCTTCGAGTACAACACTGCTGGTACTACCGACAACAGTAACGCGGAAAAAATCATCGCTCGATGAGTTATTGGTGTGTGCCATGTAGTAATCAAATGACAGGATGAATGGGCCGCCGGCCGGTATCGCCATATCGGGCGAGCGTATAGAGGTCACACCGTTATCTATATCGTTGACACCGACACTCGCACCAGCAGTGGCGCCCGTGACCAGATCCTGCGTACCACTGACGGTATCACCAAGTTGTTTAGGGCCATTAGAGTTGGTGGGCTCAGGGTCAGCGCGTTCCCAGGCGCCGGTGGTTGCCGTGTCTGTGCTGGACGGGTTGGTTATCCAGCCCTTGTTCGTCTCGAAATCATCTTCAAAGACTGTAATAGGTAAACCGGTGTCGGCTATATTCAGGAAAACGGCGCTGACGGTTCCCCAGTTGTCGTCCGTATCCCGGGCACGCACAAAGAGAGTATGTTTTCCGTTCAACAGGGTGCTGGTGTCAATACTGGCCTGAATTACTTCGGTCGCAGTATTAAAATTCCCGTCGGCAGCTGTCATGGCGATCGGCGTGGCACCGGTTTCCCAGGGTGCCTTATCGAGATAGTATTCGGCTATGGCGATGTTTTGGCTGGGTTCTATGCCATTTGTATTGTTATAACGCGCATCATCTGCTGTAGCGCTGATCGTAACAGTCGTGCCACTCGGTACAGGAAATACATCGCCGTTATCAAGATCGACATTAGTCACTTCCGGACCTGCAGGCAGCTTGTACGGCGCACGTAGCGATTTCAACGCATAGATCAGCGCCGGCATATTGGCCGGAATAATGGTATTTTCAAAGGTGCTGCAGTTCTGGAAAAAAGCTGTGCCAAGTTCAAAGGTATAGGCTGGAAGGCCCAGATCGCCGTATGCATAACTGGTTGTCGTTCCATCTGTTGGATACAGACCGATTGATTGTTGCGGCGTGTAGTTATTGAAGTAAGCAAACTTTCTACCCAGGGTCTGCAGCTGGGTACTGTTAGGTGCAGGTGAACTGGTAAAACCCCAGGGCCATAAAATCAGTTCCGAGTGACTGTGAATGTCGAGGTATAAACCTTGAGTATCCAGCGATGCCGGATCGGTCAGATTCGGTCCCCGTGTGTCGACAAAATGACTTTGTAAATAATTTTGTACGGCTTGCGTTTCCGGTTCAGAGGCAGGACCGCTGCCGTGATAGGTCGTGCTGCACTGATCATTACTGGAGCCCCCACAACAATCCCATCCAAAGGAAAAATTTCGGTTCAGATCTGCGCCGCGGTTATTGCTGGTTACACCGCAATAATTTTGATTGGTGTTTTTTCGCCATAAAAGCCCGGTTTCAGCCTGCTTCCTGCCATCCGGATTGGTTTGCAACATCAAATGGACTTCGTGATGATCCAATATCCAGGTGATATCTGCATCAGCGCCATAATTGTTCACCAGGTGTTCGGCAAACCGTGTCATCAGTTCGGCGGGTGTATATTCTCGTGCATGGATAGAACTGGTGATAAAGGCTTTCGGTTTAGGGCCGACGATCGCCGAATTAGTCAGCTTTAACACATGCAGATCATAACCACCCAGGCTATTGGCTTTTTCCCAGCTATCGCCCACGTCTGACCAGCTGGCCAGCGTTGGGTGCGTGCTGACTATGGCTTGTGCCGAACTAAAAGTTTCTTCAACAGTACGGTAGCATGGAAACCCGGGGATCGTGTCTGCAGTCAATGCAGAAACACCCGGAGCAGGCGTGATAGCTGACTGATTAATTAAATCCGTATAGGGCTGATCAATTTCAACGGTCAGGCCCAGGTCAATCAAGCGTTGATGCTCAACTTCGCCGACTTCAACGACAATATAATTTTTGGTTTTATCTGCTTCCAGCGGCTCAAAGGTTATGACGATTTTGCGCCGTAACATCTCGTCACCGTTGTGATAAATTCTAACGGCGTAATTATGCGCTGAGTCGCCGTTTTGAAGTCTGGGCGCAAGTTCTGCTGCGGACAAAGAACTCAGAAATAACAAAAGTAATGTAATAACAGATGTGGCTTTCAGGATGTCCATTATTGCGGTTCCTCGCTTCATCGTTATTCGGAATCTCAGGCCGAATTATTACACATAAATTCAGTCAATACCTGCGCGTCCTGGTTGAGTTCTTGGGCGTAGTTATCCTCAATCTGTTTGAGGCGGTTGAGGTGGTTGGTTTTATCCGTTTCAAGACCGTGCCACGCCTGTTGTAAAGATTCCTGAAACTGTTCGCTACCCGCCAGGATGCCCTTTTCTATTCCCACATACGCAGTTTTAGCATAGGAAGGTTGTGTTTGTTTAAGAGTAAACCATGGAATCAACCAGGCCAGACCCATCATCAAAAGACTGTGTACCGCAAAGTTGATGCCTAGAAAAGCCTCTTCTCCCTGGGTACTGGAATAGAAACCCGAAATAATATGGTAGCCGGCCCAGAGCGCGGCCGATAAAGGTAAAACCCACTGGCAAAACTTTAACAGGCGCCGGAACAACCTGGTGAATACATTGCCGGGCTTTTGCAGGCTGTTTGCGAGGCCTGCTTCAATTGCCTGCAGGTAAGCCTCTTGAGCGGTTGCGGCTAGCGCATGACTGTGTGCCTGCACCGGTTTAAGCGGCAGTCCATTGGCTGAAAAAATATTTTCGATGGCAAGGCCCTGCGTTTTAAGCTGATCATCACTGCGTTTATCGTAAATCTGGTTTAGATTGCCGGACGCTGTTGCGCTATCACTAGCCTGTGATGCTGTCAGCTGCAAGACAGGAAGTTTACTGTTGCCCGCTTCTTCTGCCAGCTTCCACTGTTGGTAAGCCCGCTTTGCATTGCTATTCAAAAGTGTGTTTAACCGCCCAATACTTTCATCGCCTAAAGTTTTCCATTGCTGTTTCACGGCTTGCCAGACATCTTCTTTCGCCAGCTGTTGATGCAGTGATTTAATTTGTTTTAGTAAGGACTGCCAGCGCCGCGCCAGGGCAACGTGCCGCAGACTTTCTATTCCATGGTTCTGCAAAGCCTGCTGCAGCTGCGCGTCGAGTTGCTTGAAGTCATCATCGGCTAAATTCTCTTCGCAGCTGGTTCTGAGTACTACTGGATCGGTAAACCCTTGCGCAACTAAACGCCCCCTGAAATCATCCCACTGCTCGGCCACCCCTTCGTCCCAGTGATTCATGACAAACAACCAGGCGTGCTGGTGGCCGCGCGACTGGACAAACTTCCAGCCCAGGTCATCGTGATAGCGGTCGGGGGTCACGACATAAATTAGCCAGTCGATCACCGGTAGCCAGTGCTCTACAACGGCGCGGTTAGTCTGCTCGGTACTGTCGATATCCGGCATATCCAGCCAGGCAAAATATTTTTTCGACTCATCTGCGTGGTAAGCAATGCGTGTTTGTTCCGTCGGCAGTGACTGTTCGTGCAGACTGCCCCGGAAGCTCTCGTGCAGATACAGCGTGACGTGGTGAGACGTTGGGCGTATGACACCCACTTCGGCAATAGCCTTGCCCGCCAGCCGGTTCAACAGGCTGCTTTTGCCCACCCCGGTGCCGCCGAAAAAAGCCACCAGTAACGGACGCTGCGCAGCGTCATTAAAGAGTTCATCAGCCTGCGACGTTTCCATACGCTGCAGCCCGTTTAATTCGGCCTCAGATAGCCAGCCCTGCTGCTGCAGTTCTTGCGCCCACGCCTGCACATCTGCATAGCCCTGTTCGAACCGGTCTGTTTCAGCCGTCATCTTGTATCATCCGTTCGACATCCTCGAGCGTATCAGCAGCAACACCATAGACATTTTGTTGATCCATGCAGGCAGTGATCTCCAACAATCGGGTGTTCAACTTTTCTTGTAGCAGGCTGGTACATACAGCCTGCTGCTGCGCCTGCTTCAGCTGCTTCTCCACTCTTTGCATGTACTGACCTACCGCGCCTTCTGTTAAGAAGCTGGTAAATGACAACATTGCCGGGGTCAGCACCAGGTCATTCAAACCAATACCGCCGGTTTTCAACGCCAGAACGACAGCCGCTGCATCCACCGTTGTCCGCGCCGCACGCAGACCGTTCAATGTTACTGGGTGCTCCTGTAAATGCCGGTAAAGTTGCTGGGCTGCCTGTTCGATATTGGCCGCAAACTCATCCTGATACTGTTTGATTTCCGTTTGCAGATGATTGCGCAAGCTGGCTTCTTCTGCGCTCAATTTATTCAGCAAGGCTGACCACCAGTGCTGGTTCTGGCTACCAGCCTGGCCGATATTCTGGGCGGCAGAGTGCTGTAACGAGATCAGCGCCTGGCCAATAATTTCTTCAAGAATAGCCGTTTCCTGGCTTTGCCGTTCCTGCTCTGACAGCTGGACGGTGCCGCTTGAAAAAACCCCGCGCAGTTTTCTTGCAGGCCAGGTCAACAGGTGGCGCGCACGCCCCAGGGTTTCCGCCAAACCGGGGATTTCCAATAGCTCCAGTAGCCGCAGCACCGCTCGCTGCATGGTCTCTGCGTAGATGGGCGCACGTAAATAATTATCCTGGTATGCCTGGCACGCTGCCGACAACGCAGCATCAATCTGCTGTTGCCAACGTTCATGCTGTGAAAGTTCTTCACGCACCGGCGCTGTCCATTGTTGCCAATGTTGTTGCAGGAAAGCATCTGTATTAATGACGCTGTTGTTGCTATTGATCTGATCAAGTACGGGCTGTACGGATTCAAGCAACTGCGCACTGACGCTGTGCACGGATTCATCGCCTTGCAGGTAAGGCAGGTCAATAATTGACGCGTCAATCTGCTCGCGCTCCAGCCGCTGGCGTAAGGATAACGTCAATTCATGCGCCGAGCCTGCCGGCACTTTATTAATACAGAGTAACAACGGAAGCTGTAGCGGCTGGATAAGTTTGAGTGTGTTCCAGACGGTCTGATCCGCGTACTTTTCCTTGCTCACCACAAACAGGACGGCGTCAGCCAGCGCCAGCAGTTTTAAAACCACATTCCGGTAGCTCCTCGAGCTGACAGAATCAAAATCCGGCGAATCCCAAACAATAATAGGTTGTCCTGAGAGCTGCGAGCCACCGGTTACTGCGTCCAATGAATAGGCTTCGAGCTGCTCGGGAGTTAATCCAGCCCGGTTGGTTTTTTGCCAGCCGGAGAAAAACTGCTGCAGACAGAGACTCGTGGCATCATCCAAAGGCCCGGCCACAAAACCCTGTGCGTGCCGGGTGTATCCAGCCAGCGCATTTACGCCCGCCACCTCCGTTCCCAACAACCAGTTCACCACGCTGCTTTTGCCCGCCTGGGTTGGCCCTGCAACGACAAGCTGTAGCGGTGGCTTTGCACATTCTGCCCGTAACCGCTGGTAACGCAGCATTGCTTCACCAAGCACCAGGGAGGGGTCGATGGTTGCAACGCCAGACGCTTGCATGCGCTGCTGGCTTTGCAATAACTGACTTAAAAAGTGTTCAACGGCCGGCAAAACAGTGGTCCAGTAAACTTGGTATGCTATGCGATTGGAATAAGCGACGATGATACTCGATAACCAGCTGATTGCACCATGAACAGATTCTGGGAACACAAATCCATGCAGGAGATGACAACCCGGGAATGGGAATCACTGTGTGACAACTGTGGGCGTTGTTGCCTGATTAAACTGGAAGATGAAGACAGTGGCGAACTGTTTTATACCAACGTTGTGTGTGAATACCATGACGATAATTGCAGTCAGTGCACGCGCTATAAAGAGCGCAGCCTGCTGGTACCCGACTGTATAAAAGTCACGCCGGAAGTCGCAGCAACGCAAAAATGGCTACCTCATACCTGCGCCTACCGTTTGCTGGCAGAGGGAAAACCCCTGTATGACTGGCACCCATTGATTTCCGGCGAACTGGACAGTGTCCGTAAAGCCGATATTTCCATCCAGGGCAAGGTAATCCCCGAACAGTATGTGCATATCGACGAGCTAGCCGAACACCTGGTGAACTGGTTTGACAAAATCGGTTAGCCCCGCGAAAAGGGGCTTGGCTGCGTTACTAACCGGCCAGTTTCTAACGGCCTTCAGCGATAACGCTATTCTGTTCACCCTCATCGCGATTGTACTTAAAAATGACCAATTCGATGGCTGGTATATTCCGGCGCTGCAAAGTGTATTCCTGGCCGCTTACGTCCTAGTCGCACCCTGGGCCGGACCCTTTGCCGACAAGCATCCAAAACCGCAGGTGCTGATTATAGGTAACCTGTTAAAAGCGGCAGGTGTTGGTTTAATTCTTTTGAGTGTTGAACCTTTGATTGCCTATGCGCTGGTCGGACTCGGCGCAGCGATCTATAGCCCGGCCAAATATGGCATCCTGCCGGAAATGGTCGGCCATAAAACACTGGTCAAGGCGAACAGCTGGGTCGAGTCGTCCACGATTGCGGCCATCATTCTCGGCACACTGGCTGGTGGTAAACTGGCCGATGTCTCAATTCACTATGCGCTGACCATGGTCGCCGCTTGTTATCTGTTATCCATTGTTGCCACCCTGTTTATCCCCGCCATGCAAGCGCGCGGCGGAACCCTGCAGCACGCCTTTGGGGATTTCCGCCATATGCTGCGCGGCTTTATGCAAACACCCCGGGCGCGCTTTGCCATGCTCGGTGGCAGCTTGTTCTGGGGCGCCGCTGCGGTCATACGCATCCTGCTGGTGGCCTGGGCGCCATTGGTGCTCGCGACGCGCTCGGCGGGGGATATTTCCGAGTTGGCCCTGTTTCTTGCCATCGGCGTGATCATTGGTTCGGCAGTGGCGCCGAAATTAATCCCGCTGGAACAACTGCGACGCGCACGGCTGCCTGCCTTTGCCATGGGTATGAGCATCCTCTTGTTTGGCCTGGTCGAAACCTTGTGGCCTGCGCGCATCGTATTAATGTTGATCGGTATCGCTGGCGGCTTGTTCATTGTGCCGATCAACGCCGCGATACAGGATATCGGCCAATCAACTATTGGCAGTGGCCGCGCCGTGGCCATCCAGAATTTTTTCCAGAATATGGCCATGTTGCTAACGGTCGGTATCTATACCGCCGCATCCGCAGTAGAGATTTCACTCTACGCGGTCATTCTGACATTGGGTATTTCGGTACTGGCCGCCACGCTTCTGATCTCCCATCAATTAACAGAACAACAAACATGAAACGACGGCATTTTTTATCCGCACTGGCACTGTCTGGACTAGGTTACGCGGCTTACCGCTACTGGCCGGATGATGGCTTCATTAACCCTTGTGAAGCAGCACCGCTGCCCGGCTCGTTAGCCAAACATCCATTGATCGCTTCTGCGTGGCAAGGCATCAATCCAAGCAATTATTGGGATACACACGTGCATTTAATCGGCACGGGCGATAGCGACAGTGGCATCTGGGTCAACCCGGCCATGTTCAGCGCCAAACACCCACTGCAGTCGCTGCAGCGCTTGTTTTATTTCAATGCCAGTTGCGCAGATGAATCCAAAGGAATTGACCACTCCTTTATTACACGCCTATTGGACATGCTGCAGGATTTTCCATCGGGTGCAAAACTGATGTTGCTGGCGTTTGATTATTTTTATACTGAGCGCGGCGAAAAGCGCACTGACGTCAGCAGTTTCTATACGCCAAATGAATATGCTCAGCGCATCACCGCAGCTTACCCGCAACAGTTTGAATGGATTGCCTCGATCCATCCTTACCGCAAAGACGCCCTGCCCGCACTTGAGAAAGCCATTAAAAACGGCGCCAGGGCAATCAAATGGCTACCTGCAGCGCAGGGTATGGATCCGGCGTCATCACATTGCGATGCCTTCTATGCCCAGCTTGCACAACATAATATACCGCTGCTGGTGCACGCTGGTGCTGAATTAGCCGTCGAAGGCGGTAACACGGAAGACTACGGCAACCCATTACGCCTGCGTCGACCACTGGATCTTGGCGTGAAAGTTTTAGTCGCCCATTGCGCCTCACTCGGCAACAGCGTCGATCTCGACCAAGGTGAGAATGGCCCACTCAAACCGGCTTTTGAATTGTTTTCCCGCTTAATGGAAGAAGCTGCCTACAAGGGTCTATTGTTTGGCGAACTATCCGCCGTGACCCAGATCAATCGTAGCGGTAACGGTCTAAAAACGCTGTTGACCCAATCCAGCTGGCAGCCGCGTTTAGTCAACGGTTCTGATTACCCTCTGCCGGGTATATTGCCGTTGTTTTCACTCAAACAGCTCAAGCGCCAGGGTATGCTTGCAGCTGAGGATATCCAGATATTGAACAAAGTACGCCGCTTTAATCCTTTGCTGTTTGATTTTATCTTGAAGCGGAGACTTAACTGGCAGGGTTCTGGTTTTTCAGCCTCTGTATTTGAAAGTAGGCGAATATTTAGATAATTCGGCTTCAGATTGTTGATACCCATGCCTCAACAGCCCGGTAAAACTGCCGTTACCTTATAGATAGTCAGCTGCCAGACGGTGCCGTATTATCCACCGTTCACAGGTGGCACAAATCCGGCCTGCCAGGTTGTTACAGAATGGCAGCCTTAAAATCTGCTAAATTTATAACTGAGAGACATCTAATAAAGGCAAAACAATGTCTGATCCCGTTAGGGAAGGGTCAATGCTCGGGCTCTGGGAAAGCTCCCAGTTAGCTGGCCACAATGCGGATTTTCTGGAAATCCTGTACGAGCAATACCTCAAAGACCCTCACCAGGTATCTCCTGACTGGCGGGCGTGGTTTGAACAACTGCCGAAGGTGAACGATGACGCCGCGGATGTTTCGCACGCCCGGATACGCGAGCAGTTCCGCCAGCTCAGCTCG
>CAYPEL010000119.1:0-9057 GCA_964409635.1 uncultured Gammaproteobacteria bacterium | reverse complement strand
AAACCGGTAACGTCACCCGTGCTTTCGGACTGCGCGGCGGACAGGGAGCCAGTACCTTCAGGCATTTCGATGGTAGCGGCAGTCCCCGCTGGGAGTCAGCGCGTACCGAGGCATGGGATGCCCTGTTAAATATACAACGCAGTGACATACTACAACGCCAGGCAGCAAACGCCTTCATGGATACACGGCGCCGTGCAGGCCTGTTACGGGATGCGCTGCAACAAAGCGCCTCGTTGCAGACGCCCTATGACACGAACAACAATCTGGCTGTGCAACTACGCACCGCTGCGGAACTAATCACTGTGCGTGAACAACTGGGGATGAAACGCCAGATTATTTTTGTTGCAGCAGGTGGCTGGGATACGCACAGCAACCTGCTAAATGATCATGCAATAAAGTTGACGACACTCAATAATGCCCTGTTCAGCTTCCAGCGTACACTCGAAGAACTGGGCATGGAAAACAGTGTTACCACCTTCACGGCTTCAGAATTCGGTCGGACACTGACCAGCAACGGTGATGGCAGCGATCACGCCTGGTCCAGTGATTATCTGGTCATGGGTGGCGCGGTAGACGGTGGTAAAATTCACGGTGAACCGGTTGAGTATACTGACCAGCCCCAAGAAAAACACCGGGGCAGACAACTGTTTGGGCCCGCTGATGTCGGCTCAGGGCGCTTTATACCAGGCTATTCCACGAACCAATACAGTGCTACCCTTGCCAGGTGGATGGGCGTGACCGACAGTGATCTGTCTGTCATTTTCCCTCACCTGGATAAATTCGTGGAACGGGATTTGGGTTTTATGCTTTAGATGCCGGATTATTCTCTTAACAGGTATGCCCCTAGAGTAACTCATAGATACGTAGAAGTACTTAGATAATGATACCTATACAATTTAAAGATGCCAGAATAACGGTAAATATTCGCGCCAAGCAGGTTACATAATCATACACAGCGGGTATGCTTGGCTGCACTGAATTGTAAATTTCAGCACTGTACAGAACAATTACTTGGGCAGCGGCTGCTATTATTCAGTTTTATAGCGTCTGCAGCCAAGCAATCTGTGAGTTCTATGTTAAGAACGAGCGATATCAAAAACGCTGAGGGTGTTTAAGGAGCATGTCTATGCCGGGAAAGGCGGGCTACCTGATTTCATTTCTGTTACTGCTCATGATCGGTTTCGTTGTCTGGCAGTCCGATCACGGCATCAATGTTGCACGAGACGGCGATCAGCCACAGATTGAAATACCCTCCGTTATGGTCAATCCGGAGCCCATTCAACCCATTCCCCTTGAAATCAAGCTTAATGCAAAAATAGTTGCGCTGGGAGAGTTGCTTTTCTATGAGAAACGTCTATCCGCTTCAGGAAATACGTCATGTGCAACATGCCACAGTATGGCAAAAGGTGGCGCTGACGGACTCGATTTTTCTGTTGGGGATGATGGCAGCATACGCAGCCGTAATACCCTGACTGTACTCAATACCGGACTCCAGCATATTTTTAATTGGGACGGCGCATTTACCTCGCTGAAGGAACAAGCACTCACTGCTATTAATCACCGTATGAAACCTGACTGGTCTGAGGTCTTGCCACAGTTTAAACAAAATCCTGAATACCGTAAAGCTTTCGACAGCCTCTACAAAAAAGAAATAAGCCCGGAAACTATTGCTGATTCGATTGCCACTTTCGAAATGTCTTTAATCACGCCCAATAGCCGCTTTGACCAATATTTACGGGGTACAAAAGATGCAATAAATCAGGAAGAATTGCGCGGCTATCTGTTGTTCAAGCAGTATGGTTGCGTTGCCTGCCACCAGGGCGTCAATGTCGGTGGAAACATGATTGCCACCCTGGGAGTTATGGGTGATTATTTTGTTGATCGTGGTGATGAAACTCCGGCCGATCTGGGGCGTTACAATGTGACACAGCGTGAAGCCGATAAACACCGTTTTAAAGTACCAAGTCTACGCAATGTTGCACTGACAGCGCCCTATTTTCATGATGCCTCTACAGACCAACTGGAAGTTGCCGTCAAAACCATGGCCCGCTACCAACTCGGGCGGATCTTACCTGACCAGGATATCGATGCTATTGTCAATTTTCTGCATACTCTGACCGGTGAATTGAATGGGCAAGCACTATGGCGCGAATAATTAATTTCGTCATTGGTGTATCACTGGTCATATTGATCACCTATCTTTTTATCCATGCCCGGGTTAACCATAAGGCTTTCCAAGAAGCCGAAGATTACCTGCATGTATTGTCTCACCAAGAAGCGATGCTGCGTCATGACCTGGTACGCATACGCTACAGTCTGTTATCCAATTATGACTCCATCATGCATAACATGCATCAGGTTCAGGATTTGACTGCACGGCTAATGCAAGGCCCAATATCAATCCAAGCGATGGGAATGACTGATCTATCTCCAACCTTAGAACGTCTGCAAATGAATCTGGCACTGCAGCGCCAGTATACTTATGATTACCAGGAATCGAATTCCGTGCTCAAGAATTCCTTGGCCTATTTTCTAACAAGTGCATCTGAGCTTAGCGAAAAGGTATTACACTCTGGTGCGGGCGAAATTTCGAGTCAGATAAGCAATATGCCTGCATTATCCCGCACTATTTTACGGTATAGCTTGTCAGGTGAAAAGACACCAACCGCTTTAATGTTAAATTGGATAAATCGTTTTGAAAATTTGAAACCTGAACTTTCTGAAACACTTCATCCAGACATCGATGGCTTGATAAACCACTTGGGAATAATTATAGAATACCAGGAAAATACTGATCAGCTACTTTCAAAGCTAACAAACCTGCCCGTGAAAAATGACATCGACACCCTGATGCAGGGCTATAAGCTGAAGCTTGATCAGGAAAACCGACATGCACAGACATTTCGTTCGTTGCTCTACGTATCCTCGCTGGCTTTGCTCGCTTATCTTGTTATAACGTTTCTCCGGTTAAAACGTACAAGCTCTGATCTCGTTCAATCCAACTCGGTGCTTCAAACCGAGGTTGCCGAACGAAAACAAGCCGAACAGGCATTACGCACTAGTGAACAGCATATCCAGCAGCTATACGACAGCACACCTGACATGTATTTTACCGTTTCCGAAAACGGCATGGTGCTTTCTATCAACCGCTTCGGAGCCCAGACACTCGGTTATAGACAGGATGAATTGATCATGGAACCGGTATGGAAAATCATTTACCCGGATGACTTGCCTGTTGTAAAAATACATCTAGAAAAGATATTCTCCGAAAGAAAAGAACACAGCGAAATTGAATTCCGGAAAATAAAAAAAGACGGGACTGTTATCTGGGTACACGAACGAATCATCCTCATCACTGGAAGCAGTTCTGAAATGAGCGAGCTGCGCATATCTTGCAGAGACGTAACCGACCGCAAGAAAATGGAAGAGGAATCACGCGAGCGGCAAGCCCAGATCACTCACCTGGCACGTATCAATACGATGGGGGAAATGGCATCCGGCCTTGCGCACGAGCTCAATCAGCCATTAACCGCTATCTCAACCTATGCCAATGCCTGCCTCAATATGCTGCATTCCGGTCACGAAGATACTGAAAAGCTTGTCTATGGCATAAAACAGACCGCTGTACAGGCGGGTCGCGCCGGTGAAATTATCCGCCGCCTCAGGGAGTTTGTAAGGAAAGACAATTCACAGCGCGAATTAGTTGATGTCAATGACCTTGTAAAAGATGTTATCGGTATGACCGCAACAGAAGCGCGCGTGAAAGGTGTAGAGTTGCAGGCAGACCTGACCCAGCATGTGCCCTTGATTCCGGCGGCAGCCATTCAAATTGAACAGGTCATTTTGAACCTGGTGCGTAATAGTCTGGATGCAATTCACCTGGCGGGTATTGAAAAAGGTGCCATATCCATCAGCACCGGTAATGACGGCACGGGTTCAGTTCTGGTAACAGTAAGGGATAACGGACAGGGACTGGATGTTGAGAACGCGAGCCAGATATTTAAACCTTTCCATACCACAAAAGCTGACGGCATGGGTATGGGCTTGTCAATCAGTCAGTCGATTATTGAAGCGCATGACGGGCGTTTATGGCTAGATACAGTTAAAGAGTCAGGAGCTGTCTTTCATTTTACATTACCGGCTAAGCGGGAGGCGAACGTGGCATGAGTAGGCAACCGACTGTTTTTATCGTAGATGACGACGCGGCTGTACGTGATTCTCTCGAACTATTATTGGATTCCGTCGGCCTTGCCGTTGAAAGCTTTGCATCTGCACACTTGTTCCTGGAGGGATATGACCCTATCCGGCCAGGTTGCTTGCTACTGGATATTCGCATGCCGAATATGGACGGGATGGAATTACAAAAAATCCTTAATGAAAGAAAAATCACAGTTCCCGTCATTTTTATCACCGGGCACGGTGAAGTCTCGCTCTCGGTAAAAGCGCTTAAAGCCGGGGCGATGGATTTTGTCGAAAAGCCATTTGATAATGAAATCCTGCTGAAGCGCATCCAGGATGCACTACGCCTTGATAAAGATATCCGCCAGGAGGCAAGTGAAAAAGCCTATATTCTCAAACGCTGCAGTCTACTCACACCCCGTGAGAAGCAAGTCATGGCACACTTAACTCAAGGCAAATCGAATAAGGAAATTGCGGTAATACTCCAGCTAAGTCACAGAACTGTTGAAGTCCACCGGGCCAGGCTGATGGACAAGATGCAGGTAAAGTCAGTCGCCGAGCTGGTTCCGCTGGTCTTAAAATGCGAGTGCACAAAAAATCTACCTGCGTAATTCTACATAAGGACTGGACAGAGATTCTCTTAGTAAATTAAGCCTGGGCAGGGCCACTAAAATAAAATGACCGAACGAATGCTTTTGCCTTCATGCATTAAGTCAAAAGCCTTATTGATATCTTCCAGCGGCATCGTGTGTGTCACCATATTATCCAGCTGAATCTCTCCTTTCATATACTGATCGACATAACCGGGTAGTTCAGTCCTGCCTTTTACACCGCCAAAAGCGGTGCCTTTCCAGGTACGACCTACGACCAGTTGGAACGGCCGGGTGGAAATTTCCTGGCCGGCGCCAGCCACTCCGATAATCGTTGAAACACCCCACCCCATATGACAACACTCAAGCGCTTCACGCATGACATTGACGTTACCAATACACTCAAACGAATAATCCACACCGCCGTTACTCATCTCTACAACAGCCTCGGTAACACTCACGCTCAGTTCCGCCGGATTAACAAAATCGGTTGCACCTAGCGCTTTTGCTATTTCAAACTTATCCGGATTAAGATCAATAGCGATGATCCGGCCAGCTTTGGCCATAACAGCCCCTTGTATCACTGACAAGCCAATCCCGCCCAATCCGAAAACAGCGACAGTCGAACCAGGCTCAACTTTGGCAGTATTTAAAACAGCACCTATACCTGTAGTGACTCCACAGCCTAACAGGCAGACTTTATCCAGCGGCGCGGCTGGATTAACTTTTGCCAACGCGATTTCAGGCACCACGGTATACTCGGAAAATGTGGAACACCCCATATAGTGATAAATAGCTTCACCATTTTTTGAAAAACGGCGGGTTTTATCCGGCATATAACCAGTCCAGACAGTACCGGCTATCGACTGACACAGGTTGGTTTTGGTTGATTTGCAATACTCACATTCGCCACATTCCGGAATATATAACGGAATCACATGATCTCCCGGTTTGAGGCTTTTTACACCCGCGCCGCACTCCACCACTTCACAGCCGCCTTCATGTCCAAGCACACAGGGGAAAGCACCTTCCGGGTCTTCGCCGGATAAGGTGAACGCATCGGTGTGGCAGACACCGGAAGCCACAACCTTTAATAGAACCTCACCTTCCCTGGGACCTTCAACTTCGATCTCTTCGATAACCAAAGGTTGTTTGGGCGCCCAGGCAACTGCAGCTTTTGCTTTCATTTTTTCTCCTTAAATGCTTCCGTTTGACAATAGTAACTATACGTAATTTCGAGTTATTTCTTATATAAAAATTGACGTCAGGTAACTACAGGCTGAAGCTAAGTTATTCAATCATTTAAGTAGCGATACAGTTACAGTGACTTTATCTGGCGACAGATGCGCACCTGTTCGTGACTGCCTAGATAGTCTATTAAGTTTTGCAAAGGCTTGAAATAAAAACATAATATATCATAGCTTCTGTTTTGGCACATGGCTTGCAAAATAATTATTGTGTCCAACAACCAAAGGTAAATATCATGAAACACATCTTACAAGTTACTGTATTAAGCGTGATCGCAACAGCGGCCTGCGCCGGAGAAGCAGATAAAACAACAAGCAGTTTTATGCAGCTTGATGCCGATCAGAATGGCGTAATCAGCAAATCAGAAGCGGCTAACAGTCAGTCCTTGACGCCTGTATTCGAACAGGCCGATGCTAACAAGGATGGCATGCTCGACGTTGATGAATTTGCCAAAATCGAATATCGCCCTATCCAGATAGAGGAATAATCAAAACCTTATTCACTGTTGCAAGCAACAGTGAACCATCCCCTCCTCCTTGCTTGTTCAGCAAGGCATTGCGCGGCTCCGGCCGCGCTTTTTTATGTCACACATACGGGTCTACTCTATGTTAAACCGTGATCTGTGCCCTACCATTTCCGAACCTGCAACAGCATCAGCGCTCGCGCTTCACAAGCCATGTGATGAACATTGGCCAACACTTGGGAAGCAATCGATAAGCATTGCAACGATCACAAAAAAGATCGACAGGGTGCGTCAAAATGTACTCACCGCATTGGCAGCTTTAGACTAAACTGAGTTAAATATCCAGATAAAGAAAAGCAGAGATAGAATTTATTTTCTTACAATAACAATATGATACAAGCTATTTAATAGCTATTACTTTAGATTTTATGGATTTAACAGGTCATTCAGGATACACTTACAGAAGACTATACCGCAGCCTTTATAACTAGAATAATTATTATGGTAGTTTCAGCGTTATACCTGCTCGCAGGATGCGCATTTTTTGGGGGAGCCCTGCAAACTCAACAGAGCGTTACCACCTCAGGAAGACGCTCTGCTATTCATGCCCTGCTCGCTGTAATGTGGCTGACACTGGGCATACTTGCATTCGCCAACTCCTCCTACATGAGCAATGCGGGCCCGGATGGGTTTATTTCCTATGAGGCACTCATACGTATCACGCTTGCCTGTCAGTTTTTACTGTGGGCACAACTGATCTGGTTGGTGGTGATCATTACCCACACCCAGCTAACACTGATACCCATCGTGCTCAGTGGCGTCTGGTTGTTCTTGCTCATCGTCAGTATCCGCATACCCCTCGAATTATTTATCTCTACTCTGCCCCAGCTTAGCCAGAGCAGGGCTTCTGGAGACATTAATAATTGGTGGTTTAATATTTACGTCGTCATTCTAGCGACTTTTATTTATTGCCAGTTCGCCGGTTATCAGTTTTACAACAGCGGCCAGCGTGCTATTTCAAGAATACTTGCCGGTAGTTTAATTTTACTCTTGGAAACCACCGTCTATGATTTGCTGGTTACAATGCGTTTAATTCATTCTCCTACGATTACAGTTTTCGGTTTTTTAGTTTTATTAATTCTACTCAGTTTCTATTATTTGCCTGTCAAAGAAGACAGCAACGCTGGCGTTATTCAGGACGCGGAAGAAAGTCCGGTGCGAGCGGAAACTGGACCCAGTATTGTCACACCCCGCATAGAAGACGCCTATCCCCCTTTAGCCAGCGAGTCCATAAGAACACTCAGTCAAAATCTGATGGCGATTGACCTCTACGCAGGCATGGGATTACGCAGGTTAAGACGCGGCGCGACTGAAACTGAAAAGTTGAGCGCACTGTTCCGTAAAGTTCAGTCGGAAGCAAGTAATGGCCGATCCATCACCGAACAATTTCCCCCCGAGAAAAAGCAGGGGAAGAAACCAATGCTCATGCGCCGGTGAGGCCTTCCCCGGCTTTAAACTTTATTCAGCTATCCCGACATAATATCGGCATGAACGCCTTTTTTACTCAGTACTTCGAGGATCGCCATGGGTGAAATATGCTGTTCTTCAAATTCAACCAGCACGTCATGCGGCGTTTTATCATTTACTTCGACGTCTGTAATGTGATCCAACTTAAGCAGATCTGTTTGCAATGTTACCAGGTGGTCATGATCAAGATTTTCATCAATATGGATGTAAACAGTATGCATTAAAGTGCCCTCCACGAAAAAAAGGTTTTGTACTGCAGATTGTATGCTTCTTTATCTAAATTGTATCACTTAATTTCGACTAGCTTCAGCTCCTCCAGATCGATTGTGCCTAAAGCGGTGACAATTTCAACTCTCTAATAACCTGGGCATCAATTCAACCAGGTTGCAGGGACGGGTTCTGTGATCAAGCTGGTATTGAATAAGCTTATCCCACGCCGTCCGGCAAGCCCCGCTTGAACCCGGCATACAAAAAATATAGGTGGCATTTGCCACACCCGCAAGCGCACGCGACTGCATAGTTGAGGTCTTGATCTCTTCGTAGGAAAGCATACGGAAGACTTCCCCGAAACCCTCGATCTCTTTGTCCAAAAGTACCCTGACCGCTTCCGGTGTGCCATCACGGCCCGTCACGCCTGTACCTCCCGTAGTCAAGATGGCATTGATGTCCTCTTCGGCTATCCAGCGCGAGAGCTGGGCGCGGATCTGGTACTTATCATCCGCAGCAATGGCTTTATCTGCAAGCGTGTGGCCTGCTTTTTGAAGCCTTTCAGCAAGGGTTTTACCTGACGTATCATTTTCCTCTGTACGCGAATCAGACACCGTCAGTACGGCGATATTCAGGGGAATAAAAGCCCGCTTGCTCATCAAGTAGCAGCCTCGAGGATAGTCGTCATGCGAAGTGCCAGTCAGCGTAATAATCCAGCATTCTATTTCCTTGATTTAATAACGGTAATAGCGAGTCACTAAGGTAGTATTAGCCTAACAAAGGCTATCTGCAAAGAATAGTGAGTATGCTTTGATGGTTTGCGAATTATTGATGAAAAGGTTA
>CAYPEL010000118.1:0-9059 GCA_964409635.1 uncultured Gammaproteobacteria bacterium | reverse complement strand
GCATAACCGTCAGCCGCATGGGTTGCCGCCTGTTCATGGCGCACCAAAATGTGCTGCACATCTTCCTGCTGATACAGCGAATCGTACAGTGGCAGCACAGCGCCACCCGGGTAACCGAAAATATAGTCGATCCCCTGCTCTTTGAGGCAGCGTACAAAAATGTCAGATCCGGTCAACTCCACCGTCTGTTTACTCCAAAACCAGAGACGCCGGCGTCAAAATTGACCTGCCGGCTTAAAAAATATTTAAATTCCCCTATATTTCACAGAGATAGGTAAAACGTAGGGCTATAAATTATTAATACTGCCATCCTTGCGAGTCAGAATCCAGCAATTGCGCCTAAAGAACCTGACAAACTGACCGAAGCATGAGTTAAGCCGTCCTACTGTCCAATTGTCCGGGCAGCAGAAGTACATAATTAATGAAGGAGCTAAAAATGCGTGCGTACCTCATCCTGCCAGTCTTACTGGCCCTTATCACTCTCCCCTGTCAGGCCGGAGATATATATAAGTGGTACGAAAACGGCAAAATCATCTATGGTGAATATCCGCCCGCAGGCGCCGAAGCCATACAGCTAAGCCGCTCTTCTGCTGTCCGTATGAAGGAAACAAGCCGTAAATCAGCACAGGATTTACTCAAGCAATCCAACCAGGCAGCTGAGAAAAAAACTAAGTCTGATCAGATTGTCGCAGACGCCAATACCTACAAACAGGTGCGTAGCGAAAATTGTAGTATCGCCATGCGAAATCTAGCCATGTATCAGGCCGGTGGACGGCATCGCTTTAAACTGCCCGATGGCACCGTCAAATACATGGACGAAGCCGAGACCCAGGCCCGGGTCGAAGAAGCAAATGGACATATCCAAGATTTTTGCGACTGAACACACCGGCTGTTAGCCTTTCATAATTCCCGCTCTGGCGGGAATTTTTTTGCGCTGCTGCAACTATTGCCTATACTCACCCTGTTCCGCAACGAACCCGGGATTGAATTTGCAGACGCACCCCGTGCCATGTGAGGCTGGAACGGCTCAACTTTTTAATACGCCGCTGATGTATTGTGTCATTTATCATTGTGAACAAAACAAATACTGTAAGAGCGGTTTTAACCGCGATGAGTACAACGTCCATTACAGTTAAAACCGCGCCTGCATGATTAGCTACCCAAGCAACAGATCGGCCGTTACAATCGTCGGCTAATTCAGAGTCAGAACTTGAAATTATTATGAAAACGTCCAGCTTTACCGTATCCACTGTTAAGGAAACCCCTGCCGATGCAGAAATAATCAGCCATAAGCTGATGCTGCGCGCCGGCATGATTAAAAAAATCGCAGCGGGTCTCTACTCATGGCTGCCCTTCGGTTTGCGCGTGCTCAGAAAAGTTGAAACTGTTGTACGTGAAGAAATGAATCGGGCCGGCGCCATGGAATTACTGATGCCGACGGTACAACCCGCAGAGCTCTGGCAGGAATCTGGCCGCTGGGATAAATACGGGCCGGAGCTGCTGCGAATGCATGACCGTCACGGCCGCGAATTTTGTTTTGGCCCTACCCACGAAGAAATAATCACCGATATCGCACGCCGGGAAATCCGCAGCTACAAACAGTTACCGGTCAATTATTATCAGATCCAAACCAAATTTCGTGATGAGATCCGGCCCCGCTTTGGCGTCATGCGGGCGCGGGAATTTCTGATGAAAGACGCCTACTCATTTCATATAAGCCAGGCGTCATTGGACGAAACCTATCAGCTTATGCACGCCACCTATACGCGGATTTTTACCCGTCTAGGTCTGGAATTCCGTGCCGTACACGCGGATAGCGGTGCCATCGGCGGCAACCTGTCGCACGAATTTCATGTGCTTGCAGATTCGGGAGAAGACGCCATCGTATTCTCAACTGAAAGCGATTTTGCAGCGAGCCTGGAACAGGCGCAGCAATCTATTCCGGAGCAGTCTCGCCCTGCGCCACAAGCTGACATGGCTGTCATCGATACACCCGGCGCGCGCAGTATCGAAGATGTCTGTAAAACCTTGGAGGTCAACGCGGAACACTGCATTAAAACCCTGCTGGTCAAGGGTAAGGACAGCTTAGTTGCCCTTTGTTTACGGGGTGATCATGACCTGAATATCATAAAGGCAGAAAAACTCGAGCAAGTTGCCAGCCCGCTGACCTTTGCTGATGAGCAAGAAATCCTGCAAACCACGGGGTGTAAACCAGGCTCAGTAGGACCTGTTGGATTGTCGATACCGGTTATCACGGATCTTTCAGCCGCACAGCTGGCCGATTTTGTCTGTGGCGCCAACCAGGAAGGCAAACACCTGACCGGCGTGAACTGGGAACGCGATTGCCCAGAACCTGCCAAGGCTGATCTGCGCAACCTGGTTGAAGGCGATACCAGCCCAGACGGCAAAGGCAGTGTACAAATTGCCCGCGGTATTGAAGTCGGTCACATTTTCCAGCTGGGTGACAAGTACAGTCAGTCCATGAACGCGACTGTGCTGGACGAAAACGGTAAGGACGTCACCCTGACGATGGGTTGCTACGGCATCGGCGTTTCCCGCATTGTTGCCGCCGCCATCGAACAAAACCATGATGAAAATGGGATTATTTGGCCGCAAGCCTTGGCGCCCTTCCAGGTTGCCCTGCTCGGCATGAACCGGAAAAAGTCGCAGCGGGTCCGCGAAGCCTGTGACCAGCTGTATGAAGAATTAGTGATAACAGGCATAGATGTATTGCTGGATGACAGAGAGGTAAGGCCTGGGGTCATGTTTGCCGATATGGAATTAATTGGAATACCGCATAGGGTGGTGATAGGTGAAAAAAATCTGGACAAGGGACTGGTCGAATACAAAGCCAGGCGTGGTGGCAGCAACCAGGATATCGCCAGCACGGAAATTGTGGCGTTCCTTAAGCGGCAGCTATCTGCCACAGGCTGATTACTGGCGTAAGCTAGCCCGCATTTCTCACCGGATGTTGCAGATATCACGCAGTAGATTTGATTTCACAAGGCATTTTCTGAAGGCGCGGAATAACCGTGCGACTTTTCAACTGAAGAAAAAGCCTTGTGGGATCAAAGATCAAGTGAGCGCTGTGACATCTGGTGAGAAATGCGGGCTAGTCCTGTTGCTGGTGCTCGGTGGTTTTCTTCCAGGCACCATCCAGGCAGCGACCAGTGAGCGTCCGGATTCTGAACTGCGCAGCACGCTGATTCAAGCTATCCAGTCGAGTGACAGTTTCGAAGACCGCTTCGACGCCGAAGTCTGGCTCACCGACATGTCGCACCGTTTAAGACGAAAAGTAACAGACGATCACGAACGCTTATTAATTCTGAAAACTGTACACTACGAAGCCAATCGCGCCGGTCTGGATCCAGAGCTGGTACTGGCCGTCATCGACGTCGAAAGTAACTTCGATCACTTCGCCCTTTCCTACGCCGGCGCACGGGGCTTAATGCAAGTGATGCCCTTCTGGCTAAAGGAAATTGGACGGCCGAATGATAACCTGTTCGACATCCACACCAACATCCGCATGGGCTGCACTATTCTTAGACACTATCTCGACAGGGAACGGGGCAACAAGACGAAAGCCCTCGCCCGCTATAATGGCAGCGTGGGCAAGGTGTGGTATCCACAAAGGGTTTTTTCGGCCCTCTCCCGGCGTTGGTATAGGCAGTGACCATGAAAGCCAGTCGTGCTTCAACAGGGTTCAAATTCAGGCGTTCGGAGATTGAATGCTCTCTCAGAGCCAGGCGGTGTATCCCTTATTTGGAACCGTAACCGGCAGGGATGTATTTACAGCGGGTTCCAAATAAGGGATACACCGCCTGGCTACAACACCGAACCCCGAAATTTGAGTAATTAATTATTCGCCGCCGCAAGCTCGATGAATAAATTTTCCCGGTAGTACTGCAGTTCCCGGATAGAATCCCGCGTATCATCCAGCGCCAGATGACTGGATTCTTTTTTAAAGCCATCTGCAACCTTCGGCGCCCAGCGCCTTGCCAGCTCTTTCAGCGTACTGACATCAAGATTGCGATAATGAAAAAAGGCTTCCAGTTGTGGCATACAACGCGCCATAAAACGCCGATCCTGACAAATCGAGTTGCCGCACATGGGAGAAGCTCCGGCATCCACATACGCACTCAGAAAATCAATCGTCTGTTTTTCTGCATCCTGTTCATTGAGTATGCTATTGCGTACCCGCTCGGTGAGTCCTGACTTACCGTGTTGTTTGGTATTCCACTTATCCATGGCATTGAGTAGTTCATCCGGCTGGTTAATCGCCAGCATTGGGCCTTCCGCCAGGACATTCAAATCGGCGTCAGTCACAATGGTTGCAATTTCGATAATTTTGTCGTTTTGAGTATCAAGACCGGTCATTTCCAGATCGATCCATATAAGGTTGGTTTTCCTGTCAGACATTGGTGGTTTCCCGGTTTAGCGTATGGTTTAGACACATTGTAACAAAGGCCAACCTGATGAAGTTGAAAAAAACTTGTATGATTAGCCTATGAATGAATTTACTGTATTATTCCTGGCCGCTCTAGCCGCCTCATTAATTTTAAAATTATGGCTGGCTTCCCGGCAGATGAAGCATGTGTCAAACAACCGGGCACAAGTTCCAGCCGCTTTTTCCAACAGCATACCGCTCGATGCACACCAAAAAGCTGCCGATTACACGCTGAGCAAAACCCGGCTAGGTAAACTTGAACTGATCTACAATACCCTGTTATTAATCGGCTGGACCCTCGGTGGCTGGCTGCAGATGACCCATAATTACTGGGCAGGCTTTGAAATGAGCCAGATCGCAACGGGGGTTGCCGTTTTCGTAAGCGCATTCGCCATTATGGCGCTTTTTGATTTACCGTTTTCGCTCTACCACACCTTTGTCGTTGAAGAACGTTTCGGTTTTAACCGCACCACAGCCGGTACTTTTGTCAGCGACCTGTTCAAACAGGCACTGTTAACCACCCTCATCGGAATACCCCTCGCCTGGGCAGCCTTGTGGCTGATGCAGGCGTCTGGAAAATTCTGGTGGTTTTATTTATGGATGTTGTGGTCGGGCTTCAGCCTGTTAATGCTATGGGCATACCCCGCCTTTATTGCACCGCTGTTCAACAAATTTTCGCCGCTTGAAGACCGGACACTTGAGCAACGCATACAAACATTAATGAGTAAATGCGGCTTTACCAGCCAAGGTATATTTGTAATGGACGGCTCACGCCGCTCGGGACATGGCAACGCTTATTTCACCGGCATGGGGCGGAATAAGCGCATTGTATTTTTTGATACTTTGCTCAACTCACTGGATGCTGATGAAATTGAAGCCGTGCTTGCCCACGAGTTAGGGCATTTCAAACGTAAGCACGTTCAAAAACGCATCGTCTCAATGATGCTAATGAGCCTTGCTGGCCTGGCACTGCTTGGATGGTTAGTTGAACAGGCCTGGTTCTTTCAAGGCCTGGGCGTTGAAACTATGAATAATCATCTGGCGCTGCTGCTGTTTATGCTGGCACTGCCTACCTTTACTGTTTTTCTGCAACCTGTCATGGCCTGGTTCTCGCGCAAGCACGAATTTGAAGCTGATGATTATGCTGCCGAACAAGCCAATGCGAGTGACCTGGTCAATGCACTAGTCAAGCTTTATAAAGAAAACGCCAATACTTTAACACCCGACCCGTTGTACTCTGCATTTTATGATTCTCACCCGCCGGCGCCCATACGCGTGGCGCATTTATCTGGCAAACTACGAGGACAAAACCCATGAAAACTACTATTACTGTACTTTTAATGCTGATTTTTTCTAGTTATGCCTTAGCCGATACCGGCATCGGCAAGGAGCTTCACGATGAAGCTTGTATGAAGTGCCACGGCACCGAAGTCTATTCACGCAAAGATAGATTTGTTAAAAACATGGCCGGCCTGAACAAACAAATCAAACGTTGTCAGTTGAGCGTAGGTGCGCAATGGTTTGAAGAAGAATCTGCCGATGTAGCAGATTATCTGAATTCCGAATTTTATAACTTCGAAAAATAAATCATGTCAATTCAAGGTTTGGCTAGCAAACAGTGCCAACGTAACACAATACTGCTCGATAACGCCTCAGTCAGAGACTTGCTGAATCAGCTTCACACCGCCTGGACACCGTCTGATGACTGTAAAACCATCAGCCGTTCATTCCGCTTCAAAGATTATTACCAGACCATTGCCTTTGTCAACGCACTCGCCTGCATAGTTCACGAACAGGATCACCATCCGGACCTGAAAGTCAGTTATAACCACTGTGATGTTTACTACAGTACGCATTCGGTTGGAGGATTATCAGAAAATGATTTTATTTGCGCCGCACGTATTGACTGTTTGGTTGCTGATTAATCCAGCTGTTTATAATCGTGGGAAAGCCCTCACCTACCTCTAAAGCTGCAGCAAAAAATAAACCAACTTCCGTTTCTGAACATCCGGGACTAGTGCTTGCTCACTATGGGCAAGTCAGCCTCGTTGAAACGGCTGATGGTAATTTAATCCGCTGCCAGACCCGCAAAAATCTACCCCGCACAATATGCGGTGACCGTATAGTGTATGAATCCAGCACTCCACGCGATGGTGTCATCACAAAAATACAGGACAGATCCTCGACACTGGTCAGGCCTGACCGCAATGGACGCATAAAGCCGGTTGCCGCAAATATTGATCAAATCATCATTGTCATCGCCAGTAAACCCAGCTTTCAGTTTATTACACTGGATCGCTATCTTGTCGCGGCTGAACTCATAAATGCGGATCCGATTATCGTTGTCAACAAACAGGATTTACTCGATCAAGAGAGTCAAAACCGCCTAGAAAAAAGACTGGAGATCCATAAAAATCTCGGCTATCCGATATTGTTTACCAGTACATTAACAACTGATGGCATCAAAAAACTGCACCAGCAGTTACGGCAGCACACCAGTGTATTGGTTGGGCAATCCGGCGTGGGTAAGTCGTCACTGGTAAAAGCCTTACTGCCAGAGCTGGACATCAGAACTGGACAGCTGTCAAATGTTACCGGCCTCGGCCGGCATACAACCACAGCCACCACCCTGTACCACTTGCCCGATCAGGGTGATCTAATTGACTCGCCCGGTGTGCGTGAATTTAATTTATGGCCAGTTGATAGCAGCGAACTTGCGAATGGATTTATAGAATTTCGTCCTTACCTGGGCACTTGCCGTTTTCACAATTGCCGGCACAATGGAGAACCCGGCTGCAAAATTAACGAAGCTGTTCAGGCCAATAAAGTGGCCACTGAGCGGTTGGACAATTACCGCGACCTGCTAGTCAATTGCACACGCCACGATACGAACAAAAGACCGTAGGGATGGAATTTATTTCGTTCTTTGAATTTACACTGCTTTAATTTTAGCCAGCCTCAGATATGAACATCAAGTGAACGCCCTTGATTTGTTTGGCTAGAAATTGCTGACTGAAGATAGCGTTGTACAGCTACATCGGAAACACTGGATGAACCCCTGAAGTCCTGCACCAATCTGGCTTTACTGACCGCCCGCTCATCCAGAAAACCTTGCGTTGATTGATACTCAACAAATCGGCTCCGGGTCAGAACTTCGCCCTGGAGTATTTCACCAAATTCAGCTGATTTTATTGTATGACTGGGTTCAACAGTAGTAAAAGAGTTTTCCGTGTGCGCAGAGACAGGTTCTCCCCGAACCGGGGTCTCCGGCTTGGGTAATAAAGCAACAGGCGAGCGCGGGCTGTTGATTGAAACAATCATAACAACCACCCCGGCAGACAGCTTGTCTCTATAAGGGTTTCCATGCTAACTCGATAGATCCGTCTTCGGTTTTTCCCTGATTAACAGTTTTCGGCATTAATTTAAAATACTTAACAATACGTTAGCTATGGGATCAAGCTGTTTTCATATCTCCCGCCGACCCGAAAAGGCGTGCGACAAGGTTCCACCGTCGATATATTCAAGTTCCCCGCCCAAGGGTACACCGTGTGCAATACGTGTCACGCGTACATCTTGTTTGGCTGCAAGCTCGCTGATGTAGTGCGCCGTAGCCTCACCCTCTACGGTAGGATTGGTAGCCAGTATCACTTCCTGCAACTCACCACTGGCCAAGCGCTCAGCCAGTTCCCGCATACCCAGTTGCTCGGGGCCAATACCATCCAGCGGTGACAAGTGCCCCATCAAGACAAAGTACAGGCCACGATAATCAGTAAACTGCTCCAGGGCCAGTACATCTGCCGGAGTTTCTACAATACACAGTTGCGATCGTTCACGGCCAAGATTGGAACACAGCGCGCAAACCGGGTGTTCTGTCAGGGTACGGCATTCACTGCAATGACCAATATCGACCATGGCCGTCGCCAGTACGGCAGACAAACGTTGACCCCCATCCCGGTTACGTTCGAGCAAATGGTAGGCCATACGCTGGGCGGTTTTATTGCCTACACCCGGCAGGCAGCGCAGCGCCTCGATCAATTCATTGATCAGTGAAGACATGAACGGTGTTTCTTGCTAACAGGCAGTACGTTGATTATGCACCCCATTATTTGCAGACCATCGGCAGCAGGGAAGCTGCCGCTGAGCGTACAGGGAAGTATTCACAGCGGGTCTGTAAATAATGGGGTGTATAATCAACGTACGTATGAGTAAGCTAAAATGGTAGTTTCATACCAGGCGGCAGGTTCAGCCCTGCCGTCATACCTGACATTTTTTCCTGTGACTCAGCCTCAAGTTTATGCACGGCATCATTTATGGCAGCCGCCACCAGGTCTTCGAGCATATCCTTGTCATCACCCAGCAAACTATCATCTATCGACACCCGTTTTACTTCATGCTTACCCGTCATAACAATTTTGACCAGACCGCCACCAGAAGCACCCTTTATTTCGATATTCGCGAGCTCTTCCTGCGCCTTTTGCATATCCTCCTGCATCTTCTGGGCTTGCTTCATCAAATTACCGAGTCCACCTTTCATATATTCGTACCTCTTTAATAGTTGTCCTTCAACATGATAATGACGGGTTCAGCGACCCTGTGGTGTTGCGCAGCAAGG
>CAYPEL010000117.1:0-9105 GCA_964409635.1 uncultured Gammaproteobacteria bacterium | reverse complement strand
CCTTATCGGCGGCATCGATTAGCCAATGTTTTAATTGGATACGTGCTCGAGACAAGCGAGACATGACAGTACCAACTGGTATGTCTAATATTTCGGCAATTTGACTGTATTTAAAATCTTGAAACTCACGTAGCACCAGTACCATACGATAGGGTTCCGATAACTCATTCAGGGCTTGGTGTATGCGTTTTCTATCCGCCTCGGCCTGCAGTTCCGTATCGGGCCCAGATGTGGTGGCAATAAGACTCGGTTCCAGACTCCTTGAGTCGTGACGCTGTATTGCTTCATTGATGTCGATTACCTTACCGCGCTTGGGTTGACGGCTCAGCCAGGTAAGGAAGGTATTGCGCAAAATAGTGAACAGCCAGGCTTTGGCGTCGCCGCCATTAAATTGGTCGAACGCGCAGTAGGCTTTTAAATACGCATCCTGCACCAAATCCTCGGCGTCGTGTGGATGACGCACGAGCCAGCGCGCGAAATTATACGTCGCGCTGAAGTGGGGCATGAACAGTCGTTCAAATCGAGCGCGTTTCCTGCGATCAGTCACTGGTATCTGCTCCGGGATCTGTTGTCGCTACTGAATAAGACTGGGTACTTTCCTGGTATATTCCAAAAACTGTCGACAGACGGAATAAACGCGATAATTGAGAGTCTTCCTGAATACACTATCACACTCGTAAAGGAGGGACAGCATGCTGTGTACTCAGAAAAGATGGCAAAATAGCATCCAGGATTTTGCAGAATATATCGGAAAATCGGGTTGCCGTGGTCTGACGGTGATCTGCTTTTATACGGCTGCCGTAAATGCAGTGGCGGCAGATCGTGAGTTTTATATTCAGGCGGTTGAGCATAAAGGTAAGACCCATGTGTCGAGTGAACCATTTCCCCTAAAGCCATTGCAACAAGCGCCTGGAATGAAAGTAAAGGCGCCAGCGGCGGATGGAACCTGGAAGGTCGAGTCCTACGGGTTTTCCCCAGGGCAGATTACTGTTATGCAAGGTGATCGAGTGACATTGAATTTTGTTGGTATAAATGGGGCGTTTCACAATATTAAGATTGTGGGTGTTGACGATTTTCGGTTAACACGGGGTACCATGAAAGTGGTGCAGTTTACCGCCGATGAGCCTGGTCTGATCCAGATAATATGTTTGGATCACAAACCCAACATGACTGGACAAATCGTCGTACTACCAAAGTCAGCCAGCGCTCGCTAAGGCCGGCACGCAATGTAGCATGCCGGTCTTTGTATACATCAGCGTGGTTGTCCAGTGAGCAAGAAAAGAGCTTCTTTGGCGATAGACTGTGCCTGGCGGCCCATACTGACAGCCTGTCCGTGCATATGCTTGCCGTTTGCGCCGACGTGTTTTTCGTTGGCCTTGCTATGGCTGATTAGGCCCGCATTTGAGATGCCTTTCGCTTTTTCAATAAGGGCCAATATGCGTGAATCCGTATCGGGTTTTACAAGCGCTTCGGCTTCTTCGATCAGTGCTTGAGCTGCATTGAATTCAGTCTTGCAGGAATAGGCGGCGGCCGGCCCTGCCATTGCTGTCAGTAGTAAGGCTACAGCCAGGGTTTTTGCCGTCGCTATGGGATGCATAGGGTGCATAGTCAGTTCTCCGTGGTTATGAATGTTGTATGCAGCATGTGGGCTGCATCTAAGGAGACTGACCTTTGCGATACTTTATTCCACAAAGTGTAGATTATTCAAGTTGAATAAGGTGAACAGCGGATTGGATAGGTATCATCTGGCCGACCTCTTTTTGTCGCAGGTCGACCAGATGTATGCCTGTTAACGGACAGTGCCCGGAAGGGAAAGGTTCCCTGAGGCTACATCGAATACATCTACCACGCACAATAGCCGGTTGTGGTAACCCCAAAAATGGACAGTTCTTAATGCGTTAACCAGCACGCGAATACGAGGATGTGAGTCCACAGTCTACACCCGCTCCAGGATCAACACCCTACACATTCAAGTTGACATGGGGGCGTCGATACGAAGTAAGATAAAAGCCCTGTCCCTGCAAGCCAATCTCCCAAACAGAACCAAACACCCCTGCCTTTATGCAACTTAACTCCGAAATATCGTCCGCCCCACTGACCATGTCGCGTGTTTATGCGTCTTTTACACGCTTTTCTGCACTCACCGCCCACACAATCCGCGAGGTAAAGCAGCCTTTGTAATTGAGCTAAGTTCAGAGGGGTACTGGGAGATAGCCTCAAGCCGGTATGCAATGGAAGAAGTACTTCGCTACCTGGCAAGAAAGTATCCACATTGCCTGGAAGTTCTGCACACACTCCAATCGGGATCCGCCTGGCTGAACACCAGTCCGGTTTGCTTTCCCCCCAGAGCTGTCACAAAAAAACCAGCCCATTTTCCAGACTGCGCTGGCTTGTCAGGCGGCCCACCTTCTGACTGGAGACTTAAAGGACTTTGGTGCTTTTATGAATCAGCCAAATGACACATTTGGTATCAGTATTCAGACCATAGCCGATTTTTTAAAATTCTAAAGTACTGGTGAAGCTATGTGCAAAATTACTGTGCCAGTAAAAAAAAGCACTATCCACTATTTTCGGGAAAGAAATTGCAGGTAATTTTATTTGTGCAATTTCGGACTTTAACTCCTGTTTTACAAAAATTACTATGGCTTCTACTAAACCCGTACAATCACATTAAAGTGAATGACAAACCCATGCGCCACAACACTAACTAACACTCAATATGCCACCGGACTTAGACCCCGAACGTCAACGCCTGACTGCTCAACGCGAAGGCCGTGAAGACTGGCGGCTGTGGGGCCCCTACCTGGCCGAACGCGCCTGGGGCACGGTGCGCGAAGACTACAGTCCCAACGGTGATGCCTGGCGCTACTTCACCCACGAACAGGCGCATGCCCGGGCTTACCGCTGGAACGAAGACGGTCTGGGTGGAATTTGCGACCGTCAGCAACACTTGTGTTTTGCACTGGCACTATGGAATGGCAAGGATGTAATCCTCAAGGAACGCGCCTTCGGTCTGACCGGTAAACAGGGCAACCACGGTGAAGACGTCAAGGAATATTATTTCTACCAGGATGCCACACCCAGCCACAGTTACCTGCGTTATCTTTACAAATATCCGCAAGCGGCTTTTCCCTATACCGAACTGGTCGAAGTCAATGGACGCCGCAGCCGTGAAGAACCCGGATACAGTTTATTGGACACCGGCGCGTTAGCAGAAAACCGCTATTGGGATGTGCAGGTCGAATACGCCAAACACAGCCCGTCACAGATCCACATCTGCATCACTCTGAGCAACCGCGGGCCGGAGTCCGCCAGCCTGCACCTGTTACCCACACTCTGGTTTCGCAATACCTGGTCGTGGACAGATACGGCTGAGACCGTCCCCATACTGGCCAGGATTCATTCACCCGATGACGCGGCATGGGCCATCGAAGCTGCACACCCGGAACTGGGTCAGTACTATCTCTATGGTGCGGATCACGCCGACCTACTGTTTACAGACAATAACAGCAATGCCGAAAAACTCTGGGGCGAACTAAACCCATCACCTTATGTCAAGGATGCCTTTCACCGTTACCTGATCGACAAAGACCAACAGGCCATTAACCCGGCACAGACTGGCAGTAAGTGTGCAGCACACGGCCGCTTTACGGTGGCACCCGGAAAAAGTAAACAATGGCAACTGGTGTTATCCGATACCGCTCTGATTTCACCTTTCACAAATCATGACGCAGTATTCAGCCTGCGCCGCGACGAAGCCGACCAGTTTTACCAACAGCTATTACCAGAAGCGCAAGCCGAAGACAAAACCCTGCTACGCCAGTCACTGGCCGGCATGATCTGGAACAAGCAGTATTACCATTATAAGGTCGACCGCTGGCTCAAGGGTGATCAGACACCACCGCCTGAACAACGCCTCAGCAACCGTAACCATAGCTGGCGGCATTTCCACGCCACCGACATCCTGTCGATGCCCGACTGTTGGGAATACCCCTGGTTCGCCGCCTGGGATACGGCTTACCACTGCGCAGCCCTGGCGCTGATCGATACCGATTTCGCCAAAGATCAAATCGAACTATTACTGAAAGAAAACTACCTGCACCCCAACGGCCAGTTACCTGCGTATGAGTGGGCTTTTGACGACGTCAACCCACCCGTGCACGCCATGGCGGTGTTAAAAGTGTTTCGCACCGAACGCGTCCATCGCGGCACGACCGATCTCAACTTTTTACAACGCAGTTTTCACAAACTGTTGCTGAACTACGCCTGGTGGATTAACCGCAAAGACCGCCAGGGCCACAACCTGTTTGAAGGTGGCTTTCTCGGTCTCGACAACATCTCGGTGTACAACCGTTCTGAACAACTGGCGCCCGGTTACAGTATCCGCCAGGCCGATGCCACTGGCTGGATGGCCATGTTCTCCCTGAACATGACAATGATCGCCCTGGAACTGGCCGCCCGGGATCAGGACTATGAAGACATCGCCATCCAGTGCTACCAGCAATTCCTGGCGATCGCCAACGCCATCGCCGGTTCGGACGGCGAAACGATCTCGCTATGGGACATGGAAGACGGTTTTTTCAAAGACGTGATCCGTGGCCCCGATGGCAAAGCCCGGCATATCGATGTGTATTCCTGGGTCGGCCTGATCCCGCTGTTCGCCTGTGAAATCATCGACCAGCGGCTGCTGAAAAATGTACCGAGGTTTCGCGCCCTGCTGCATGAACACAAAGGCGGCCTGTTTCGCGGTCAATATATTTGCGCCTGTCCGGACTGGGAAAACCAACGCGGTGAACACCTGTTATCACTGGTCGATCATTCCATGTTGCCGCGCATCCTCGCACGCGTGCTCGATGAAGCACAGTTTTTATCAGCACACGGTGTTCGCAGCGTCAGCCGCTACCATAAAACGCACACCCAACTGGGCGTCATCCCCGGTCTGGGTGAAGCCTCAATTGAATACCTGCCCGGTGAAGCCAACAGCGGACTGTTTGGTGGCAACTCCAACTGGCGCGGGCCGGTGTGGATGCCAACTAACTATTCACTGATCCAGTCACTGGATAAATTTCACCGCTTCCTCGGGCCAGGTTTTACCGTAGCCGTTCCCCACCTCGACAACAAAAGACTCAACCTGCAACAAATCATTAACCTGCTTACAGAACGGTTGATAGGCCTGTACCGCAAAGATGAGCAGGGCCAGTTTCCAGCGCTTCGCGGTGTCAGCCCGTTTCACGACGACCCACACTGGCAAGACTGCCGTTTCTTCTACGAATACTTCCACGCCGAAACCGGCCAGGGTCTGGGCGCTGCCCACCAGACCGGCTGGACGGGTCTGCTGGCTAACCTTGTGATGCGGCAGTATCGGAAAGATATACCGCCTTATTGGCAGGAGACGCAGGGATAGTATGTTTTACAATGTCGAACCCCAACCAAACTGAAACTCACGCAATTTTTACTCCCTCTCCCGCGTTGAGAGGGAATAAAATAAAATATTTACTCTATATATCCCGCGAAAATGACCAGCTTTACTGCTAGTATTGCTGGTCTACCGTATTAGTTTATACGCCATAAACTGCACGGCGTATAAACGCTAAGGCATTAGCCAAGCAAGGAAGAATACATATGAGTAAATTTAGTAAACCTCACTTTTATGAAGAAGGTATAGACGTTGTTTCTATTTGGATTTCAAAGGTTCCTGAAAATGAAATCCCAAAGAGCTATTTTGAAGAAAATTATAGTGGAAATGATGAAGAACCATTTATTCGCAGAAAAATCAGTGAGGTTTTATCAGCACTCTGGAATGTATAGAGAAAGATCAATCGTTTAATGCTCTATTCTAAAATAATGTGTGTCATTAATATTCAATATTATAAAACTAAAATCGGTGAAATGATTCTGGGTTCTTTTGATAACAAACTTTGTTTGCTTGATTTCAGAAATAGAAAAATGAGATCAACAATTGATAACAGGATTAAAAGAATACTAGGTACACACTATATAAAGGAAGATAGTGACATCTTGTTAGAAACAAGAAAACAGCTTGATGAATATATCGAAGGAAACAGAGTGAATTTTGATATTCCGTTACTAGCGACAGGAAGTGATTTTCAAAAAAATGTGTGGGATATTTTAATGAGTATTCCTTATGGCTCTACGTCAACTTATTTGCAACTTGCAAAGGACATCAAAAATGAAAGCGCTGTAAGAGCGGTTGCTAGTGCTAACGGAGCGAATGCTATAGGTATTATTATCCCCTGTCACCGCATAATTGGTTCTAATGGCGATTTAGTAGGTTATGCAGGTGGTTTGCCGGTCAAGAAAAGATTGTTACTGCTTGAGAAAAACCATACTCTTTTTTAAGTAAGCCCAAGTAAAAATATTACAAGAGTATCAAAAAGGACTTGCAGGGCCTCAGCGGTGGTGAACCACCACTGAAACCGTAGGTGTTCATTGTTTCAAGTTTTTCTTATAAAGCGCGAGAACTTCGCTCCACTGTTCATCGTTCAATGTTTCGCGCACTAAGTCACGACAGCCAGCTTTGGCGTCAATAATGTTCAAACGTTTATCCATGACCGTTTGAGACAGTTTGTGGATTTCCTCTTTTGGTTTTCCATCCAGCGTCGCTTGAAGAATCCGTTGTTCACCCGCCATAATTTCTTTTGCCAGTGCTTGCACTCAGGAATGCCTTGCCTTGCATTCGTTGATGAGCAACTCGGTTTGTTCCTTGCTTAACTCCAGCAAGTCTGTGTTTTTCATCACGACTGGCATCAGGTTAGGCATGGGACTAGGAATATTAGGTGCCGCAGGGATTTAAATTTAATACCTACGACACTATGCTAGTCAGCACGTGCATTTTTTCTGTACATGAAAGAATATGCACTTGCAAGTACAGCAGAGCAGTTAAAACTAAGTAGTAATACTTAAGATGTAATACGTACTCTCTTACGCACGATAATTAACGGTAAAATGTAAAATACGGAGATATGAACTTGTTATATATCCAAAGCAGTTCATGCAATGGCTTTCGTTTTCCATGACGTTGACAAACACCGAAATAAGCATTAGATTCACTTGATGCAGGGAGTGCTGGTGTCCGGTCAGGGCATCAGTGTCGAAGGGATTTGGTTGCCCATTTTACCTTTCCTTACTGGTTGCAGTCACATCACCTTAACGCGATATTAAGGGGAAATCATGAAGTATGTTGCATCGGTAACACGCGGGTTTCTTTTTTTTCTGCTAGGTAGTTTTAATACTTCGACATATGCGCTCCAGCAAACCATCACCCTTCAGCAAGGGCTGGTCGGCTATTCTGGTGTAGCCGATACTTATGTCACTAAAGCAGAATGGGACAGCCCCGTTCAATACACAAGAAATTACGGGCTGACTGAAAGTTTACGCATTGCCGATCGTCAGATTACCAGCGCACTGTTGCGCTTCGATCTTTCCAGTCTGCCAACCAACAGCACCATCCTCTCCGCCACGCTGTTTCTCTACAACACCACAAGCACGGGCGGTGCGCCACGCAACATCGGGTTGCACCAGGTGCTGCGCGAATGGCACGCTGGCAATCGGGACAACTCGGTTATTGATGCACCCGGCGAATACGGGGTCACCGGGGAAAAAGCCTTTGATTACCACACCGGTGAAGGAACAGATGTTTCCTGGAACACCAAAGGCATGGAAACCGGCACAGATTTCACCACGAATCCGCAAAACACAACAGCGGTCAGTGATGCCGGCTGGTACGATTGGGATGCCACGACGCTGGTCAGCAGCTGGCTGCAGAATCCGTTGCAGAATCATGGCCTGACTTTACGCGACCCTGAGGGTTGGCTGGCCGGAAACGACCACCGTGTATTTCATTCCAGCGAGTATTCAACCGATGCCAGCCTGCGGCCGAAGCTGACCATTATCTACGACACTAGTGGCGCCGGTGGACAACAAGACGGCGATCTAGCGCCCTTAGGCGCCCCCGATGGCCAGCTGAACGCTGCTGATTTGCTGATCGCCCAGCGGATCGTCACTGGGCAGTTACAGGCGGGTGCGCTGGAACTGGCCCACGGCGACCTTTATCCGCCCGGCGCGCCGGATGGCAGGATTAACCTGTCTGATCTGATACTGATTCAGAAACTCGTATTGGCGGGCGGTGGAACCGGCGGGCCAACGGACAGCGACAATGACGGCATTCCGGATACGAACGATAACTGTCCCTCCACACCCAATCCAGGCCAGTTGGATACCGATAGCGACGGCGCGGGCGATGCCTGCGACAGCGACGATGATGGCGACGGCATGCCCGATAGCTGGGAACTGACGCATGGCCTGGATCCGCTGGATGCGAACGACACCGGTCAGGATCCGGACGGTGATGGACTGAGCAATTTACAGGAATTCCAGGGTGGGTCGGATCCGAACATCCCTGATAACGGTGGCGGGAATCTGTCCGCAAAGGATGCCGCCCGGTTTTTGACCCAGACGACTTTCGGCCCTACCCTGGCAGATATCAACAGCCTGGTTCAATTAGGCAGTATCGATACCTGGTTGACAGAGCAATTTAATTCACCGATATCGCTACAACTGGATAAGACAAAAACCCTTGTCCGTAAACGATGCGTAAATGCGGATAGGCTTGATGGTCAGTTTCGAGAATCACGCACTGATGCCTGGTGGGATACGGTTATCAATGGGAACGATCAGCTACGCCAACGGGTCGCGTTTGCCCTGAGCGAAATATTTGTCGTTTCGGATGTAGATGTCACAATTTTAAATTCAACATACGGGTTGGCGGATTACTACGACATGTTGGCGGAAAATGCCTTCGGTAATTTTCGGGAACTGCTCGAAGATGTCACCCTTCACCCGATAATGGGCATCTACCTCGGCATGTTGCATAACAGAAAAGCGGATCCACAACTACATATACGGCCGGATGAAAACTATGCGCGCGAGGTGATGCAACTGTTTACCATTGGCGTTCATGAACTCAATCTGGATGGCACACTGAAACAACTCAATGACAAGCCAATCCCCACCTACGACCAAAACGACGTTGAGGAATTTGCCAGGGTATTCACCGGCTGGAAATTTGCTAATACTGATGTATGG
>CAYPEL010000116.1:0-9244 GCA_964409635.1 uncultured Gammaproteobacteria bacterium | reverse complement strand
GGGGCGAGCCGAGACACTGACACATGATTACAAACGCCATGGCACAAGCACATTATTTGCGGCACTTGATATATTGACGGGGGAAGTCATTGGTGAGTGCAAACAGCGACACCGGCATCAGGAGTTTCTTGCTTTCTTAAAGAGGGTCTTGGGGGTAACGTTTTACTTAAAAATGTGATCCAATAAAGCAGTTCACGGAGGATACGCGAATATCCTGTTGTGTTCATAGTGGGCTTCAGCGTGTCGTTGAAAACCTTCTGAAGGCTGCGCCTTGGATCTCTTGGAGTTTACAAACAATCATACAAGGCACGGCAACTTTTTTGCCGATGCTATGTCAAGGTTTTATTGGAAATTATTCGATTATTTTTGCTCCTGAAACTCTAGCTAGTAGGCGTATATTTTGTTAAACACAGAACCAGGAACATTCCGTGATCACCTGAAAAACATAGTACTACTATCCATTCCAACATTGATTGTTCTTATTCTGATCCTGGAGATTTTCTTCAGGGCAGTAATACCGGCCAGCCATCTTCCTCGCTGGTATTACGATAGTGAAGAATCCCTGGTGAAGTTCGATCCCATCGAAAAGGAAGGTCTGTATACAATTGGAAAATTTGCACAACAACGCGGAAAATGGAAGGTTAATAATAACGGATGGATCAGTGAAATAGATTACAAGAAAGAAAAGAACAAACTAAGAATAGCGGTTATTGGGGATTCATTTATCGAAGCATTGCAAGTAGATGTCGACAAAAGCTACCCCTCACTATTACGCCGTGAAATCGGTGGAAATTATGAAGTGTATAGTTTTGGCATTTCCGGAGCACCATTATCACAGTATCTTCACATGAGCAGATACGTAAAAAAACATTTTAATCCTGATATTTTTATTTTTAACATTGTCCACAATGATTTTGATGAGAGCATTTTTGGTGTAGACCCGGACGATGAATACTGGCTCACATTCGATATTTCAAATCAGCACATAAGGGAAGTTAATCCAAAACCTGATTATAGTTTTGTACAATATAATAAGTACACATTAAGGAATCTGGTCTTGAGAAATAGCGCGTTATTAAGGTATTTATATATCAACCTTAACATCAGTCAATGGCTTGCAACTCTATTTACTGACGGAAGAGAGTATGCTGCGAATATTGACGTCATTAATATTCAAGGACGCCTAAATGATATAACGAAGGCTACACGATATGCAGTTGAACAAATTAAGACGGAAAATCCAGACAAAAGAGTGATTTTCGTAATGGACGCTCCCAGAATAACCCTGTACGAGGGTAAGCAACCCAACAAGACTATAATCTCTCTTTACCGGATATTTAATGAAATTGTAACTGAGAATGAGCTTGAATACCTGGATCTTACAGAACCGATGAAAAAGGATTATGAATTACATAAGATAAGATTCGACACCCAGTACGATATGCATTGGAATGAATACGGTCATAGATTTGTGTGTTCCCAACTTACCCACTTGCTTAGGGCATCAGAACAATCGGATAACATCTGTAACTGATGCAGCGCTAAATAAACGAGCTTACTGAAGGAAAATATCTGAATACATTATCATTTTAAATAAAGAAACCGGATCTTCAGAAAAACCTAAGGGTTGATACAGGCTCAGCCAACTTGCCCATGGTATGAAATAAGGTGTAGTGGTTCAAACCTGATCTGACAGTTACCCGTTTATCAACAGGTTTCTGTTAGATTGCATTTGAGCTAAATCTTTTTCAGCCCAATTCGTTTTACCATCAAGCAATGTATCCATCGGCGTACGCCCACAGTCTTCCCTTGGGCCAATTTCCGCACGACCAAAGCGGCGATCTAACTGCACACCTAGAAGTGAACATGCTCCTGCCCGAAGCGGGCGCTTTCTATATTATGGATCGGGTGTAGTAGTCCGTGTCTTGCTCAAAATCTGTATCTTTAAATGCTCAAGCCTATCCTGAAAAATATATTTTCTCTTTACAGAAAGCTCAATCATTTCCGCTTCCAGTTCAGCCTGGTTTTCAAGTGCTTTGAGTACTGAGCTTGAAATATTTTCAACAGTATTATTCGTGTAAACGGTGCCTGAAGAAAAGGTCTCGCGCAAAACAGACCAGTCGGAAGTTACTAATGGTTTGCCAAGCGCCATGGCTTCATAGCCGCCACGCTGCATGGTATGATCACTCGTGGTCAGGCACATAACTATATTTGCGGAGCGCAGCAATCCTGCATACTCATCATCTGTCACCCAACCAGTATATTTCACATTGGCTGGTGGTGATGAAAAATCACCATGCCTTGAGTGCTTTAAATTCCCGGTGACATGAAAAATAACGGAGGGAGTATTTCTGGCGGCCTCCAGAATTTCATTCAACGGCTCGTCCTGGGAAAATGTATTTACCACGACAACATGCTTTCCATCACCCAAACGTTTTTTTTCAGTTTCAGGAAATACAACGGGGACATCACCGATTATTATGGCATTAGCCCCCCACTCCTCAACTTCCATTTTTAGGTGATCATTGGTAACAATAGTGCAAATCGCATGCCTTGAAAGGTATTTCGTCAAGGGCAGCAACCAGGTCCAACGCGGGTCATCAAACATGCCCGTATGTGCATCGACTATGTAGCGTCTTTTTGTAAACATGCAATACAACGCAACTACAGCAACAGCAAACACGGGTGGTGAAGCGACTAACGCAACATCAGGCCTTTCCTTAATAAGGATACGTAAGGTTGAGTATGCCTGGGCAACATATTTTGGCCCGGCAATGAGAGGTTGCTTAAATTGAAAAAAATGAATCAGGAACGAGCGGCCATCTAATCTCGAAGCAATTGTGTCGCTTCTCCGGCAGCTCGGATACCAGGTTATGAATGTTGTTTTCAAGGAAATGCTTCCGTTACTATTCTGTTGTTTGATTGATATAGCTAGCCATATTCGTATTTTTTGTACACTTAAGACCGATTACGCCAGCATCCAGGAAACACTCATCACCTACAACACAAGCCTTCTTAATAGATCCTGAACTATTTTTTTGTAAAAACAGTATATCGGCATCAGTGATTATGTCTTCAGGCAAAGTTATACGCTCGTTTTCTGGATTTTCCAGAATCAGCGTGTCGTTGCCTTCCGTATCTATAAAGGCGTAATAGCATGCCTTGCTGCCAATACGACTTGCCTGAACAGTATCACTGCTTTCCATAGTGATACTTTGGTGGAGCTTTACAGGCGTAATAAGCGTCAATAAAAAAGTGGGGGTGCTTTCTTTTTTTTGTATAGTAATTTTTGGACTGGCTTTCCATTCACCGTAGCCGGTTGACCATAATCCATTCTGGTCGAAATCAACTAGTGTTTTATTAACCGATACTGAATTTAAGAATGTAAGCACCAGGCCAGACTCGGTAACTGGATCTTTGACATAAAACGAGTTACTGCTACTTCGTGTTACGACAGAGCCGGGCGGAAAATGGAAATTCCAGTCAAAAGTGTGGTCGCCGGATCCTTCTAGATAATCCATAATCAGCCAGCCCATCGAATGGATTGAAAGGATACTTCGAGTGTGTGTAACGGGGTTTCTTAAGCGTCGATATCCGTTATGACTAGCCCTGGCATAGGAGAAATACTTATCCTCTTCTGACGCTTCCAATGCCGTTGAAAATGGATTAACCCATTTAAAAGTCCCATATATATCGGCTTGATCGAGTTGGTCTACCATCACCGTATTATGAGAAGAGGTTTTCCGAAACTTGTTGCGGATTTTTTCAGGCCCAAAATAAGTACCTGTACCAGGGTCTCCAAGCAATATTCTGCCATCAAGTCTGACTATGATGCTCAAAGCATCAGCATGACCATGCGAAGCATTAGGCCAAAGACCCAATGAACCGGTATCAAATATTAACTCTGCTTGGCCATAGTGGCCCCCATTATAAAAAAAGCAATAGCCCCCATCACGGAATAATTTATTGCCCTCACACACATCAGTTGTATTTAGTTCTGGGTAATATTTTGCAGCTTCTATACCTAGCAGCCAAAGCACCGTACTGGGGATATCACTGTTATAGGATTTCCGTTGTAGTGGGAGTTTAAATAATACCGCACCCGTAACAGACATATCACGAAAGTTCCAACCGAAATTTTCCGGAAAAGGAATACCTCTGGCATCATCACTGTCACCAAACATGGGCGCCTCACCTGAACGCCCTGCCAAAGCAGATTGAAATTCACACATTGCCCTGATCTGTACTTCACTTGCATCGGTTAATGGCTCATTTTGCTTTCTTGCAAGTAGTAATATCTGTATATAAAAATCCAGGACAAAGCGGTGGTAACTGCTCGCCTGTTCCTTGTTAACACCATCCTGCGTATTTTGCTCAACCAACTCCTTTTCAAGTACTTTTCGCGCGCGCACTAGCTCACTTTGTGCGTTTGTTAATTGTGGAAAACAACAACACAATATATATAAGCCCGTCGCTTCACCTATTAAATGATTTGTAGGATCAGTAAATTCAGACAGGTTTTCTTTCAAGTGATAATAATGCTGCCCAATTGAAAACAGCCACCGCTTTAGAAAATCCTGTTCAATATTTTTCCATGCCAGTAACATAGGCATTACCCAAATCCATGAAGTCACCCGCATGGAAACTTCCAGATGACTGCACCAATTGACACCTTGTCCGGCCGGGTTGGCCAATATCCAGCGGTCGATTACGTCTACGATTTTTTCAGCATGCTTTTCGTCACCCGTTATCCAATATGCCCTGCCTAACATGGGTAGAAACTGGTGCCGATTAGCCTCCCAAACGTATTTCACATCCGCATTTTCGACAGTAATTGCCGCAGCCTCATCGAACCAGCCTTCAGGCCAGGCCTGTTTGCCAGACTTAGGGTCTGCTTGCCAGTCGAAATTACTCGCTAATGGCTGGACCTGCTGTCCCAATAGAGATAGGCCTGAATGATACATTTCTTCTGCCAGATTCATTGTGTATTTGATATCAGTCTGGCAATAGTTTTTAAGTGCGGAAACCATTATTGATTTATCCGCCGGACCAAAAAAGAATTTATCATTAAATTGTTTTGCTAGCTTTTCAATCGGATCTGGGCATAACCCTATAACCAACTGTTTACCAAAATACTCAGATTGCTCTATATAGTTTTTTAAATAATCTGCCCTATAGTTACTGGTTGAACGGATGCGCAGAATAAGGCGTTTATATATTTCAGCCAAGCTCATATCACTTAGGCGCGTAACAAAACGTAAGTAATGTTGAACAGATAATCTATAGCGCCACTTAATAGATTTTTGTGTTTTAGTATTGTTATTCATACAATAGGATTTCTAAGTTTTTCTAGCAACAGGTGTTTATACATGCTTAGTTTTGCACCCACCCATAGACAACAAATGCTCACAAAGACACAAAACACTAAATAATTACTTTTCAGTTACTAACTCCGGGTTTGTCAATGGAGTTAATAATAAACCTAGAAATTTCTTTTGCAGCTACTGCATGGCCTGCCGCATTCGGATGATCACTGTCATAGGGTATAAACAATGACTCATGGCCCTTATACGCCGCACGAAATGCAGGCTCAAGATCCACTAACGGAATTTCTGTACGCTTAGCAATGCCACGCACGGTCTCTATATAATAGCTGTTCGGATAGGATGCCGCCAATGCCGGGGGGATCGGAAAAGCAACAACAGCAGGCTTGAATGTATGTTTATTTGCGAGTCTTCTAAAATTTTGCATCGCTTCTTCAACATCACCCCATCGACTTGAAAGAAAAGCTGTTTCTTTGCCATCCAATAAATCTGTCCGCATGCGAGCATTCAGATTTTCCGGTTCATTCGATATAAAGGTCTTATATCCCTGCATCAGGCCGAATATTAAGCGTGACTGCTTAATCATATTTCTAAATAAATAACCTTTTTCAGACACCCAGAATCTTTTTAAAGCACTTATATTTTCTTCCTTAAAACCACTCTCCACCAACCAACCATCTCTACTAACTTTGACACTACTTTTTTCACTGACATCGTTCCAGTAGAACCCAAGAATAACCCAGTCAGGATTGTAGCGAATACCTTGCGACTCAAGAAATGCTATTTCCTGTCCTGTATTATAGGATGGCACCCCTGCATTAATAACCTCTGCCTCTCTACCCTGCTTTCGCAATAATGCCTGCAATTTTGAAGTAACAACATCATCCACATCAACTCCGAAACCAAAAGTTACAGAATCCCCCAAAAACATAATACGAGTAACACCTGAACTTTTCTCATAATTGTATATTGGCCCCCTTAATCCACGCTCATTAATTAATGCCTGCTTGTCTGCAGTAAAAGCATCTTGCTCCGGCTTTAGACTGAATATCAAATCCTTGTTAAATTGGTAGCGGATCTGCGGATAAAGCCAGGGCAAGGGAGCAGGCAGCAATTGCCTAGCAACAACCTCAAGGATAAGAACTGAAATTAATAAACTACAAAAAAGTAATAGTGCATTAATCTTTGTAGATTTTTTTATATTATAAACAGCAGACATGCTAAATATATTGTCTCTAAATTACTGATTAAATTGTAGTCGCATATTAAATATCTGGATTAAAAATATTTTACCAGCAAATGCCATCATATCGAGAAGAAGACGAACTCTCGCTGATCCTTACTAGATCCACAACCGCCTGATTCTTATTTAATCTATCCTGGATATCACGAAATTCATCTGCAGCATTCCCAATCACAATTGTTTCTGCATGCGAGATGACATCCGCGATGCTATCAACCATAAGTTTCGATATGTGGGGAATATGGTTCAGTATGTAATCCTTGTTCGCCCCGACCAGACTGGCAATTTTTACATTTTTATCATAGAGCCGAATATCGTAACCCTTACCTATCAGACTCTCGATTATATCAACTAGCGGACTTTCTCTGAGATCATCCGTACCCGCTTTAAAACTAAAGCCCAGAATACCTATCTTTTTCTTTCCTCTGCCGGTAATCATTGCCAGACCTTTTTCTATTTGTTTTAGGTTACTTGGCATTATTGAATTTAATATGGGCGTTTCCAGATCCAGTGATTTTGCTTTATAAGTTAGCGCCCGCACGTCTTTTGGTAAACACGACCCCCCAAAAGCAAAACCTGGCTTTAAATAATACGGCGACAGATTCAGCTTGGTGTCCTTACAGAAGATATCCATTACTTCATGGCCATCAATACCGATAGCCTTGCAGATACCACCTATTTCATTCGCAAACCCAACCTTTAAAGCATGCCAAACGTTGTCGGTGTACTTAACCATTTCTGCCGTTTCAATACTGGTTCTTACTAAGGGCGCATCAAGGTGCTCATAAATGCTGGCTAATATATCACCCGCCTTGGAATCTATTTCACCTATAACCGTCTTGGGTGGGTGATAATAATCATAGACTGCGGTACTCTCGCGCAGAAACTCGGGATTGTTACTAACACCAAAGTCGATACCTGCCTTTTTTCCCGAATACTCCTCCAATACCGGGATCACAACTGAGCGCATACTGCCAGGCAACATCGTGCTTCTGGCAACCACTACATGATATTCAGCTTTTTCCTGTAATGCAGACCCAATCTCTTCGCAAACTTTTCTCACATACTTAAGATCCAGGCTGCCGTTTAACTGGCTTGGCGTTCCGACACATATCAATGACATCTCTGAATCAAACACAGCCTTTCGAACATCGCTCGTAGCACTGAGTAAGCCTTGCGCCGCGGCTCGCTCAATTATCTCGCCGATATCCTTCTCTATAACTGGCGTTTTACCTTGATTTATCAAATCCACCTTGGGCTGGTAAGGATCAACACCAATCACGGTATGGCCATCATTAGCCAGGCAACCCGCGGATACTGCACCCACATAACCCAACCCAAAGATACTAATTCTCATGAAAATCTCTCATTTTTATCTTAAACACTAAATATACTGCGAAGCGCATACGTAAAATAATCATCTTGTATAGCCTGACACCCCAGTCATCATGGATTGCGCCTGCATTTGTCTATTGCGTGCGGGAGTGTCGGCTTGTAATCTTTTTGCGCCTGCCATCAGCCCAATTAAAAACCATAACAACGCTACAGGAGAAAATGCGGTCATCGGCTCCCAGTAAATAATAAAGGCATAACTCACAATATAACTTGCCATGGCCAACCCAAAATACTGTAGAGTCTTGTCTGGCAAAACGGTCAGTCTAATACTCAGCCTAAACGCATAAAACAAGAATATACAAAACGCTAACAAACCTGGGATCCCATTTTCAGCCGCTGTCAATAAATACGTGTTATGCACCGTGAAATTCCAACCTTGACCCACCTCTGCTGTTATATAATCTTTATATACGTGAGAATAAGAGCCAGGTCCCGTTCCAACAAATGGATTTGACTTAATCACTAACCATGCTATTTCATTCAGCCGCAACCTCTCATCAAAAGCCGATGCCAACGGGTTACCGGTTCGAAAGGCATCAACATAACTTACAATAGCTGGTGACAGTAATAACAACACAACAATAGCGACAACGCTGGCAGCCAGCCAAGCTTTTGTAAGCAGACGTCTACGGTAACCAAGCAGCAGCAAACAGATAAACCCAACTGCGAACCCGCCCCAGGCGCCCCGCCTCAATGTAAGCACAAACGCAAGCGCCGCAATCAAAGCTATAACAAACCATAAAATACGCTTTTTCAGTGCCGCATCGTTTGACATAAGCCTGACAATTACCAGCATCAGAAGCGGAACAACAAAGGCGGCATATATAGCCGAATTAGAACCCACTGTCCCACCCGCTCTAACACCGCCATCATTATCTACAATCACACCCGTCATAGAAAAAGTAATGCCTAGCATTGCTTGTAATAAATACACTATTGACTGCATTATCAGCACAATAGCCAGAAGAGACAGTATGCTGTCGAAATGTTTTTTAGTACGCACACAATTCAATCCTATCAGGTAGAACGTATAGTACTGCATAAGAGTCCATAGGCTGACCAAGCCTACAAATCTCTCTGTCGTGAATAACATTGAAATTATCGTGCCGGTAAAAACCAACAATATAGGTACCGCAAAATCTCCACCAAATTGAAACACTTTTTTCTTTGGGAATAGACCAGATAAAAAATAATACCCCAGAAGCATAGCGCCGGAGACAAATGCCAAGGGGAACTCAAAACCACCACTACCTGCGTGTCCATACATAAACCTAAAAGATAT
>CAYPEL010000115.1:6988-9272 GCA_964409635.1 uncultured Gammaproteobacteria bacterium | reverse complement strand
GTTCCATTTGAGATAAATAATTCGATAATGCACCTTCTGGCTCCACATCTCGCTCTGGATATTCACCAAGGCGTTTGCCAGGTTTTGGTGATTCGGCCGGACGAACTGAATCATTCACCGGCTCAACGACATCATTTACTTCTTCTCTCTTTAGTACACTGGTTTGATCAGACACTGAATTGCCTCAAAAATAATTGCCGTAAAGAGCGGTACCATTGAATACCCAATGGCCGCGTTCCGTGGTCGAAACGCACGTAGACACGGCTACCGCTGTAAGTCAGGTTGGCATCTTCCGGTAATACCAAGTCGAATTGAAAAATGGATTGCGCAGTTCGAACGCCGTCTGGGTCAGCCGGGTCAACGGCGATATTGCCTCCACCCATCGTACCTAACGCCTTACTTGGCAAGTGACTACTTGCAGCTGGTCTTTGACGTTGAATCCGCGCCGTAATCACACGTGAGACATCTGCCACCGGACGTATTTCTACAGCCTCGGTAGCACGCCGCACCCTGTCAGCATCCTGCTGCGGTACAACTATTCGCGCGCGCGTCAACGGCTGATCCACAACATAGGCGACGACTTCGCCTTGTTTTATAAAGCGGCCAGGCAGATCATTAACAGCAGGTACTACGAAACGGCCAAACGTTGGGCTTCGCACTAACAGATTTTCCAAACGTTCTTCAGCGCGTGCTAAATCGGCCTGTTTCGCCTTGACCTGTTCCTGGATCATATTGGCTTGAACCTGGTCATCGGACCAATGGCTTGTATAACGGACGTCCAGTTCCTGTAACTGCCCTTCCAGTAACTGCTTCTTGGCTTGCAATTCTGGATCCTCGAAACGAAATAAAGCCTCGCCGGCTGCGACGATCTGATCCGGCTTTGCCAGTACTTCTGCAACGAATCCGTCTGTTCCTGCCCGTATATGGGCTTGCTCAGACAACCACAACACACCTTCTGCCCTGGAACGGTCAGGTGCTGGTGCGGCAAATAATAATAAGGCCAGCGCCAGTGCAATCGACACACTGGCACTGACAGCACGCACACGGTACATTCGAATCTGCGGGCTGGTTAAAACAAAGCGGATCTGCTTAAACAAAGGCACGATAAGTTGCAGCATCAATGCCCATACAGCAAGCAGCACGCCTACAAAGAAATACTGACTGGCTACAAACAAAACAATAATAGCCATAATAAACATGCGATAGAAAAATGATGTTATGCCATAACCTACAAACCAACGTCGCTCGCCCTTGGAGACCGCAGGCGATTCAATACCCTCGACGCCAAACAAGTGGTGCTGGAACAGATAACCAAGATGCTGTTGTGCTCGTTTACCCAGATTAGGAATCTCCACGGCGTCGGCAAGAATATAATAACCATCAAAACGCAGCAGTGGATTCCCGTTAAATACCAAAGTTGAAATTCCGCAGATCAACATGACGTTCCAAGCCACATCCCGCACTAAGCCAGGCTCAACATTAATCCAAACAAATAGAGCCACTGCAGCAACAAACCATTCCACCAGCATCCCGGCTGCCCCTACCAGCATGCGGCGATGTTTATCCGGAAAAGCACTGGCGCTTGAAGCATCCACATAAGGGATCGGCATTAACACCAGCAAGGTAATACCCATTTCATGGACTTCACCACCCCAGACCCGAGTTGCAAAGGCGTGCCCGAATTCATGTAATGTTTTGACAATGGGATAGGTCAGCCAGAGAATTAACAGATTTTCCGGCGCCAGTGCCCGTTCAACCATCTGGCCAGTGATTTCTGGCCAGTGCATGCCCGCCAACACTATAGCTGTGAGAATAAAGAGTGAATAGACTATAAATACTGGCTTATTGAACAGCCACTGTACTCTACCCAGATTGCGGGTCAGAAAACGTTGCGGATCAAACAACGGGATACGTATCGCCAGCGGATTCATCCAGCGCTGTTTGAACTGTTGCTTTTGCTGTTTCTTGAAACGCCGAAAGAGCTCTGCGCTGTCTGGCGTTACATCACAGCGTAATAAATCTGCAGCGTGTAATCTACCGAGTAATTTGATCATCTGATCCTGGGTAGGTGCGGTATCACCCAAACGCTCCATAGCCATGTTCCAGATTTCTTCTACACTACGCTGGGCATCCATCAGGCCAACCAGGTAACGCGCCGTCGAATTCAAACGGTGATGACGTCCACTGGCTTTGTCTTGTAATATAAAACCAGGTTTACCGCGATATTCATGACGTTCAACACTGACCTGTGGAGCCAGTGAAGGTTTAAGCTGGGCAACGCGAT
>CAYPEL010000115.1:0-6968 GCA_964409635.1 uncultured Gammaproteobacteria bacterium | reverse complement strand
GTAAAGACTATTCGACACTACACCCACCCATCCAGCCTCTCTCCCTGAGGAGGCTGTTGAAAAAACCTTGTAGGCTGGTGGAACTCACCATTCGCTGCGGCATCTGGTGGGTTTCACCCACCCTACGGGAATTTATAACACCCTCCTGAGGAAGCGGGGATTCTATTTTAGAATTTAGGTGTAAAATATCCATCTCTACGGCCACCAAGACCACGCCCACAAACGCAGCCAATTTGTCATTCGGTGCGTCCATATCCACAACCAGCGACGTGCTTCAATATTTATCTTGCCAACACCTTCCATCCCGGGACGTAAGTGTTCACCGTTAGCCAGCAAATCGGCTTCTACTCTGAACCGGTTACGTCCGTCTACCACACCCGCCACCGGGGTGATCCGGGAAATTTTGATGTCCTGTGTTTCACCCGGCAAACTGGATAAGGTCAGGGTGCCCTGCTGCCCTTCCACCACTGAGCCAATATCACGCTCATCCACCTGCAAGACAACCCGGTAGGCCTCCAGCGGGGCAATGGTATAAATCAAATCCCCCCTTTCGACCGGCGCACCCAGTGATTGGCTCGGATCGCCTTCAACCACAATACCTTCGTAAGGCGCTAATAGCTTGGTTCGTGACAATTGCTCTTCAACCAGTTGCAATTGCACTTTAGCCTGTTGTAACTGGGCGCTAAGAATACTCACTTCACTGCGGTTATGTTCCGCCATCGCACTGCGGTATTCACGCTGCAATTTGGCCTGTTCACTCATCCACTTGGAATGCTCAAGCTCAAGGTCTTTTACGTCCAGCGTAGCGATTACCTGATCCGCCTGTACCACATCCCCGGGGCGCACACTGGCAGTCGCGATATAACCCTTAATTGGGGCGACTATCGCGCGTTGCACACTACCCTCAAGACGGGCATCAGCGGTGACCCGGTATTCGCCGTCAGCAAACCCCAGAAATGCAATCAATGCACCGGCCAGGGTCACACCGGCTTTCAGGCCTGAGTGTCTGGCGCCGAATAAATGACTTGACTGTAAGCGGATACTGTCCATGAAACGCGCACCGAGCCAGCGATCATCGCGCCGTTTAGTATCTAGAATGGGGCCTATTAGTGAAGCAACGTGTTCACAATATTCAACAGTTTCAGTATCGAATGTTTTTCCCGGGCCACGTACAAACGTCAACGCCCCCAGTATTTCTCCCTGCGCACTGAAAGGTACAGTGCAGATCGATCCAATGCCCGGCTCTGCCGCCAGTGCAGTGTGGTGTGGATAGAAATCAGAAGTCACTTCCTGCGCTGCAGGAAATAAAACCGTTGCATCCAGATGCCAGGCCTCTTCCATGGCTGAGGCTACAGCGCGCATCAGGTTGGTTCGCTCACCAAACTTTGCACTGTACGCAGCACCCTGGACAGATATTTTATTACCCTGACAAAAGCCAATACTAACCTGGTCACAAGACAGACGGTGTGCCAATTCTGTAGTAACGGCTGTGACGGCCGCATGAAAATGCTTTTGATCAACAGCACGAGCCACCAGTTCGAGCACACGTACCACACGATCCATACGCGCTGAGGGCTGTTGGTGCATCAACAATTGCAGCCAGGCGGTGCCCCATTGCAGCAACTGCACAACGGCGCGTTGCTGTTCTTCAGTGCGCGGGCTTAATTCAACAGTCAGTACCACTAGCGCGTTACTGTTGATCTGAAGCGGGAACGCGATCAGGTCATGAGATTTTTCATTCGCCTCAACGCCACTCTGGATCACTGCCTCACGCCGGGTAAAGGCATCGTTCGCGATCGCCGATAACTGGGGCGCCACTTCCATAGGCTCAGGCCAGAATGCTACGGCTTTGTGCGGCCCACTGTTCTGGGCACCCAAGAACAGGACGCCTTTCGAGGCACCGGCAATCATCCGGCACTGCAGATCAAGCCAGGTATTTATAAACTCGTTCACGTATTCAGTTCCATATAAATCGAAACATCAGACTTATCAGCTGATCTAAATTAAGGCGAGTTATCGACACACCCGTATATATAAGGTGTAACGGCCAATTACCTGATTACACAAGCTAATATTTAGAACTCGAAACTCATCAGCTAAACGATATAAATGCTATTTCTGTCACAAGCAATTTTGATAAAAACTGTTAAAGCGGTCTCAAAACCCTGCCGTTAAGAGTCAGTGGGGAAGCCCGTCTCAATGGAACTCAAGCGCAGGGAAATACACTGCGGGCTCAATGACTTGAATGATAACGAAGGTTATCTAATGACTTTTTGCCTGTGAGACATAAGAAAATTGACAAGCTGAATAACCAGCCGTTTATCGAAGAGCTGGAACCACGTATCCTGTTTTCCGCAGGTCTTGAAGGCGTTGTACTTGACAGTCTGACGTCTGATGGTGATGCGCTCGCCCTCTATCAACACAAAGACGAGGCCTCGCTACAGCCAGCAACAGAGGTGGCCGCCGAATCGGTTGTATCCGCCCAACAGGAGCTGGTGTTCATAGACACCAACACACCTGATTACCAAACACTTATCAATGACCTGCTGGCCAATAATGATGAAAACCGAACCATTCACTGGGTACTGCTGGACAGCGATAAAGACGGCTTGCAACAGATCAGTGACACACTCGCGAAATATCACGACCTCGATGCGGTGCACATTATTTCGCACGGCAGTGACGGCAAAGTTCAACTGGGTAATAGCCAACTCGATATAGATAGTTTGCTGGCTAATACCGATACTATAAGCAACTGGGGAGATGCCTTCAGTGAGGACGGTGACCTGTTGTTTTACGGCTGCAATCTGGCGGCTACTGAAAATGGCCAGTCACTGATCAATAGTATTGCTAATCTTACCGGTACGGATGTTGCTGCTTCCGAAGACCTGACCGGCAGCGCTGAACTGGGCGGCGACTGGAAGCTGGAGTACGAGTCTGGAAGAATCGAAACCAATGCAGCATTCAGCGCAGAAATCCAACAAGGCTGGTCTGGAATACTCGTTATCCATGAGTCCAATGAGGTGGGCGATAAAGACCTCGAAATCAGAACAATTGGTGATCAGTCATGGGGGCAATCATTCAGAGATACCGATACCTCAGGAACCTATACAGTAAATCAACTCAGTGTTTGGTTAAGACACGATGGCGCCTCCGCCCAAAATATAACCGTTTCATTACAGGATCAATGGAACGGATCCGGCTCCATCAATGTAAGTGCAACCAAAACCTGGGCGGAACTCAGTCTCGACAGCAGTTTCGCACGATACGATTTTGATATAGCCAACACCACTCTTAACTACGGCAGTACCTATTCCCTGCGTGTTAGCAGCAGTACGAGTAGCGGCAATGTATATGTTGCTCATCACGATGCATTCAATATCTATACACAAGGAGATTTAATCAATGATAGTGGTAGCACAGAAAGTGGCAAGGACATGCTGTTTCTTATAACAGAAATAAATTCAAGTGCTCCTCCCGTAAACAGTGTGCCAGGTGCGCAGTCGACCGATGAAGACACAGCACTAGTATTCAATACCACAAATGGAAACCTTATTTCAATTAGCGATGCTGATGCAGGCAGTAGTGTTCTTGCCGTATCGCTTTCTGTCAATGACGGCATAGTCACCTTGTCCGGCACGGCAGGTCTCACTTTTATCAGCAGTAGCAACGGCAGCACTGCAATGACCTTTTCCGGCACACTAACAGATATTAACGCAGCGCTAGATGGTCTGACCTTTAATCCTGACGCCGATTTTAATGGCGCAGTCACGCTGCAAATGACCACGCACGATGACACAACGCTACAGGGCTACTATAGCTTTGATATTAGCGGTGACCTTGGCAAGGATTCGAGTATTGCAGGTACGAATGATGGTGTCGTAAACGGTGCGGCACCACCTGTTCCAGCAGATCCTGCCCCGCGTGACAAAACACTGGAATTCGACGAGGGTGACCACATTCAGATCAACGGTCGCTTTGATGATCCGGCTGATGTGACGCTCGCGGCCTGGGTTAATCTCACTGCATACGACACTGCGGCCACTGACACTGGCTCCCATGTTATCAGCCTGGGTGACGACGTCATTCTTTACTTGAGGGAATGGAGTGGTGGTGGATTGAGAGGCAGCTACTATGATGGCACAAGCTGGCAGAACCTTGACTACGGAATAAACCTGCTCGGTGGCTGGCACCATATTGCCTACACGGTTGATGCCGTAAACAACACACATACACTTTACCTCAATGGTGTTGCTGTTGATTCAGCAGCAATGACTGGCGCCGTCACTTATTCGCACGGTGCAGACAGCTTTATAGGCAAACACGGTACTGGTGACCCAGACTGGGATTTTATAGGCAAGATAGACGAAGCACGCGTTTACAATCGCGCCCTGACCAGTCAGGAGATTTCGGCCCTGGCGAATGACACACTGATTAACGCAGATACTGATAGCGTCACAATCACTGTCAACCCGGTCAACGATGCACCTACTCTTGCAGGAAATGCCCTTAACCCAACCTATACAGAGGGCAATGCCGCTGTTGGACTATTTAACTTTGTCTCCCCCAACACGTCCGATAGCGGACAAACAATTGAAGAACTGGTGTTCACGGTTACCAATGTCACAGACGGCAGCCCCCAGGGTAACAGTGAACGCATCACTCTGGATGGCTCGACATTTGCTCTGACTGACCTTGCCAGCGGTACCACCGCTAACAAAGGTTATAGCTATTCTATCAGCCTGTCAGGAACCACAGCAACAGTAACGTTATCTACTCCCGGTGCCTCCATAGCAGATATATCGAATCTGGTCATCAGCCTCAGCTACCAGAACAGCAGCGAAACCCCGTCTACACTTAACCGCGCATTCACTATCACCAGCATTAAAGACAGCGGTGGCACCGCAAATGGTGGTATAGACACCTCTTCACCGAATCTTGTCTCAACGGTAACGATCGTTGCCGTCAACGATGCACCTGTTACTAATAATGTTAGCGCCAATGGTAACGAAGACGATGCCTCGATCACAATTACCCTGACTGGTTCCGATATCGATGGTACTGTTGTTAACTTTCAGTTAACCACCCTGCCCGCTAATGGCACTTTGTACCTCGATGCCGGACTAAGCATGGCGGTCAACACGGCCACTGATTATGCCGCCACCGCCGAAGCGCTTACCCTATATTTTGTGCCTAACGCCAACTATAACGGCGTCACCACATTTGACTTCGCCGCCAAAGACAACAATGGCCAACTCGATGCCAGTGCGGCCACCGCTTCGATCACCGTCAATGCAATCAATGATGCACCGGCTGCAACTAATCTTGGCGCTCCAGAAGCCTATATAGAGAATAGCATCCTCTACTTGACTGATATTGTGATTACGGATGTTGACAGTGCCAACGTTACCGCCACCCTGACCTTGTCTGATCCAGCAGCAGGTAATCTGAGTATCGGTGTATCAGGCGCAGTGGCCTCCACTTACAATGCCGTTACTGGTATGTGGTCTGCCACCGGTGTAATCGCTGATGTCAATATTCTGTTGGCCGGTGTAGTGTTCAGTCCCAGCACAAATTACAACAGCAATTTCACTATCGCCACCAGTATAGATGACGGGATTGCACCTGCAAGCACTGGGGTGAAAAATATAACTGGCTTAGCAGTCAACAATGCCCCTGTATTCTCGCCGACATTCCTGGATGAATTTACCACCGCCACATTTACCAACAACGATGGTTCCAATAACTGGACTGGCAGCTGGATAGAGTCAGACAGTTCAGGTGCCGGCGCCACTGTTGGAATGGTTATAATCACGGGTGGCGAGCTTAATATCCAGGGATTTGGGAATAGCCTTGCCCGCCAGGCCAACCTGTCAAACGCCACATCAGCAAGCTTGTCATTTGATTTTCGTACAGGCTCCGGCGTTGAATCCAGTGATCCGGATTCATGGGTTATAGAAGTTTCCAACAACGGCGGATCTTCCTGGGCCATCCTTGAAACTTTCGACAGCTTCGACGGCATAAACTCCGGATCCAGAAGCTACGATATCTCTGCGTACACATCAAACAATACACAAATCCGTTTTCGGGTTGATAATGGTTTTGGTGGCCCAGATGAGATCTTCTACATTGACAACGTCCGGATCCAATACGCAAATTCAATTTCTATTGCCGAGAATACCGCTGCAGTAACTACGGTGATCGCTACCGATGCTGACCTGCCAGCCCAGACGCTCTCGTATAGCATCATTGGTGGTGACGATGCCGCTGAATTTAGCCTGGATAGTATCACCGGTGTACTTACCTTTATTAGTCCACCAGACTTTGAAATTCCTGATGACTCCAACGGCGACAATATCTACGATGTGATCGTACAAGTCTCCGACGGAATTTTGGCTGACGTACAGGCTCTCCAGATAACAGTGACTGATGTCAACGATGCACCGATCACCAATAATGTCAGTGCTTCAGGTAACGAAGATGCCCCCTCGATTGCCATCACCTTAACCGGTTCAGATATCGATGGCACCGTTGATAACTTTCAGTTAACTAACTTGCCCGCCAACGGCATCTTGTATACCGATGCGGGATTGTCCAGTGTTGCAATCATCGGCACCGATTACGCTGCTACTGCCGAGTCATTAACGCTGTACTTCGCGCCTAACCTTAACTACAACGGCATCACCGCCTTTGGCTTCGTTGCCAAGGATAATGGTGGCCTACTGGATGCCACACCCGCCACCGCCACACTGACCGTTAATGCGGTTAATGATACTCCCACTACCTCCGGGATCAGTAACGTCGTAGTCAACGAAGATGCACCCGATTCCATCATCAATTTGTTCGCCGCTTTTGACGATGTCGAAGACCTCGATCCGGCACTAACAACACAGAACTCCGGTCACGACAAATCGGCTCGTATTACGTCATCAGCGTGAAATAGAGTCGCCGGGGGGCTGGGGGGGGGG
>CAYPEL010000114.1:0-9325 GCA_964409635.1 uncultured Gammaproteobacteria bacterium | reverse complement strand
CTACGTTTGTATCAACTTCCTGAATATCGTGTATCCGTTTCAGATCTATACTCATATGGTCATCGCGCTTCTCGCGGAACATGTCCCTGAAGCGCGCACCCCAAACCACTTCATTCCATTTATAGGATGACCTGGCGTGAACTTCCCGTGAGGATTTATCATCGATTGCATTAATTAATACCAGGAACTCGGCATCCCGTTTTCTCAATTCCTGCGGTGATACCGTGGACAAAGGGCTTTTCTCCAAAATAGGATGGGCCACGGTCCAGTCCATGGGGAAGAACGATATTTTGTGCCGCTCCAGACTCAGTTCATGAAATTGCCGGATGCGCACCCTGCCTTTTAATTTAGTCATACACAGCAGAATACGCACCTCGACTTCAATCAGTTCGTTCGGTGAACCGTTGGCAATGCGGAAAGAAAAACTGTTGGTACCGTGATACGGGCCGATTACGGCCTTGTTGCTGAACAGTATTTTAGCTGTTGGCCGCGAGAAACGCGCAAACATCAGTGCCGCTGCAACAGCGAAACCGGACAAGCCGAAAAACGCCTCAACAACAACCAGCAGGTTGGCCGCCAAACTCTGAGGCGCAATATGCCCGTAACCGACAGTTGTCAGCGTGTGTGTACTAAAAAAGAAGGCTTCCAGAAACCGTTGTCCTGGACTCATACCCTGAACCCCTGTCAACGCATCTGCACCGCAAAGAAAATACAGACCAGCGAACAGGATATTGATCAACAAATAAAAACCGATAAGGGTCAGATTGAATTGCAACCAAGTGGCGCTCAATAGTGCCTGATAGAGATTCAGAGATTTGAACAGTGGCAGGCCGCCACGGGAGACATTAAAGGTTCCGTCACGATTCAATAGACGCAAGGCGCTTTCGCGCATTACCTTGGTGCCAAAACCCAGTTCTCGAATGGTGTCTGATATTTTTGAGCTGCTTGCTTGTGGCATAGTTCACCCCGTTACATGATGTAATCCTTGTTTAGTACAACAATAGTGTATAAATTGGCTTGGAGCGAGAAATGTATTATGTGCGTAGCGCAGATATCTGCTACATAGTTACCCACCAGCTTCAGCTACAATGGGGTGACTATAGCACTGCGCATCGATGCGCATGTCCATAGTCCACTGTTGTGCGTGGTTTGATGAATTTGATATAGCCTCCGGTAATCTTTCCCTGCCGGGCGCGGTTCGTTGATTTTACATGACCTGTTTTATTTACGTTAGTTTCGGCCTGCTATTACCCCACCATCAACATCCCAAATGGCGCCTGTTACCCAATCCGCTTCAGGGCTGAGCAGGAAGTAAATTGCATTAGCAACATCCTCTGGGGCGCCAATCCGTCCTATTGGATGAAACCCATCAAATGTTGCTAGCGCAGCATCGATTTCATCAGGCCGGATGAAAGACTCATAGATAGGTGTTTTTACTACGGCTGGCGAAACCGCATTGACCCGGATATTCTGGTCAGCTAATTCCATCGCCATGTGTTGTGTGAGTGCATGCAGCCCGGCCTTGGCCATTGAATAGGCGGAGGAAGGTGTAGCTTTAATGGCTTGTTTTGCCCACATGGATCCAATATGAACAATTGATCCTCCACCGTTTTCCGCCATGTTTTTCGCTACGGCCTGTGAAATAAAGAATGCTGCACGGTTTAAATCCATGTAAGCGTCATAGTCCTCGTGATCATGTTCGAGAAAAGGTGTTGGGTTGAAACAACCCGCTGCATTTATCATATATTTGATGTGGCGATGGTGGTTGCTAGCAAAGTTAACGACACGCTGTACATCGTTGGCTTCGTATAGATTGGCTTGGAGTGTTTCAACCTGCCCCTTAGAAGAGAGTTTGCATTTTGCGCCTTCTAGTTTGGCGCGTGATCTTCCGATGATTACTGTATCGATATCATGTTCGAGCAAAAGGTTTGCAGTGGCTAATCCGATACCACTGGAACCACCGATGATCATGGCCAATGGTAAAGTTTTGTTTTCCATTATTTACTCCCTAGGTAATTGCAAGGTATGGACGGAGCATATGAAACTAAGTAGCCTATTGAGAAGCAGGCATAATTTGGTTCAGTACGTACTTATTGGTATAAATTAATGAAAAATAACGAAATAATATTTCATAGAAAATCGCCACCGGAGAGAAGCGCGCGCATGGTTGAAACCATTTATGGATGTAAATGGTCACTCACCGTTTATCATCTGCTGGCTAAAGGAATTAACCGGCCTGGAGAAATGGTGCGCAGTGTTGAGGGATTAACGGCTAAGGTGCTCAATGATTGTCTTCGAAAAAATGCTAAGTTTGGTATTCTTGAGCGTGTTAGCTATAACGAGGTTCCACCGCGTGTGGAATATATAGTTACCCCATTCGGTGCCAAATTCATCCGCATTCTCGATGAGCTTGAAAAAATACAGAGCGAGATTGAGAGTGAAACCTGAATTCGTACAATAAGTGCATAACCTCTGGCAGTAGCAGAAATCGAAATTGCGCCTGGCCTTCCCTGTTCGCCGCAAATAAAGTCAGCGACGTGGACTGGGCGTCATACCGCGTGTTCTCGGCAGATAAGTTCAATATCCTCGGTTGATAAAGCTTCCTGAGTCAGCTGGCAGTAAGATTCGTTTTCCGAAATGACCTGGTTGTGCTGGCAGGTTTTGCAAACACCAAAAGTTTTCATGCTGTTGGTATATTGTATGGTTGATAGTAATGCTTTCAAACCAGTCTCCAGTTGTTTGCGTTGTTCAGCCGCCAATGCAGCATGTGCCTCGCTTATAACTGGCGCGGGCACACTTTTTTTCAGCAGTCTGTGGCCAGCCGCTGTCACCCACAAATGCACCACGCGTTTGTCCTGTTTATCAGCCAGTTTTTTTAGCAGCCCCTTGTTCTCAAGTGCATTTAGTGTTTGTGACACCGTACCCTTGGTCAAGCCGAGATAGTCTGTCACCCCTCGTGGGGTATCCGAATAGCGGTTGCAGATCGCCAGGTAAGCCAACGCATCCAGTTGCACTGGCTGCAGGCCGTATTTAGCGCCCAGATTGCGCGATTCACTACGAATCAGGTTGTTAAGGCGCTCAAGGTAGTTGTGTATATTTCTGACCGTCATACATCATATAGTATCGATACGAAACTAGTTTGACAAGCCTGATATCGTGTGTCAGCATATTATAGGTATCGAGTCGATACTTATAATTTAAGGAGGTTTAAGAGATGATAAATTTAGTGGCTATTTCATTGAGTGGATTAATGTTGGCCGGCGCAACTTGCGCCACGGCACACAGTGGCCCTGGTGCTGGGGTTTCTTCAAAGACGGACACTGAAATCAAGCCAAACTTCGATATTGTACAAACCCGCATTGTCAAGCATGGACCCAACCTGATCTTTCAACATACAGTACGCGAAGGTGTTGGGGAATTGAAACCCAACAAGCACGGTCAACTCGCGGGTGCTGATGTATTTGCCTATGTATGGCCGACAACTTTAAACAGTAGTGCTGTTGGTTTTGAGGCGGATCAGGGCATTCTTGCCCTAGTGCTGACTTCACATCCTGATTTTGACGATACGCCCAAGTATGAAGAGAATATCGACGGCATCTATGACAATGATGGCGATCTCTGGCACAGCCACTGGGTCGTCCTAACCCCGGATGACACTTGTGGTAAAGGGGCGCTGAAGGTTAAGGATATCCCGAAAGGCAGTAACCCGGCGCTACCGGCCACCTGGCCGGAATTACCGATCTTTATTGACAGTCCCGGCTACGTGCCTGCGCTTAAAGGTAAGATGGCTGAAGTACGTGTACCGCAAAAGGACGTAGGTTTCCCCGACAGTTTCAACTACGATGGAGTAACTGCAGCACTTCGCATCAATAAAAATGTCCACAGTCCTCTGCTATGCGTGGTTGATGTTTTTGATATAGCCTCCGGTGATCTTTCTCTGCCGGGTGCGGTTCGTTAGCGCAACTACACCTGGCCGGTTTGCAAAAAACGAGACCGGTCAGGTGGTACCTAATTACTGGAAGGTAAATGAGTAAACTCCTGTTGTTTGTTGTTCTTATCTCCATGCTCTCCGCCTGCACGACTTCCGCCTTGATCGTGGCTAATACCCTCGCGCGTTTTGATGACTATAAACTGATTGCCGGCCAACCCTATGGCATACATGCACTCAACCGGCTGGATATTTATCAACCGGGCGGGGAAGTAAAAGGCACGGTGATTTTTTTCTATGGTGGTTGTTGGGGTGCCTGTACCACCTTGACCCGGGAAAAGTATCGTTTTGTCGCCCAGACCCTGACTTCGCAGGGTTATGTGGTGGTGATTCCTGATTATCGCCGTTATCCGCAAGTGTTGTTTCCGCAAATGATGCAAGACAGTGCGGCGGTAGTGGCCTGGACGGTTAAGAATATTGTGCGTTTTGGTGGCAAGGCGGATCAGCTTTTCCTGATGGGGCATTCGGCCGGTGGGCATATGGCTGCTATGTTAACGGTGAATGAGCGTTATCTCGGTGCGGCGATGCATCAAAATATTCGTGGTTTTATCGGTCTTGCCGCACCTTATGACTTTATTTTTGATCGGCCCTATTTGCCCAAAGTGTTTGCTGGTCTGGATTATTCTGAGTCTCAGCCCAGTCATTTTATCGAGGGTAGCGAGCCTCCGTTGTTGTTGCTCTATGGCAATGAGGACAAAGAAGTGTTTCGGCGCAATATCGATAATATGACTAATATTGTGCAGCAAAAGGGTGGGTCGGTCGAGCCACACATTTATGATGGTGTCGATCACGTGACTATTCTTGCCGCACTTTCAATTCCGTATCGCGGCCGCTTTGGTGTGATGAATGATATTACAGCATTTCTACAAAAGCATAACCGCCAAAATGCATCTGATTAACACTGCTTCCTCTGAACGCCTGAAGGATATTCCGTGGGGGTAAGGGTCGCGTGTGTTATTCGAACTATTGCCATTAGCAACTTGTCAAAGATGGACTAATTAAGTAGCCCGCTAACAGGATGGCCTGGATGTATAAAATCAAAGTGAATAATACGGTTATGCAGGCTGATGTTGAGGCCGACACGCCGCTGCTTTGGGTATTGCGCGACGAATTGCACCTCAATGGCACCAAGTATGGTTGTGGTATCGGCGCTTGTGGCGCCTGCACAGTTTTAATGAACGGTAAAGCGGTTCGCAGTTGCCTGATACCGGTGTCTGCTGTTTCCAGCCAGTCCATACAGACCATTGAAGGACTAAGCAAAAACGGAAAATTACATAAAGTCCAGCAAGCCTGGGTTGATGTGGACGTGCCCCAGTGCGGGTACTGTCAATCCGGACAAATTCTCAGTACGGTTGCTTTGCTGACGAAAAACAAGCAACCCACTGACAGTCAGATTGACACAGCCATGACGAATATCTGCCGTTGTGGCAGTTATCCCGAAATCCGCCAGGCCATCCATCTGGCCGCCATCAAACTGCGTAGCGGAGGCACACATGAAAGTTGAAAACCTGAGCCGGCGGCGTTTCCTCAAGGGCAGCTTGTTGGCCGGTGGCGGTCTGATATTGGGCTTTTCCTTACCCATGTTCGACAAGGTGCTTGCGCGTCAGGGGAGTGATGCCAATGCGGCCTATCCGGTAGATTCCTGGATAAAAATCGATTCGGAAGGTGTACTTAACGTTGTCATTCCTGCTTCTGAAATGGGTCAAGGTTCTCAAACCGCGTTGGCAATGATACTGGCTGATGAATCCGGCGCCGATTATTACGCCATCAAGGTATTGAACCCCACCAATAACGGTCTCTACAACAACCCCTTATTTGGTATGCAGCTAACGGGGGGCAGCACTTCAGTACGCGCATGGTGGGAACCGCTAAGGACAGTTGGCGCTACCCTGCGCCTGATGCTGGTTGAAGCAGCCGCTATACAATGGTCTGTCAAAGCTAGTGAGTGCACCACAAAAGACAACTATGTCATTCACAAACCTTCCGGCAAGAAACTACACTTTCGTGAACTGGTAAATAGCGCGGCTAAACTAGCGCCACCAGCCAATCCGCCGTTCCGGCCACAAGGCGAGTACCAGTACATTGGCAAAGCGGTCAATCGTATCGATACCTTGCCCAAAGTCACGGGCGACGCTATTTTTGGTATAGATGTCGTGTTGCCGGGTATGCTGGTTGCCAGCGTCAAGCAGTCACCTGTTATAGGCGGTGATGTTAAATCCTACGATGAAGCCGCGGCGCTGAAAGTCAAAGGTGTTAAAGCGGTTGTTCCTGTCGACAATGGTGTTGCCGTTGTGGCGGTAAATTACTGGCAGGCCCGCAAGGGGTTGGAAGCATTAAACGTCACGTTTAAAGGCGGTGTAACCGAAGGCTATACGACTGCTTCTGTAGAAAAGTCATTCCACGACGCGCTTGACGATGATACTAACGCGCGTACCGTGTCGAGCAATGGCGATATCCGCGCTGCAATGCAGCAAGCCAGTAAGACACACCGAATGCAATACGGGGCACCCTACCTGGCGCACAGCACGATGGAGCCGATGAACGCGACGGCCAATGTCACCGATGAGTTTTGTGAAATCTGGGCGCCTACCCAGGCACAAGGCCTCGCGGCGCAGGCGGCAATGAATGTTACCGGGCTACACGCCGATCAGGTAAAAATAAATACTACTTATCTGGGGGGTGGTTTTGGCCGGCGTGCCGAGGTTGATTTTATTACCCAGGCGGTTCTGGTTTCGGAAGCAGTCTCCGCACCGGTTAAAGTTATTTGGTCACGCGAAGAAGATATGCAACATGACTTTTACCGGCCAGCTGCGGCTAGCCGTTTTGAGGTTGGTGTCGACAAAGAAGGCTATCCACTTGCCTGGCGCAACCGTGTTTCCAATACCTCCATTATGGAGCGTTTCGCACCGCAATGGGTGGGGGACAAGCCAGATGCGACTATGACGGAAGGGGCGGCAGAACTGCCTTATCAATTACCCAGTCAATTGACTGAAGTGGTGCAGCTGGATAATGGTATTCCGGTTGGTTTCTGGCGCTCAGTTGGCAATTCACTCAATTGTTTTTTTACAGAATCGGCCATCGATGAACTCGCACACCATGCCGGCAAGGATCCTTATGAATATCGGCGTTTTTTATTAAAGCAATCACCGCGCGCGCTCAAGGTGCTGGATGCGGTGGCAGAAAAGGCCAACTGGAAAAAAGCGTTGGGGAAAAGCCAGGGCCGCGGCATTGCATTAACCCATAGCTTTGGCAGCTACGTTGCCCAGGTTGCCGAGATTACAATGGGTAAAGAAGGCAAACTGACTGTCGACAAGATCACCTGTGTGGTTGATTGCGGTTTGTACATTAACCCGTCTATTGTCGAGCGGCAGATGCAGAGCGGTATTATTTATGGATTAACGGCTGCCTTGCATGGCAAAATTAATTTCAAGGATGGACGTGTCGTGGAAAGTAATTTTCACAACTACCCGGCGTTAAAACTGGCAGAAATTCCTGAGATTGAAGTCCACATTTTGGAAACCAACGAAAAACCAGGTGGCTACGGAGAGCCGAGCACACCGCCTGTTGCGCCCGCGGTGGCTAATGCAATTTTTAGTGCGGTTGGGAAACGCCACCGGCAATTGCCGTTGCTGTGACCTTGTACCTAAGCAATATTAAGCAACAGATTAGCGTTCAGCCGATCTATAAAATATTTTACTGTGGGTAAGAATCCGTTTGTTGGTAACGCATTATCAGAATTCCACTTTCAATTTGTGAAAGAGCTGATAGATCAATCTATTCGTTCTTGAACTAAGCCCTTAACGAGTAATAGCTATTGGGTAGTAGTGAAAAAATTGTATTAAAAATCCGGCAGTAATACCTGTCGTGGACATATGCCGTTATTCTGGCTAAGCTCTAAGTCACGGGCAAATGTTATGGAAATGACGATGCGAATTGTTCTTCTTGGTTTTATTGTGGCTACTATCACGGCTTGTTCACCCTCAGATGAGCAGGTTTCAGACAAGCTTGAGACGTTTGGTCAAAGCAGTAGTGTGCAGGCAGCAGAACTGGCGCCTGCGATACGCCGTGCCGGTGCCAATGCTGCGCAGACTGCTGTTATGCCCCAGGGCGCTATCCGGGTTCAGAAGGCAGATATCATCGACCCGTCTGGTTTTAGACAGCCCATGATAGCTGCCACCGTTATGATACCTGTTGGCTGGCAACCGCAAGGTGGTATTAGCTGGCAAATCAATGATTCGGGGTGTGGCAAGAAAACGCCTCACTTTGCCTGGCGCGCCGCATCGCCTGATGGCCTGAGTGTGATGGAGATCCTGGCCGAAGAAAACTGGTCTGGACATAACATGCAAATAGCCGGTATGCCGCAACAGGCCTGTCCCAATATCCAGATTCAATCCGCTAAGGAATACATTCACACTTGGGTGCAATACAACCGGCCGGGAGCCAGGGTGCTTGACTACCGTGATCGCCGTGACTTTGTTGAGGCGTTTGAGAAGCAGTTACAGCAACTTCCCGCCATGCCCGGCAGCGAGACCAAGCAGTGGCTCGAAGGTGGCCAGGCTTTGATAGGCTATAACCATCAGGGTACGGAAATGCGCGAGCTAATCGGCATTGCCATAGTGTTTAGTCTTTTGCGTATGCAGGGTGTGATGCCGGGTGAGATCACAGAATATCTTTCGATTTCAACCTTGCCAGGTTTTGCAATACGGGCGCCAGATGGGCAGCTGGATTTTAAGTTGGCAGAAATGCTGCGCAAGTCAGGCCGTCCTAACCAGCAATGGTTGGCAAAAATGGCGCAGCACAACAGTAAAATGACTCGGATCAACAATAAAGGCGCTATGGATCGCGCCAACATCAGAGCGAAAACGAGTAATGAAATACTTGATATGCAGCATAATAGCTGGAAGCAACGCAATGCCAGTCAGGACTACCTGCAACGTGAAACAATAGAAACCACCCATGGTACTGAGACCTATAACAATCCTTACTCTGGCGGCACAGTTGAACTGGATAATACCTACGAGAATGCCTGGCAGTTGAACGATGGCAGCTATGTGTTAACTGATGACTCTTCGTTCAACCCCTATGAAATGACAGGACAGGATGGCCGGCAATTGGAAGTGACAAGATGAAGAAATTTAATAATTACTGGCTGACCTCACTAGTTGCTTTGGCTACACTGGTTTCTGAGTCGGCAATCGCGCAAGACAGCTTTGGAAATAATGCTGATATTAGTAATCCAGGCTATGGGCAAGGTGCCCCACAACAACAGCAAGGATTCCAAAAACAGCAAGGTTACCCACAACAGCAAGGTTACCCACAACAGCAAGGTTACCCACA
>CAYPEL010000113.1:0-9342 GCA_964409635.1 uncultured Gammaproteobacteria bacterium | reverse complement strand
CATTGCCAAACCGGAACCGTTTATTGAAACAGAACAGAGAATGACGGCCAGTTAATATCTCAAGTTTCGGAGTTCAGTGGGTGCCGCCAGGCGGTGTAAATACATCCCTGTACGCTCGAAGCCGGCATCCCTGCTGGCTACGGTTCCAAATTAAGCGCTACACCGCCTGGCTCTGAGACTAACTGCTCTCACCTGAACTCCGAAACTTGAGTTTATAAATACCCCTGCGGGGTTTCATCCGCAGGGGAAATCCAATGCTACGGCCTTATCCCTCAACCGTAATGCGTTTAGGCTGTAATTTTTCCTGCTTGGGAATAATCACTTCCAAGACGCCGTGCTTCGATTTAGCACTGATGGCATCGGTATTCGCCGTATCGGGTAAGCTGAAGCGGCGATAAAAGCTGCCACGTACACGTTCTACGCGCTTGTAGTGTTTGCTTGCATCACGATTTTCCGCATTACGCTCACCTCTGATCGTCAGCACACCGTCTTCCATATTGACTTCGATATCTTTGGCTTCTACGCCCGGGATATCGGCATGAATAACGTAGCTATCATCTTCTTCTTTAATATCAACGGCGGGTGTCCAGTCACTGGTGACCAGGCTGTTACCCTGATCACCGTCTTGTACTGGACTACGATCAAAAAAGTGATCCAGGTCACCGTGCAACTGGTTCAGAAAACCCCAGGGTTCATAACGGACTAAACTCATTTGGATACCTCCCAAAATAACTGTTACGGCACAGGCTGTGCCTCGTCTGGTTTATATATGGGAGCCCAAAGGCCGGGTTTCAAGCCCTTTGGGAAAGAACTTTATTTAACAGCGGCTATTCGAAATCTGCTGACAGTGCGGCGCGGATATTTTCAGGTAAGGGTTCGAGCTGCTGGGTATAGTGCTGGTGGCTGATCCCTGCGCCTATCGCCGCACCCTGCCGCGCGGCGGCAACCATTTCCTGGTTAAATTCAAAACGCATAAAATGCACGGATGATGTTTTTTCCTCTGTTTCTCTCTCCAGGTCTTCGTCGGCGATTGCGAATACGGGATCAAAACCATCAATGCGTAACCAGACCTGGTTTTCCACCCCCAGTAAAGTAGACAACACCTTGCGGCGCTCATTTTCATCCGCCACTTCGATCATGAACGTGGCTTTCAAATTATTGCCGTCCGGTATCAGTGGATTATAGGCATTGAGTTCTTCTTCAATACCGACCACTTCGAATATCCGCTCAATACGCAGCATTTCCTGAACCTGGTACTGCATGGTCATTCGGTCTTCAAAATACAGCGCGGCATTTGATCCCAAGGGAACCCGGCGATTTTTTTTGTGCGCCATTACTTGAGTGCGGAAATCCTTGCGCACTTCGGCGTATTTTTCAAGCGTATAAAGATCGTCTCTGGTCAGTCTGTTCATAATATAAGCTGCCTAATAGCACTCTCTCAGTAGAGTGGGTGAAACCCACCCTACAAAACCTGGTTGGTAGTAATCTGTACTATTACAGACCATAAGCCATGCGCAGCAATTTAAGCGGGTGCTCAGGCTCGCGTGGTTCGGACAAGCCGTTCCTGATCTGGTGACCGGCCATGGGACAATCACTGCAATAGTGTTCGGCACCGGCTTTTTCCACTTTGTTCACGACGGGCTTACAGATTTTCATGGAGGTCTCGTGAAACTCTTTTTTCACTGCATAAGTTCCGTTATGCCCGGAACAGCGCTCGATGGCTTCGACTTCGGTGTCCGGCACCAGCTGTAAAATGTCGCGCGTTTTCATACCGATATTCTGCACCCGCAAATGACAGGCAACGTGATAAGCAATCTTACCCAGCGATTGCTGGAAGTCGGTTTTCAACAGGCTGTGTTTATGCCGGATGGCCAGATATTCAAAGGGATCATAAATATTGTCTTGCACTTTGGCGACATCAGCGTCTTCGGGAAACATCAAGGGCAGTTCCTGCTTGAACATCAGCACACAGGACGGAACTGGCGCTACAATATCCCAACCCTGATCTATCATCTTTACTAGCTGAGGAATATTCTTGGCTTTTGCTTTAGCCACCGCCTCCAGGTCACCCAGTTCCAGCTTGGGCATACCACAGCAACTTTCTTTTTCGGCTATGCGCACGGGTATGTCGTTGTGCTTGAAAATTGCGGCCAGGTCTTCGCCCAATTCGGGTGCGTTGTAATTTCCGTAACAGGTTGCGAACAAGGCCACTTTACCCTGCGTGGAGCCCGCCGCCACACTGTCAGCCGCGTCGCCACCCAATGACGAAAGCCGCTTGCGTAATGTTCTGGAATGGTATTCAGGTAACGCCGCCTGTGAGTGTACTTCCATAACTTCCTCAAGTACTTTCCGGCCTACCGGCATCCGGTTAACCGCGTTCACCACGGAAGAAATAACGGGTATTCCGGCCAGCTTGCCGACGGCATCCGTTGATGTCAGGATTTTATCCCGGATCCGGGTTTCACCCTTTTTGAATTTAACCGCCTTGGCGCGCAACATCAGGTGCGGGAAATCTATATTCCATTCGTGTGGCGGTACGTACGGACATTTGGTCATGTAGCACATGTCACACAAATAACAGTGGTCTACAACGTCCCAGTAGACGCGCTTACTCACACCATCGAGCTCCAGGGTGTCCGATTCGTCGATGGCATCAAACAGCGTCGGAAAGGCGTTACACAAATTGAAACAACGTCGGCAGCCGTGGCAAATTTCGAACACACGCTCCAGTTCTTCAAATAACGCTTGCTGGTTATAAAAGTCGTCGCTTAACCAATCGAGAGGATGTCGGGTTGGTGCTTCCAGGCTGCCTTCACGCAAGGGCATGGTGAAACTCCAGGAGTGCAGGCCAGCCTTGAGAGACAGGCTCGCCAAATAAGTGAATTTTAATTATAAAACAACCGGGCCAGGTAAGGCCCGGTGATTTGATCTGTATACTGGACTAAGTATCCAGTGTATCCAGTGCTTTCTGGAAACGGTTGGCGTGGGAGCGTTCTGCTTTAGCCAGGGTTTCAAACCAGTCGGCAATTTCGTCGAAGCTTTCGCCGCGCGCAGACTTTGCCATACCAGGATACATATCGGTGTATTCGTGGGTCTCGCCCGCAATAGCCGCTTTCAGGTTATCTGAGGTACCGCCAATTGGCAGCCCGGTCGCCGGATCGCCAACTTCTTCCAGGTATTCCAGATGGCCATGCGCATGACCGGTTTCACCTTCTGCCGTGGAGCGGAATACAGCAGCTACATCGTTGTAGCCTTCCACATCGGCTTTAGCTGCAAAATAGAGGTAACGGCGATTTGCCTGTGATTCACCGGCAAAAGCGTCTTTCAAATTCTTTTCAGTTTTACTGCCTTTCAAACTCATAATATATCTCCGCTAGTATAAAGACGGGCATCCGTCCATAGGACTTTTTAGAATAAATCTAATATATTCTGGGAATCTAACCCACTGCCAATAGGCTGTCAATGAAAGGATCAAGCGAAAAACCTGACAATTATAATACTTATAGAATACGGCTAAAATGAATTTGACGGAAACCGGGCGCACTTGTAGTGTAACTGCCCTGTTAAACCTAGAAACCGCAGTTGACCACTACGAGGATGTATAAAGTGATTGATACTACAAAACAAAGTGGTTTATACAGGCTTCACCCGCAGGGTGAAGGCGCTACAACCTGTAGAGCGGCCCTGTTGGCTCGCCTGGCTATGCAAAAAAAATACGCTAAGGGGCCTGCCATTAGTGCATTTTTTTGCTACGCCAAGCAAACCAACAGAACCACTCTACAGGCTGTTCAACTGCGGTTTCCAGGTTAAAGGGAGACCCAGCTTGGCCAAACGTACCACAAATAAAGCTCCGGATTTCGAAACCGCCCTCGATGAACTCGAGAAACTGGTGGAAAAGATGGAACAGGGAGACCTGAGCCTCGACGAGTCACTCAAGCAGTTCGAGCGAGGTATTCAACTCACCCGCAGTTGCCAGACGGCGCTGAGTGAAGCCGAACAAAAAGTACAAATTCTGCTTGAGAAAGACGGTGGACAGGAGCTCCAGCCTTTTGACAGCGACGACGATTGACCGTCACCTGCGGCAATTCGCAGAGCACGCCAAAAAGCGCGTCGAAAAAATCCTCGACCAGCTATTACCAAAAACGTCCATTCATCCCACCCAGCTGCATGAAGCGATGCGCTATAGCGTCCTCAGTGGCGGTAAGCGGATACGGCCATTACTGACCTACGCCGCCGGACAAGCCTGTCATGCCGACAGCAAATCACTCGATTTAGCCGCCGCCGCAGTGGAACTCGTGCATGCTTATTCGCTGGTGCATGACGACTTGCCGGCGATGGATAATGACGATTTACGCCGCGGCCAGCCGGCTTCCCACAAAGCGTTTGGGGAAGCCGAAGCCATACTGGCGGGAGACGCCATTCTGACCCTGGCATTCCGCGTCCTTTCACATAATATGGCAAATAACGTTGATGCAGCACGTTGTCTGCGCATGATTAATCTGCTGTCTCATGCGGCCGGCTCGCGCGGCATGGTAGGCGGCCAGTCGATTGATCTCGCCGCAGTCGGCAAACAACTCGACATTGCCGAACTGGAAGACATGCATATCCATAAAACCGGGGCACTGATCAAGGCCAGTGTACTACTGGGCGCCTTATGTGGAGATTCCAGTCAAGATGATTTTGAATCTCTGAGCCATTACGCCCAATTTATCGGACTGGCTTTCCAGGTCCAGGACGATATTCTCGATATTACCGGCAGCACTGAGCAGATCGGCAAAACCGCCGGTGCCGACCGGTCACTCAATAAACCCACCTACCCGGCATTAATGGGGCTTTCCGGTGCACGGGAACATGCCGAGCTGCTGCATGAGTCAGCGCTCAAGTGCCTGTCTTCTTTCGATGAAGCCGCCGACCCGCTGCGCTGGCTTTCTGGCTATATCGTGGCACGTACTGTCTAATCCCCTATTGCGCCAAGTTAGCTTCACTTGCACCAGCCGCCTGCCGCAATGATAATTAACTGTTTACACGCTGATTACTCTGTATGACCGACCTGCAGCCAGCTGCATTGCTTGAGAACATCAATTCACCCGCTGATTTACGGGCGCTTCCGCCTGAGCAGTTGGCGGGACTGGCTATCCAGGCCAGGCGTTTTTTGCTCGATATGGTTTCCCGGACCGGCGGGCACCTGGCATCTAATCTGGGCGCCGTAGAACTAACCCTAGCCTTGCACTACGTTTTCGAAACTCCGGAAGACCGGTTAATCTGGGATGTTGGTCACCAGAGCTATTTGCATAAAATAATTACCGGCCGGCGCGAACAAATGCACACGTTGCGCAAGAAAAACGGGCTGGCCGGTTTCCCCAACCGGGCAGAAAGTAACTATGACGCCTTTGGTGTGGGCCATTCCAGTACCTCTATCAGTGCCGCCCTGGGCATGGCCATCGCAGCGACCCACAAGGGAGAGCAACGCCGTGTCATCGCCGTGATCGGCGATGGCGCCATGACGGCCGGCCAGGCTTTTGAAGCGTTGAATCATGCGGGTACGCTGGATGCGAACCTGCTGGTGGTGCTGAATGACAACGATATGTCTATTTCCCCCAATGTAGGCGGCATGTCGAATTATCTGGCGCGGGTGCTGTCCGGGCGCACTTATTCCACCATGCGTGAAGGCAGTAAAAAAGTCCTGCAGCGTATGCCAACCGTTTGGGAACTGGCGCGCCGGGCAGAAGAACATATGAAAGGCATGGTGGTACCGGGTACCCTGTTTGAAGAACTGGGCTTTAATTACATCGGCCCGATTGATGGGCATGACCTTGGCACCCTGGTTAAAACATTACGCAATCTGCGTGCGCTAAAAGGCCCCCAACTACTGCACGTGGTTACCCGCAAGGGCAAGGGTTATGACCCTGCCGAAGACAATCCCTGTGAATTTCACGGTGTCGGTCCGTTTAATATTGAAACCGGGGAGTCCGCAAGCGCCGCTAAAGCTGGACCAACCTATACCAAAGTGTTCAGCGACTGGATATGCGATATGGCTGAGCAGGACGCTGAGCTCGTCGCGATTACACCGGCCATGCGCGAAGGTTCTGGGCTGGTGGATTTTTCTGAACGCTATCCGGATCGCTATTTTGACGTGGGTATTGCCGAACAACACAGCCTGACGCTGGCGGCGGGAATGGCCTGCGATGGCCTGAAACCGGTGATGGCTATCTATTCGACTTTTCTACAACGCGGCTATGACCAACTCATCCATGATGTCGCCCTGCAAAATCTCCCCATTCTGTTTGCCATCGACCGAGGCGGACTGGTCGGCAACGATGGGCCTACCCATTCCGGGAGTTTTGATCTGAGTTACTTGCGCTGCATCCCGAACATGACGGTCATGACACCGGCTGATGAAAATGAATGCCGGCAAATGCTCTACACGGGTTTCCAGCATAATGGCCCCAGCGCGGTACGCTATCCCCGTGGTCAAGGGCCGGGAGTGGAGGTTGCATCCGCAATGTCAGCTATCCCTTTGGGTAAGGGAGAGATCAAACGCCAAGGCAAGGACGTAGCGCTACTGGTATTTGGTAGCCCACTGGCAGCTGCGCTGGAAGCGGCGGAAACTCTGGACGCCACGGTCGCCAATATGCGCTTCGTCAAACCGCTGGATGCGGCACTCATCAAAAGCCTGGCTAAGGCTCACCCGCTCCTGGTCAGCCTGGAAGATAATGCTATACAAGGTGGTGCAGGCAGTGCAGTAGCTCAGCTACTTACCCAAGAAATAATCTCTACTCCATTGATTCAACTTGGAATTCCAGACATGTTCCTGGAGCACGCCAGCCGTGATCAGCAGCTGCACGACTGTGGCCTGGATGCGGCCAGCATCGTTAACCGGATCCAGCCAGAGCTGGCCGCCCGGATTGCCAAATTAGAGGCGGTGGATTAATATCCTACTGTTTCACTCAGGAATTACCGTGGCTGCGCAATATACGCTTAAAATTATCACTGACTTTGCTTCCGCGCACACCTTGCGCGACTACCCAGGTGCCTGTTCGCAAATGCACGGCCACAACTGGAAGGTGGAAGCCGAAGTCGTCGCTACCGAATTGGATAAAGCCGGCATGGGTGTTGATTTTAAAGTCATTAAGCAGGCGACACGCGCGATCGCCAAACGCCTGGATCATCGTTACCTGAATGATCTGGAACCGTTCGATACACTCAACCCGACCGCAGAAAACATCGCCGCACATTTTTACAAGGCGCTGTCCGAAAAAATAAATAACCCGCAGGTTCGTGTCCAGTCCGTAACACTGTGGGAAACCGAACGCGCCTGTGCGCGTTATACAGAGATTTAAACCATGCGTCAGAACAAGGCAAGCGTGACCGGCATTAACCCATCCATTGAAGATGTACAGGGTAGACCTGACACACGTCAGATTGCTATCGATAAAGTCGGCATCAAGGATATTCGCCACCCGGTACGCGTCAAAGACCGCTCCGAGGGTGAACAACACACTATTGCCAACTTCAACATGTACGTTAACCTGCCGCACAACTTCAAAGGCACGCACATGTCGCGCTTTGTGGAGATCCTGAATCTGCACGAACGTGAGATCAGCGTTGAATCATTTCATGAAATGCTGGTTGAAATGACCGAAAAACTGGAAGCCGAAGCCGGTCACATTGAAATGACCTTCCCGTTCTTCATCAACAAGACTGCGCCGGTGTCAGGCGTGCAAAGCCTGATGGATTATGAAGTCAGCATGATTGGAGAAATCTCTGGCCAACAACCTAAAATGGAACTTAAAGTCGTTATACCGGTGACCAGCTTGTGTCCCTGCTCCAAGAAAATATCCGCTCGTGGTGCACATAATCAGCGCTCGCACGTTACTGTCACGGCCGCGACAAACGATTTTGTCTGGATTGAAGAACTGGTTGAAATGGTCGAGCAACAGGCATCTTCAGAATTGTATGGTTTGCTGAAAAGACCGGATGAAAAACACGTCACTGAACACGCTTACGACAATCCAAAATTTGTTGAAGATATGGTGCGTGATGTTGCCGCCGCCTTAAATCAGGACGACCGCATTAGCGCGTATACTGTTGAGGCCGAAAACTTTGAGTCGATACACAACCATTCGGCATATGCGCTTATTAAGCACGATAAGGCTAACGACTAACCCAGCAGCGACACGGGCTGTTTGATCAGGTCATTAAACGCAGGGTCACCGCACTGGGTTTATCGGAAGTGGTCATACCCAAGCACGGCATGTTGATAAGCGCTGCCATCCGCTTGTACGCAACGTAGTCCTGGGCTGGATTCTATACGGCCGATTTTTGTTAATACCACATCACATTTTTGTGCAATGGATTGAATCTCGTCCTGTCTGTTTTCGTCTAGCGTAAAACACAGCTCATAGTCATCGCCACCTGCCAGCAACAAAGGCCAGGGATCTTCGGGTGCAGCAGACCTAAAGGCTTGAGAACATGGAAGCTGTTGTATCTCTAGCGTGGCACCACAACCACTGGCATCAAGCACATGACCCAGATCAGCCAGCAGTCCATCGGAGATATCGATCGCAGCAGTAGCCACCTCTGCTAGTGCCAAGCCTAACTCGACCTGTGGCTGCGGCCGGTTCAGGCGATTGACAAGAAAACCATCGGCTGGCAGGTTTGATTTTAGTTGCTGTAAAGCCAGCGCAGCATCGCCCAGAGTACCGGAAACCAGAATAATCTGGCCGGGTGTTGCAGCAGAGCGTGTCAGGGCTTTTTCGACAAAGCCATTTACCTGAATAGTCACCGACAGTGGCCCGCGCGTGGTGTCACCCCCCACCAATTCAATACTGAAGCGTTCTGCCAACTCGAAAAGACCGTTAGAAAAATCAGCTAACCAGCTTTCATCCGCAGTGGGTAAAGTAAGCGACAGGGTAAACCAGGCGGGTTCTGCGGCCATCGCCGCCAGATCGCTGAGATTAACGGCCAGTGCTTTCCAGGCAATATCGGCTGCTGCTGTATGCGCTGGAAAATGCACCCCGTCAACCAGCGTATCAACCGCCACGGCCAGGTGCCTGCCTGGCGGTACTGCCAATAAAGCGGCATCATCACCAATACCAAGCACCACATCAGAACGCCGCGAAGGACGGGCAAAATATTTGCGGATCAGATCAAATTCGGATTGTGACAATAGCTTAGTCCACTGCGCGCCAGATGGGCACAAGTCTATCAGAATGTTCGGTAAGAGCAGGCTACACCTAGCCAGACCCCAAATCCATCAGCTTAATTAAAGATGCCGTGCAGTATGTCCAGGAAGATGCTGGTGAAGAGGTCGTACAACTCATTCTGGAATTTATGCGTAAA
>CAYPEL010000112.1:7847-9439 GCA_964409635.1 uncultured Gammaproteobacteria bacterium | reverse complement strand
CTTCCCGGACTTGCCCTTTTTATGGCTGGAGTTTGAGCGGGGTGGTCATGGGGTGCTGCTGCTCGAGGCCAGGCAGTTTTCAAAATCTGACTTTATAGGGTAATAATTGCTCAATCAACACATGAGCCTACTATTAATAAAAAATATTAGGTATGATTAATAACTCTATGTAATATAACTATAATTAAATTATATCGATAGGGCTGGCTCGCATTTACTAGGTTGCTTTTTGTGGTTTTTTAGGGTTAAACTACGGACATATAATAATGCGAAATAAATCACCCGTTCAAATTTACTTAGTAATAAATAAATAATTTGCCAGGATGATTTACTGTTAAATTTAAAGGCCATCGAGGACGTTGGTATTTGCCAGGTAGAGGGAAACCCTTTCAGTGATTAATCTGCACGAGAAATTCTATAACCTTACTGCGGATCCATTCCGTTTGAGTTCCGATCACCGCTTTGCGTTTGCTCATCAGAGCTATTCGAATGCGCTCGCCTATTTGAAATTTGCTATCTACAGTGAAGAGGGTTTTATTGTCATCACCGGCCGGCCGGGGACGGGCAAAACAACCTTGATCAATCAGGTTATATCAGAGTTGGATACCAGAAAATATGAAATTGCGAATCTGGTGACCACACAATATGAATCCCATGACCTGCTAATTATGATCGCGGCAGCATTTAATTTAGACATGGATACAGCTTCAAAATCCAGTACCCTGCTTGCGCTCGAGCGGTTTTTTAAGCAAAAACACGCAGAGGGAAAGCGTGTACTGCTTATTGTCGACGAAGCTCAGGGACTTAAAATAGATGCGGTCGAAGAGTTGCGCCAGTTATCCAACCTGAATGTAGACGGCAAGTCATTATTACAAATATTTCTAGTGGGTCAGGAAGAGTTTCGTGACCTCATTGAGTCTCCCAGACTAGAGCAATTACGTCAGCGCGTTGTTGCCTCTTCGCACATGGAACCACTTACCGAAACTGAAACGGTTGAGTATGTAACGCACCGGCTAAAGCATGCCGGTTGGAAGGGTGATCCGGCTATCGCACGGGGTGTGGTGCTCATGGCGCATCATTTCAGTGGGGGTGTGCCGCGTATCATTAACATGATTTGTGGGCGGCTTTTATTCTATGGCTATATTGAGCAAAAGCATGATTTAAACGTGGAAGACATGAAATCTGTGCTTGAGGAATTATCCGAGGAGCTGCTGGTTTTTGATAATGATGCCTCTTTCGCCGAGCTGCTTGAGAAAATCGAATTTGCGGATACTGACTATCTTTCTTCTGGAATGGAAGAAGAAAGCCGTGTTGAAGAAAGTGAACAGCTTGAAACCGAAACAATTGAAGTACTGGGAGAAGCAGAAACGGAAACAACCATTGGCCTGAATGAAGCTGACAATTTGCATGCTATTAGCGAGCGGCGTTTAATGCGTGGCACGGTTTCTGTCATGAATGGCAATACTGTCAGAAAGGTTGATTCACCCGATTGGGATTTGCAGGATGACCGATCGCAAGATGCTTTACCGCCAGAGCTGAGTGTTGGGTTTATTCCACCGCTTGACACAACTTCAGAGAATCACGCAATTGAC
>CAYPEL010000112.1:0-7747 GCA_964409635.1 uncultured Gammaproteobacteria bacterium | reverse complement strand
GAGTGTTGGGTTTATTCCACCGCTTGACACAACTTCAGAGAATCACGCAATTGACCCTGAAGCAGATACTCAGTCCGTTTCAAACCAAACAAATCAAACCGCACACTTTATTACTGCTGGCGATAAGAAGTACAGCTTTTCAGGCTATACCATCGCGGCTGTGTTAACCGGGTTAGTAGCTGTATCCTTGCTGGCCATCTCCTTGTTTAAAGGTTCTCCAGCCCCTGAAGTAGCGTCTGTTGACCGGCAGCCGGAAGCCGCGCTCCCGGCTAAAGCAGCGGAAGATCAATCTGGCCTGTTACTCCTGCCTGCAAAAGATGAACTAAAAATGGATGTACAACAGCAGCAAGATGCGATTTCTATCATTAAAAATCTGGATTTTTCTATTAATGCTTCGCTGCAAACTAAGCGTGATAAAATAACCCTGCCGGCTGGAGAAAATGCTTTGTCTAAATCCGAACCAGGCCAGCTGGCAACAAATAGTGCCTATATTAATAGGCAAGTTGTATCGGAGCCAAAAGAAAATATACCAACAGATGTTAGTTCAGATCTTTCCGAGGTAATGAGTGGCACTAATAATCAAACTGAAGCGCAGCTGGCTGTTAATTACGAGAGAAATAATTTACAGGGTGTAGACGGGTTCGGTGCTGAAAAACAGCGGCAATATATTTTCGAAGGCGTCTGGGTTAGCCGCAGTGATCTGGTCGACTTTTTGCCCGCAGAAAAAGTATATTGCAAGGACTTTGTAAGGTTTATTTCATGTTGGAGTGTGCCTGAATATACCAATTCCACGGCAGGTTCTTTCAAAAATACCACCGAATCCAGATTGTCTGGCTTTACGGATAAAGGGGCTTTTACAGTTACTTCGAATGTCCGGACTACAAAATTACCCGCAGGCTCTGCTGCCCAGGCGCAGCAATTAGCTGCGCTGCCTGCGGCTGAAACAAGCATTACAAAAAGCAAGCGGTGTGTGTTTATTGACCACAACTTTATTTCCTGTAGCGCCGAAGGTGGACATATCGAAAGGTATTCGCGGATTGCCCGTAATTAGTGTCCACCCAGAAACACCAGTATCTTTTTTACAAAAACGCCAACAATTTCAACGTTGCATGCTTGACGTTATCGTGTGCGGCTAATGTTTATGGATGGGCTAAGTAGATTGAAGTAGTGGATTCCCGGTAGAATTGCTATCCCAATCATAAATACCGGTAAAACCATGCAGGAAAAACAGTCCGTCAAAACGATTGATGAACAGACATCAATCAATGAATTACAAGCAGCGCTGAGCAAGGCGCAATTGCACCTGAGGTCGCTTGGTGAGGTCTGTGAACCGGTAAAAAAGGCCAGGGTGCTTCTGGATATTGCTGAACCCATGGTAGGGCTGGGTCAACAGGCTGAAGCCTGGCGGCATGCCAGGGAAGCGTTCTCTGTCTTTGTAGACTATGAGGCCTGGCAAGACGCGGTAGAAACCACAGAAATACTGTACCAGTCAGAACAACCCGGTTCTCTCAAGGCGCTAGGGCACGGCATCTGGCTGGCTATTACCTATCCTGTCAAAGCCCAGACGACAGTGACACTCCTGAATTACATTATTGATGAAACCCCTGATGATTCAGATGGAGGCGCTGTTGCTGCGATGGCGGCACATTACATAGCCGATATTCGAACCCAGGGTGAAGCGCGCGATAACCTGACATTTCTGACGACACAAATGGTTGCCCGTGTAGCCAAGCGTCACCGCAAAATCGAGGATCAGGAAACGCTGGATATCTGGATTGATATGCTGGAGTTGAATGATATCCCGAAACTATTAAAACGCCTTTCTTTGGTTGTCGACGTGATAGTTGGAGATAACTGGTGGTTCGACCGTGAAGCGCTAAGAACCAAGTTGCCGGTTAACTGATGGATTCTATGTCATCTGACGAACCTATTGATTGCGAATACGTTGACACGCCAGAGTCACTCGCTGATTTATGCCGGCACATCGGGCAGGCCGACTGGGTCGCGATCGACACAGAATTCCTCAGAGAAAAAACTTATTATCCCAAGCTATGCCTGATCCAGGTCGCTATCCCCGGCTTGAAGGTTTGTATAGATCCGTTGGCTATTGAAGATATAAGTGACTTGTTGGCGGTATTAAATAAGCCATCAATTACCAAAGTCTTACATGCCTGCAGCCAGGATCTGGAAATCTTTATGCAGCTCAGCGGGCAGGTGCCAACCCCGCTATTTGATACGCAGATCGCCGCGCCTTTGTTAGGCTTGCCTGAACAGGCAGGCTATGCCGCCCTGGTGGAAACACTGTTGGATATAAAGCTGGAGAAAGGCTTGGCCCGGACTGATTGGTCAAAGCGCCCGTTATCCAAAAAGCAGATCCGCTACGCGCTGGATGATGTTATTTATCTGGCCGAGCTTTACCCTATCATGCTCGATAAGCTGTCATCGCTTGGCCGGCTGGCCTGGTTGAAAGATGACTTTATGCGTTATGAGTCTCCCGATCGATACACGAATAATCCAGAAAATGCATGGTTGCGAATTCGTGGCTACGACCGGTTAAATCAAAAACAACTCGGTGCACTTCAAACCTTGGCAAGCTGGCGTGAAATCCAGGCCCAGCAAGAAAACCGGCCCAGAGCCTGGTTGCTACGGGATAATGTTTTACTTGATCTCGCCAGGATCTATCCGGAGAATCACGAGGAACTCGCCAGTGTCCGGCAAATCCCTGAAGCGTTTGTAAAAAAACACGGTGAAGAGTTGCTCCGGCTAATTGCACAGTCAGCGAGTATGAAACCTCAGCAGCTGCCAGCAAAAACAAGGCGTCGTAAGCCAAGCCTGAAACAGGATGCATTAGCTGATGTGCTGCAGGCTCAGGTCACTTTGCAAGCAGAAAAAAATACCATAAATCCTGCTACGCTAGCGACAAGAAAACAGCTACAAGCCCTTGTTATGGGTGAGACCGATGTGCCGATTATGAGCGGCTGGCGGCTTGAGATGGCCGGCAGGGAATTGATGGCCATGCTGAATGGCGAGCGAACCCTTTCAGTAAAAAATAGTGAATTGATTATTATTGATGTTTCTTAAGCTAAATATTAATTTAACAAGAGGTTAGTTATGAGTGCGGAAATAGATGAGTTGACCGTTCAGTATGAAGAAGATGGTTTGGTGACTGTCAAAGAGCTTGACAAGAAAGTGTTAACCAAAGGTGCATGGTCTACGATCATATACCGTTTCCAGGACTGGGATCGGCGTAAAGAAGCGTATGGCGCGGACAAGTACACGATTCGTCGTTACCAGAAACGTAATGGACAATATATGCAGAAATCAAAATTCAATATTTCCAGTAAAGACCAGGCGCGCTCAATCATTGATGCGCTGGAGGAATGGACAGCAGATTAAGCTGACACAGCTGGCTATCTTACTATGGCTTGCTTGTTATTGCCTGATGCCTTGTCCTGAATTAAGCAGATAGAGAGACAGCAGGAAGAGGCCAATTATAAATGCGGTAATAATTGTATATGAAGTGCTGATACTGATGTCCGTAATGCCCAGAAAACCGTATCTGAAAGTATTCACCATGTAGAGAATGGGATTGACCAGCGACACCTTTTGCCAAAAATCTGATAGCAGGTGTATCGAGTAAAAAATGCCGCCAAGATAAGTTAATGGCGTCAGCACGAAAGTCGGTACTATGGAAATGTCATCAAAGCTATTGGCATAAATACCATTAATCAATCCAGCCAGGGCAAATAATACTGAAGTCATAAACACAACACTCGCCAGTACGAATAGATTGTGTATTTCAAGGTCGCTGAACACAAGCGACACGAGAGTAACTGCAAACCCGACAATAAGCCCCCGTGCGACACCACCAGCGACAAATCCCAGGATAATAATATAATTCGGTGTCGGAGAAACCAGCATCTCTTCAATATTGTGCTGGAATTTACTACCATAAAATGACGAGACAACGTTGGCGTAGGAATTTGTGATAACGGCCATCATAATCAGGCCGGGTACGATATAGTCCATATAAGGTACACCGGCCATATCACCAATACGTGGGCCTATAAGATTTCCAAAAATCACAAAATACAAGGACGTGGTAATGACAGGGGGTATGACGGTCTGAACCCAGATCCGTGAAAAACGCAGTATTTCCCGGATTACGATGGTTTTAAACGCTATAAATTTCTGGCCTGGAGTCATGCAATAGATCTGCTATTTGTTATTGCCGATCAGGTTGACAAAGAGTTGTTCAAGCCGGTTGGCTTTGTTGCGCATGCTCATGACGTTAATACCCAGTTTTGAGAGCTCATTGAAAACAAAGTTAATACTCTGGCTTTTGGGTATTTCAGCTTCCAGCGTGGTGTCATCAATCAGTCGCAGGCAATGCGTTTTAATATCAGGCGCGTGGTCAATCGGTTTTTCAAGATCCAGCACAAAGGTTTCCATTTGCAGAGTGCCGAGTAGCGCCTTCATGCTGGTGTTTTCAACAATGTTTCCCTGATCGATAATGGCAATATTTTTACACAGGTTCTCTGCCTCTTCGAGATAATGCGTTGTCAGGATGATAGTTGTCCCCGCAGCATTGAGTTCGCGCAGAAAAGACCACATGGAGCGGCGGATTTCTATATCAACACCGGCTGTAGGTTCATCCAGTATCAGTAGCTTAGGCAGGTGTACCAGTGAGCGTGCAATCATCAAACGGCGCTTCATGCCCCCGGATAAATTGCGTGCCTGCTCCCGGCGTTTATCCCATAGGCCCAGTTGCTTGAGAAACTTTTCAGCGCGCTTGAAACCTGTTTTCCTGTCGATTCCAAAATAACCGGCCTGGTTTACAACGATTTCTTCGACAGGCTCAAAAACATTGAAATTAAACTCCTGCGGCACCAGCCCGAGCATTGTTTTGGCTTTTGAGAAATCAATATCGGTGTCGATACCAAAGATACGTACTGAACCGGAACTTTTGTTGATAAGCGACGCAACGATGCTTATGGCAGTGGATTTACCAGCGCCATTCGGGCCGAGCAGGGCAAAAAAATCTCCATCCTCTACCTCGAGAGAAATACCCTTAAGCGCTTGAAACCCATTGGCATAAGTCTGGGTAAGATTTTGGATAGAAAGCGCAGTTGCCATAAGTTAGAACGCCTGAGACTAAAGCGGGAAGCCAGCGTTACCTGTAAATTCACATTTACCATAAAAAAGTGAGCTTAGCTTACTGGAATTTCCTATTGTTGTACTGAATACTGAAGCTTTTTAAAAAAAGAATAAGCATAAGTATAAGCAACCAATCTCCCCGCAACTGGGATTCAGTTCCGTGCGCATCAACCAATGCACAGCCTCCAGAAGATGAGCTGTCACTGGCCGTAATCAACACAGGGCCGCCAGGGTCTACAATTTCTCCATTAGTGGCATCTCCGTCACTGTCACCACGGCCGCCATCAACAAAATTCAGGGTGATTTTATCGGCTGAAAATTCAGCTCCGGTTTCACCATCAAAAAGAAACTGGAACCATTGAGGGAAGGGTGAGTTTCCTATGCGGCCAAACTTGAAGTAACTGTTTACAGAAGTGCCCGGTGTTAGGTAGAAAGACACAGCCGCATTTCCACCTGGACTTACATTTTTGAGGGTGAAAGAATAGAAGCCTTGGGGGAACGTCAGGGTTCCGCCACTTGTAACGGGTGTTGTATTTGGTGCAGGATTGTCGATTGCCACAACGTTTTCGAACGTCATTCCAGGTGGCGCCTCAAGCGTAATATAATTTCCGTTTATATCCGGCAGACTGGTTACATTTTCCTGCTGATCATCAAGAATACCGTCCCGGTTACCATCGCCTCCATTAAGACCTGCATTCTCAATAGAGTCTGGCACACCGTCATTATCAAGGCTCGAAGTTGCAATCAAGGTGAGTGTTGCCGAGGGTGTATCAGGGTCGTTTGATACAATCTCAAGGGTGGCAGTTTTAACGCCCGCACCGGTAGGGGTGAAGGTGATCGTTTCCTGGCAGGTTTGATTTTGTGGAATACTTTGCTGGCAGTTGGTGAGGCTGATGGAAAAGTCGCTAGCATCAGTGCCGCTAAAATTAAAACTGGAAATGACTAAATCATCGATACCCTGGTTGCCAAATCTAATAACCGCTGTTTTTGGTGTGTCAGAGCCTGTATCACCCAAATCAAAAGGTGCATCCGGTAACAGCAGATCTGATTGTGCAGCAATAATATCGCCACTAAGGGCAAGTGTCGCTGATTGAGCATTGGGTGAGGCGGTGATTATCAGGGTTTCAGTGCTGGTTCCAACCGTGTTACCGGTTAATCTAAGCGTGATTGTGCATGTTTCGGAAAGTGCGAGGAGGGCACCGTTTTCGCAAGTGTTACTTACAATGGAGAAATCAGTTGTAGACGGGTTAGAGAATTCTACTGAATCTATTTGTAGAGTGTTGCCTCCAGTATTGCTCACTGTTACTTGCTGGTCTGAAAAATCAGCTAGCACTAAACTACCGAAATCTACATTTGACGCAGGTGTTACACTCAACGTGGCGGTGCTTGGTGCACCCGTACCCAAAACTGAAACGGTGACGGAAAGTTGGGTAGGATCATCGCTGGTAATATCGAAAGTATCCTGGAATAAACCTGTTGTTTGTGGATCAAATGTAATGGTGACAGAACAACTGAGGGTAGGTAGAAGTGTCTGGTTGGCACAATTGCTGACATCAAGAGAAAAAGGCGCCGCTAATCCGTCTGTAATGCCAATGTCTCCCAGATTGAGGTCAACACCGCCGATGTTTTGTAGGGTTACTTGTTGAGTTGCAGGCCCAGTTAGCTCTACTACCAACCCAAAATCGAGTGGAGCGGGAGTTATGAATAATCTATTAGGCGCAGGGTTTTCAATTGTATTTACTATAACGAGATCAGCTAAAGTTATAGGTGTGATAAAATTATCAGCTACAGGTAATGTTGAAAATGCTCCGCCCTGATTAATTATGTCTAACTGTGCAATAGTATCGATTACGTTCATGCCATTGCCTAAAACTTGGCCGAAGACTGTAAAGCCACCATTTTGACTATCGAGATTGGCTGAATTATCTCCCAGATTAAAAAACCATTCTGAGCTCGCGCTGTTCGGATCGTTACCGACCTTTGCCATAGCCACAGTTCCACGTAAGTTAGAACGTGTTGGGTCGAATTCGTTTGTTATTGTCGGATCTGTCAGTATATGTGGTGCAGATGTAGTACTAAAAGCGCCAAGGGCTGGGTCGTACTTAAAACCACCACCTTGAATCACAAAGTCTGCAATGCTTCGATGGAGAAAGGTTCCATCGAGACGCCGGTTACCGCTACCATCGTCGACGTAGTTCAGGAAATTGGCAACTGTGATGGGTGCGGCTGTTCTGCCATTTGGGCCAACGGTATCAAAGAGCTCAATAAAAACCTCTTCTGTTGAGCCATTAAATTGAAGTTCCATTCTAACAACAGCTGCTTCAGCATGAGCTGAGACCAGAAAAATGAAGAATAATGGGAACAGCTTCATGTATATTATTTTACTCATTCTTACACCAACATCGCACTTGTTTAAGTCTGGATTTAACTGGCTTTGACACCATTAATTATTATGGAACCGCCGGTAATTCTTGGGTGCAACGGTAACCTTTTCATCAATAATTCGCAAACCATCAAAGCATACTCACTATTCTTTGCGGATAGCCTTTGTTAGGCTAATACTACCTTAGTGACTCGCTATTACCGTTTT
>CAYPEL010000111.1:0-9450 GCA_964409635.1 uncultured Gammaproteobacteria bacterium | reverse complement strand
CGGTTACTGTTTCGGGGCCGCCGGACAGAACAACACCCTGTGGATGGAAAAGATCGATGTCATCAGCCGAAATGTCATAAGGCCGGATTTCGCAGTACACGCCGATTTCGCGCACCCGGCGTGCAATCAATTGCGTGTACTGAGACCCAAAGTCCAGAATTAATATACGGTGGGCGTGGATGTTATGGCTTGTCATGATTTACTAGCTTTTGACATCGTAAGGTCGCATGTATTAACACCTGTAGTAGAAGATTGATTTATGGTTCACGCCAGTTAATTCTCAGCATCATGCACGGTAGTTCGGTGCTTCTTTGGTGATCTGCACATCGTGCACATGACTCTCTTTCATACCGGCATGGGTAACCCGGATAAATTCCGGCTTGTTGCGCATGTCATCTATGTTCGCACAGCCCGTGTAACCCATACTGGATCGCAAGCCACCCAGCAACTGATGAACCACCGGTTGCAATGGCCCCTTGTAGGGAACACGGCCTTCGATGCCTTCCGGAACCAGTTTGTCAGCATCGCTATTTTCCTGGAAATACCGGTCACTCGAACCCTGGTTGCCACCCATGGCGCCCAGCGAGCCCATACCTCGGTATGACTTGTAGGTACGCCCCTGGAACAGTTCGACTTCGCCAGGGGCTTCTTCTGTGCCGGCGAACATACTGCCGACCATGATGGTGTGCGCCCCCGCTACGACTGCCTTGGCCATATCACCCGAATAGCGGATGCCACCATCCGCAATCAATGGAACACCTTTATCTTTAAGAAATTCCGCCACATTGGCCACCGCGCTAATCTGCGGTACACCCACCCCGGCAACGATGCGCGTGGTACAGATCGAGCCGGGGCCAATGCCCACTTTAACGCCGTCAGCACCGGCCTTGACCAGCGCTTCAGCCGCAGCGGCGGTGGCAATATTACCGCCGATGACTTGCACATCGGGGTAATTCTGTTTCACCCAGCGCACCCGGTCCAGGACACCCTGGGAATGACCGTGCGCGGTATCGACAACAATGACATCCACTTCAGCATTGACCAGTGCCGCAACCCGTTCATCGGTGCCTTCACCGACACCAACCGCAGCGCCGACCCGCAAACGTCCCTGGTCATCTTTACAGGCGTTGGGTTTGTCGCTGGCTTTTTGAATATCTTTCACGGTGATCAGGCCGCGTAGCTGGAACTGCTTATCAACCACCAGAACTTTTTCAATCCGGTGCTCGTGCAACAGCCGCAACACTTCATCGCGTTCAGCGCCTTCTTGAACTGTGATGAGTTTATCTTCGCCGGTCATAATGCTCGAAACCGGGGCATTGAAACGGGTTTCAAAACGTGTATCACGGTTGGTGACAATGCCAACCAGCTTGCCATTGTCCACCACCGGGACACCGGATATGTTCTGCGCGCGGGTCAACTCCAGCACATCCCGGATGGTGGTTGACGGACTCACAGTGATCGGATCCTTGATGACACCGCTCTCGAATTTCTTGACGCGCCTGACTTCAGTAGCCTGCTGTTCGGCGGTCATATTCTTATGGACAATCCCGATACCCCCTTCCTGGGCCAAGGCTATGGCAAGCCGTGATTCGGTGACGGTATCCATGGCGGCCGAAAGAATAGGGATATTCAGTTCGATTCCCCGGGTCAACTGAGTTCGTAAATCGACATCGCGAGGCAGTACCGATGAATGTGCCGGCAACAGCAAAACATCATCAAATGTCAGGGATTCCTCGAATATACGCAGCATGCTGGCACCTGGGGCGTTGTTGAATGAATAACCCGCTATTATAGATTTTGCCTGTTACCGGGTAAACCATAGTCTGCTGATAAACCGCCGCGCAGGTGCATTTGATATGATGCCTGTATGCCCCAGCACCCAAGGTCGAACCCAGAGCGCGAAATCTACAGCGTTACCCGCCTCAATCGCGAAGCCCGTGGATTGCTCGAAGACGCCTTCGGGCGGCTCTGGGTCGAGGGTGAAATTTCCAATCTGGCGCGCCCGGCCTCCGGACACTTATATTTTACCCTTAAGGATGCCGGCGCACAGATTAGCTGTGCACTTTTTAAAAACCGCGCCCAGCTGTTACGCTTTAAGCCTGCTGAGGGCGTGCAGGTTGTGGCGCGCGCGCGGGTCAGTCTGTACGAGCCACGCGGCGGCTTTCAGCTGATCGTCGATAGCCTGGAAGAAGCCGGCGAAGGTGCCTTGCAGCGTAAATTCGAGGCACTCAAGCTACGGCTCAATCAAGAGGGTTTGTTTGATCCTACACAAAAACAACCGATTCCTACACTGCCCACCAAAATCGGCGTGATCACCTCGCCGGGTGGCGCCGCCGTGCGGGATGTACTGACTGTCTTGCAGCGCCGCTTCCCGGCAACTCAGGTGATTATTTATCCCAGCCTGGTACAGGGGGAAGCGGCAGCTGACCAGCTGGTTACGGCGCTTAAAACCGCTGACCAGCGCGCCGAAACCGATGTCCTGCTACTGACACGGGGCGGCGGCTCGCTGGAAGACCTCTGGCCGTTCAATGAAGAACGCGTCGCGCGCGCTGTCCACGCATGCCAGTTGCCTGTCGTCAGCGCCATCGGCCATGAAATAGACTTTGTCATTACCGATTTTGTAGCCGACCAGCGTGCTGCTACGCCTTCCGCTGCCGCCGAAATGCTTAGCCCGGATGCGCTGGAGTTGCAGGCTGTCTTAGCTACTTTACAACGCCGCTTAACCGGTCTGATAACCGACCGGCAAACACAGCTGAGTCAGCAATTACAGTGGTTAACGAGACACTTGAAACAACAGCACCCCGGACGCAAGCTGCAACAGCAGAACCAACGGCTCGATGAGTTGGAGCAAAATCTGCAGATCTGGCTTAAACACAAATTACAGCAACTGTTTTCACAAATCCGCGAGCTGCGCGCCCGCTTGTTACAGCACACCCCGGAACATGAACTTTCCCGTCTTACCCAGGCCCAATCCATCCTGGGAAAACGTCTTAAGCAAAGCATGCTGTTTTATCTTGAGCGTAAGCAGCAACGTTTCAATGCTCTGGCGCACAGTCTGGATACTGTCAGCCCGCTGGCCACCTTGCAACGCGGCTATTCCATCACCATGCATCAATCAAGCAACAAAGTTATTGTGAACACGCGCGGTCTTGCCGTAGACCAAGTATTGGAAACCCGCCTTGGACAGGGCAGTATTAGCAGTAAAATTACAGGAATACAGAAAAAATGAAACGCTTATTATCTACTCTATTGCTGCCACTATTATTTATTAGCCGTGCTCAGGCCATGGATTTACCGCAACACGAGCCTGTACCAGGTGGCGTGGCGCTGGTTGCCTTGCCGGCATCTACCACGACTCCCACTGTTCATTACCGCAACAGAAGAGTCATGGTCGTCAAGCAGGATAAACAGTGGCTTGCTGTTGTCGGCATCCCCCTGGCTGCCAAAGCGGGAAACGAGACACTGACCTTTAATGATAGCCAGGGAAAACAGCAGAAAGTCAATTTTTCTATCGAAGATAAAAGTTATGAAAGCCAATACATCACGCTAAAAAACAAACGTATGGTCAACCCGGAAAAGCGTGATATGACCCGTATTGGCAGCGAACAGAAACGCATCCGCAAGGCATTCGCAAATTGGGAAGATGTGCCGCTAACCACTGCACGCATGGAATTACCCGTCACAGGCCCAGTCAGCAGCCCATTCGGCTTGCGCCGTTTTTTTAACAAGCAGCCACGCAAACCCCATAGCGGGCTCGACCTCGCCGCCCCCGAAGGCACACCGGTAGTGGCGCCCGCAGCGGGCAAGATCACCGATACGGGTAATTTCTTTTTCAATGGCAACACAGTCTTCGTCGATCATGGACAGGGCTTGGTTACCATGTACTGTCACCTGTCGCGCATAGATGTAGAACCTGGGCAACGTGTAAAAACGGGCGATGTCATCGGCGCCGTCGGTGAAACGGGGCGTGTGACTGGCGCACACTTGCATTGGAGTGTCAGCCTGAATAATACACGCATTGATCCGGCGCTTTTTCTCGACGAGTCCAGCTCGACAAATAAACAACCCTGAACTATACTACTGTATATATTAACAGTATCTAGAATTAATTCAGAGTGGCTTCTCCATTCCTGATATGCGCTTACGTAGATTGGCGCCATTCAATGCAGGGTAAAATCGTGTCGTACGAAACACGCCGTCTATTCGCACAAAAAATTCGCCGCCTGAGAAAAAGCCGCGGCTGGTCACAAGAGATGCTGGCTGAAGCCAGTGGCCTGCACCGGACCTACATCGGCGCCGTCGAACGCTGCGAACGAAATATCAGCCTGGATAATCTGACCCGTATAGCGGCAGCACTGGATACAGATATTGCCACACTGTTTACCCGCTCAGAAAATCACCTCCAAATTCGCGAAGACTCAGCCAGCTACCGGCCATTATTGCCTTCCATTAGCAGCAAGATCCTGCAACAACACGGCCAAATAGGCCTATAGCGACCCAATTTGCTGCTTATTTGCGGCAAATTGCTACTTATTGTCGGTCGACCTTGGCGGATAACTTGCCTGTAATGGGCAGCCATGGCACTTTCAGCAAGGAAGCAGCTCGCCCACAGAATTAAGGTACTCCGAAATAGCCGCGGTTGGTCACAGGAAGTCCTGGGTGAAATCAGCGGCTTAAACCGCAGTTATATCGGTGCTGTGGAGCGGGCTGAACATAATATCGGCGTGGATAACATCCAGCGGATTGCGGCTGCCCTGGATGTCAGTATTGCCTATCTGATTGCGGATCCGGTACTGGGAACACCCGTCGATGGTTTGTTACACAACACACAGGTGATAGATCAGGATCTCAACCCGGTAATCATCAGCCGTCAATCCCTGCTGGAATTACTCAACCTGGTCAATCAGAAAAACAGTGAATTAATCCTGGCCTACCTGCGGCGTTGCGGGGTTACCATTCGAGATACTGATTCGGAATAATGTGGGTGTAACCCCCACCGGATGCTGCGGCAATGGTGGGTTTCGCCCACCCTACGGCACATGGGTTGATGATGAGCGCAACAGCAGACACCGGTTAACTGATACGGATCGGTTCTATGTTGACCCGCTGATCAAACGCACCCGTGCGGTTTTCCAGCGCCATGCCGAGATGCTGCAGCTGATCTTTATGCGCACATAGGTAGACATCGTGCTGGGCCAGACTGGGATAGTCTTCGGCTATCCTGTCGACGAACGCATGCAGACCCTCATCACCCGCAGCTAATTGCAGAGCGGAATAGCTAAACTCATCCAGCGCGTCTGACCAGGCGCGGCAGAGATTATCCTGATAAGCACCCTCTGGGGAAGATGTGCCACGGTACAGGTGCATGGATTCTGCAACATCAAGCGCCATGGCATGCTCAATCAAACTTTTAATGGCGCCAAAGCCGGTATCAATCGCTATAAATATAAGCGGCCTGGTTGATCCCGTATGCAATACAAAATCGCCTTTCGGGCTGCGACTAGTTAGCGTTTCACCCTCCGCCATTTGCTCATTGGCATAGCGCCAGAATCCCGGATTAGACTGGGCCGACAGATGAAATTCGAGACTGCGTTCGTCGCAAGGGCAACTGGCAATAGCGCAATCAGCGCTGGAGCCATCTGCAAGCTGCACCTGCGCATACTGTCCCGCCAGGAAATGCAGGCGCTCCCCATCCCCCAGCCGGGCCTGTACCACCAGGCTATCCCCAAAATGTTTGATCTTCTTAATCCGGGCAACAATTTTCTGAGCAGGAATATCATCGCTATTACTTGCTTCATCAACCTCTACAACGACATCCGTGACAGCGGCACAACAACAACTCAACACCAAGCCGTCGCGCACCTCATTTTCAGCCAATGAGTAAGTTGACTCCCGCACCTGACGCAGCTTGCCAGACACTAATTTGACCTTGCAGCGACCACAGCTCGCGTTATTACAACCATAGGGCAAAGAAATGCCACTGCGCAATCCGGCCGCCAGCAAATTATCCTGGCCACTGGCAAAATATTCATGGCCGCTGGGCATCACGCGTACGTGGGCCGCCATAACCCGCAGAAAGGCTTCTCTGGCGAGTAAGCGGGCCGGTAGATCCGACTCGGGTTTGCGCCCTTCCAGGGCGTGCAGGAACCAGGATTTAAAATTGTGAACACTGGCATCACTGTCTTTTTCTGCCGTTTCATCCAGTGCTGCAATACGTGGCTTCAGTTCATCGACCAGGGTTGCATAACGGTTAACTTCAGCCTTTGCCACTGCCAGTTCCTGGCTGAGGATCGATACGCGCGTTAACAGGGTTTCCGCATCCGGCAGCAGGGCATTGGATCTGGCGACCTTGGTCCAGGCATTTTCAACAAAACGATCGATACGCTCGATCATGGTGCTGTCTTCGAGTTCTACATTGGGGTAAACACGCAACAACTCGTCGAGTTCGAGCATCCCTTCAAAGGTGGATAATTCACCTGCACGGATCTTTTTTTGCAAGGCGCCGCGCTTGACTCCGACAAACCGCGCTGCTTTAGAAAGCGTCAGGTAACGCGCCATTTTATAAACCCCGCCTATTGCCTATTGTTTAGCTAATCTCAGATTTATTCGCGAGAGCGAGATACACGAATAAATCTGAGGTTCATTAGTAAAGTTCGTGTGCAGTACCGTAGAATTAATTAGTTCAGTTAACTTGATAGCTGTTCCCAAATTCCTGACGGCCTGGGCCAAGCCGTTTATATTGCCGGATCATAACAATCATTTTACGTATGGCGGGTATGTCAATCCTTGGAATATTCAAACCTACCCGTAGCGGTATCAGTTGCCCGCCGTTGTCCTTAATCTCAATAAAGTTAGCCAGCTCGCCAGGGTTATTTCCGGAGGCCCTTAAGTTTTCATATTCAGCTTTTAATGTCACCAGGTGGCAGTCCCATATAACAGTCCGCCCCTGATAAACATCCATAAATCTGAAATAGGCTGAAGCCTTTAGCACACTAAGTTCCAGTAGCAGATAGTCTTCGCCAACAGCCTCCAGATGCTGCTGAAACTCAACCAGGTCTGCCGGCATAGCAAGCAGATCCTGCAACCGCTTATGACCCCTATCGGCCACGAAAATCAGTCCAACAACTCCTCGTCAAAAAAATCCGGCTCCGGAGGCTCGCCATCATAAATATGATTCCAGCGCAGCTGCCGGTAAGCTTGTCTTACCGATACATAGGGATCAAATGCGGCCGCTTCCAGAACTTCGCCGGCACCCAGAAAATCTGCACGCAAATTAACGGCACGTACTGCACCCGCAGATATCCTGGGAAGGGGTGGCCGAACATGGAGCACCGGATCAAGCTGCAAATTAAACGGCAATGTTAGCGTATCCCGGACATTGCTCGGGCCCAGAAAAGGCAATACCACATACCAGCCACCGCCAATACCCCAGCTTGCCAGCGTCTGACCAAAGTCTTCGTCATGGCGGGGCAATTCCCACCCAGTTGCAACATCGAAAATACCCGCTATGCCAAAGGTGGAGTTGAAACCAAAGCGCATAATATCCGACATCATGATCCCCGGCTTACCCTGCAACAGGTCATTAATAATGGTCAGCGGCTCACCCAGGTTGGAAAAGAAGTTCCGGACACTGACTCTCACTGGCGAAGGAATAAAACGTTGATAACCCTCAGCCACGGGTTTGAGAATGTTCCTGTCTAACGTATCGTTAAAATGGTGTACAGCACGGTTGACCGGTTCTAGCGGATCACTCGCATCTTCATAAGGCGCACGGTGCGCGCAGCCTGTTATCAAGATCGCCACACTACAGACAATAATGGCTGGCAGTCTGCCCGTTCTATACGACATTGTTATTGTTCCATCCCAATTATATTATTTCTTTGTATGGCCCAGCATACGCTTGCGCTTGCGTTGTTGTCGAGGTGTCAGTGTGTTGCGTCTGCCTTTATAAGGGTTATCACCGGTTTTAAATCGCACACTCAGCGGTGTACCCACCAGTTTCAGCTCATCCCTCAAGTAATTTATTAAATAACGTTTATAAGTTTGGGGAATCCGGTCAGTCTGGTTTCCATGGATCACGATCAGCGGTGGATTGTGACCGCCCTGGTGGGCATACCTCAGCTTGATACGGCGGCCTCGCACCAATGGTGGCTGGTGGGCCTGCACGGCCTGCTCGATTATTCGAGTCAATTTAGCGGTCGAAACATCCAGCATGGCGGCACGGTATGCCCGCTGGATGGCGGCAAATAAATCACCCACGCCGGTACCGTGTAATGCCGATATAAAATACTGTTCGGAAAAATTTAAAAACGGCAAGCGCCTGTCCAGCTCACGACGAAACCAGTCACGCTGTTCATCCGTCAGGCCATCCCATTTATTGATGACCACAACGACGGCGCGGCCCTGTTCAAGAATATGTCCGGCGAGCGTAGCGTCCTGTTCGGTCACTTCGCCGCTTTGTGCGTCCAGCAATAACAAGGTGACTTGTGCATCATTGATCGCTTGCAGCGTTTTTACCACGCTGAACTTTTCGATCATGTCGCTGACCTTGCTGCGCCTGCGCACCCCGGCTGTATCAATCAAGGTATAAGCATGGCCCTCTCTTTCGAAGGGTATAGCAATACTGTCCCGGGTGGTGCCTGGTTTATCATAAGCGAGTACACGTTCTTCGCCGATCATCCGGTTGATCAGCGTTGACTTACCCACATTGGGACGCCCGATAAGCGCAACATGAATGGAAGCCGCTGCCGCTTCACTCCCTCCCGTAGCATGATTTACCGGGATCTCGGCGAGTACCTTGTCCATCAAAGCAGGTATACCCCGGCCCTGGCTTGCCGAGACTTGCGACGGTTCACCCAAACCGAGGGCAAAAACATCGGCCAGTACAGCATCCGCATTCTGACCGTCGACCTTGTTTAAGAGCAGATACAAAGGTTTTCCACAACGCCTCAAACGGCTGGCAATCTTTTCATCACTTAAATTAATGCCGTCACGGGCGTCGAGCAGAAAAAAGATTACGCTGGCTTCATCCACGGCGTGCCAGACGTGTTTCGCCATCAGGCTATCCAGTCCCTGCTCATCGCCCACTAGACCACCGGTGTCGATAACAATGTAGGGACTGGCGCCAATTTGGCCACGGCCGTACTGGCGATCCCGTGTCAGGCCGGGGAAATCGGCAACCAGTGCATCACGGCTGCGTGTCAGCCTGTTGAACAGCGTTGATTTACCGACATTGGGCCGGCCTATTAACGCTATGACCGGCAGCATTTCGGCATCACTTCAGGGCGGGATTCAAGTTTTAGGCGTGGCGTCAAAATGTGAATTTATTTTGACGCCAGCCCTTAGCTTGTGGACGAAGAATTATTGATTTCATAGACTACCAATTTGCCGCCAGCGCCGAGGACATACAGGCGAGAACCGCTGACTACCGGGGCTAGTTGTATACCGGCC
>CAYPEL010000110.1:7874-9517 GCA_964409635.1 uncultured Gammaproteobacteria bacterium | reverse complement strand
TTTTGGAACCAGGTACATACCGTCATCGACACCAACAATGTCATTTAGCTTTAGGTTCAAGAAAGTTAACGAAGAACGCTTACCGGCGATTTTGATCAAGTCCGATTGTCTGCCTATTACGGAAAACCTTGCATTGTCATGTAGCTCAAAGACATCGTCGAGAGGCATGGATTGACCGTCATTACTTCCTGATAAATAGCAAACGTTATTGCGGAGAGAGAGCGAAAATCCGCTATACGGTAACCAGGTTTCATCCGCTGTAATGCGTCTACTGGCATATGATAAGGTTTCTGTGCTGCCAAAAACCTCGTAACAAGGCGCTTGGAATTGTTGTTCAACTTTAATAGCAAGTTCAAGAGATAACGATGCGGTGGAGGATAGAACCGCCGCTATGTTTTTCCATGCCAAATGCAAAGCGGCACAGGCTTTAAGATGAGTTGGCGTGGCAACTAATAAGCACTTTTGAGGTGCCTGCGCTATGACGCGCTGGATATCCTCAGGGAAGAACAGTCTTTGGTGGTGAACGACCAAAGAAGAGCACAAGGGCCAAAATAAGGAGGTTTCCAGGCCATACATATGCTGAGGCGCAACTGTAGATATAACGATCAGCTCGTCTCTGCCCCAGGTAAACTGTTGCAACGCACGGGTTGCCATATCGAGAAAGGTGCCCCAGGTTTTAATCGTAGCCTTGGGTTTATCGGTGCTGCCGGAGGTGAAAGCAATAGCTGCGGTTTGATCTTGGTCGAATTTAATGGATGACTCAAAATCATGCTCGAAAAAATCTGCTTCAATTAATAGTGATTCGGGCGAATTGCTTAAGTCAGGTCTATCTACAATACAGTAGGATGAGTTATATTCCGTTAATAATGAATTAATCGCCTGGGATGTTTGGTTATGCGGTAGCAAATTAATCTGATTTCGATAAATAAGTGCTAGGAATGACACACAAAAAAGATAGCGATCCTCGCATAGATTTATACCGAAGCGTTTGTTTGGTAGTTGTTGGCTTAACTGAATTACGTGGGAAAAAAAACAGCGTCGAGTAATGTTACGGTCTTGCCATATCGCAAATTCATCGTTATATAATGGTTCTGTCATGAGGGCTAATATTTACGTTCAATCTTTTTTTTAACTCCGAATCAAATACTCGATTTGTCCCAATGACAATAAAATTCCCTTATTGCATCAGCGTGGCTTTCATGCTCGCGACCTGGGCCGTATGGTTCAAACTAGCCGGCCCTAACCCATTTTCCACTGTTCTGGCGCACTGGGATATTGCCTTGACTATGGTATTGGGTTCTTTTATCGCCGGTGCGACTAGTGAAGGTGGGGGCGCCGTCGCATTCCCTGTTTTTACCAAGCTGCTACATATTTCACCTCATGATACCAAAGTTTTTTCATTGGCGATTCAAAGCGTCGGCATGTCAGCTGCGTCAATTTTTATAATATCAATGCGAATTCCGGTTGAATGGCGAGTGATTCTATGGGCGACACTCGGCGGTGTGTTTGGCATAACCCTGGGCGCCATCGTATTTTTTCCTATGCTGCCGGCAGAAATTATCAAAATGTCCTTCACCATGATGATTACCAGTTTCGCAGTCACACTGTATCTGTTGAATCGGGGTATGCTGCTACACATGGAG
>CAYPEL010000110.1:0-7864 GCA_964409635.1 uncultured Gammaproteobacteria bacterium | reverse complement strand
ATCCGTCATTGTCATACTGCCTTGCCCGCTATCGGCGCAATAGAAAAAGCACTTTTGTTTTTGGCCGGATTCGTTGGCGGAATCATGTCGGGTCTTGTCGGAAACGGAATCGATATTATAACTTTCTCGTTGATTGTATTGTTATTTAGACTGAGCGAAAAAGTGGCGACTCCAACTTCGGTCATTTTGATGGCGATTAATGCGATATTCGGTTTTTGTCTGCACCTCTTTATTCTTCAGGATTTCTCGCCCAAAATTGAGGCTTATTGGCTGGCTGCGGTTCCGATCGTTGTTGTAGGGGCTCCGGTTGGAGCACTGTTTTGCTCCTATCTTAACCGAAATACAATCGCATCGATTCTATATGCGCTCATTTTTATCGAGTTGTTCAGTTCACTGTTAATCATTCCGCTGACCCAAGAGGTTTTGCTAGCGAGCTTATGTACACTTAGCCTGTTCGCGGGCTTGTATTTATCAATGTATCGGTCTACGGCTTATCTGAAGAATTAGGAGGCAAGTCACTAGCAGGCTGGACTTTAGACCGAAGCGGGAGCGGTGTGACTGGCATGAAGTAGAAGAAGTAGGGGTCAAGTCACTAGACAAAAAGTAGGGGTCAAAGTAGGGGTCAAGTCACTAGACAAATAATATAAAGTATTCTAATGTTATCTAATGTCAAAACCCAAACGAATAGAATACGAGAATGCGATATATCATGTGATAAACGGAGGTCGTAGCAGGCACAACATTTTTCAGGGTGAAAAGTATCATGACGCTTTTTTTACGAGTCTGGAAGAATCGCACAAACCATTCCGGTCGGGTACCGAATTACGAATAGACGGTGTTTAGCGTATAGTCCATTAGTCCATTCATGGCTAGACCTTCTCAGACTTGAATTTCCAAATGCGCTATATTGCCTATTTTTCGCGCTCGGGCATCAAATTTCCGCCAGTTATGTGTCGAGCCGGTTCAGAGCAGAGATTAAAGTTAATAAAGCACGGGTAAAGGAAACAGAGCAAGTTTGCCAGTATATTATTGATAACGTAACTTGACCCCTAATTTTTTTTTGACTGGCTGAATCATATATGGTACGTTTGCTGTTGTGGAAGGGAGGCTAAAAGTTCTTAAGGCTAAGTTTTATTGTTCCGACAACGGTAATGAAGCTGTCAGAGAATGGTTACTAAATCTTGATCGCGCTGATCGCAGGATGATCGGCACAGACATTAAAGATGTCGAATATAGCTATCCCATAGGGATGCCGCTTTGCCGTTCTGTGGGTGACGGCTTATTAGAGGTCCGCAGCAATATTTCTAATGATCGAATTGCTCGCGTATTGTTTTACATTGCAGGCGATGAAATGATATTGCTGCATGGTTTTATCAAAAAGAGCCGGAAGACCCCGAAACCTGATAAAGATCTGGCTCTAAAGCGCATGAAGGAGCACAAGAAGCATGGCTGACAAAAATCCACATACCGGCTCAAGGTTTGACGATTTTCTCAAGGAAGAGGGTCTTCTTGAGGAATGTACCGCGTTGGCGGTAAAACGGGTTCTTGCGCGACAGATAAAACAGGAGATGGATAAACAGTGTCTTAGTAAGACCGCAATGGCCGAACGGATGCATACCAGCCGTTCACAACTTAATCGATTGCTCGATCCTGAGAATACCGGTATTTCTTTGGAAATGATGCACCGAGCCGCTTCGATTATCGGCAGACGGCTGGAAATCTCTTTGACTTAGAAATTACCCCTGTACACTTATATTTCCCCGGTTTTAACCTGGCCAGGTCACCGGTAACGATGATATCCGCGTGGTCTTCAATGGCGCATTCCAGAATGGTTTGAAAAAATACTACCGGACGATTAGAGATAAAAAATAAAGGGTCAAGTCACCTAGGCAAGTAATATAAAAGTATTCTAATCATTTCTAATGAAACGGTCGTGGAAGCGGTTTCATGGTGTGAAACATGGCCATTTACCTTTGTCAGGAAATGGGGAATGGAAGGTTAGTTGATATCGCCGAATTTTTCGCACTTGGGCATCCGAATTTCGCGAATTATGTGTCAAATCGGTTCGGAGCAGAGCATAAAGTTAATAAAGCACGGTTAGACGAATCGGAGTAAGATTGTCGGTATATCATTGATAACGTATACTGAGCCGCTCATCTTTTCTTTAATGCCGGGGTAGTGCCCGGCATGATTAACCCGTTTGTCTGGGTCAGGTGGCTTGAACTGGCCACGCTAGGCATGCCTGACGCTCGGAGCCCTGCCCTGACACTGAGTTGGCTGCAGCGTCATAGACAACTTAAACGGCATGTGGGTAAGGTCGGGTAAAAACGAATAACAAATAACCGCAAATTATGGTATAAGGACTGTAATATTCTGATCGCCGAATTTTTTAGTTATGGGGGAACTGACGTATGAATGAAAGCCCTTTATCGATCATGTTGGAATGATTATGCGTACAGTTGATCGAAAACAGCGTTTAGAGCCCATACCCCGTGACTCGGTGATGATCCACTTGCTGACCGGAGGGTTACGTGCCGCTCTGTTTACCTCGCTGTGGTGGATACTCACTGACGGCGCAATGGATTCATGGATGGTTGGTGCGCCGGTGGTACTGTTTGCGGCGCTGGTCAGTGTAGTGTTACTGCCTCCCTTTGCCTGGTCCTTGACCGGGACCGCTCGCTTTATCCCGTTTTTTCTCTGGCACTCGCTACGGGGTGGTGTGGACGTGGCCAGACGCGCTTTGCATCCGCGGCTACTCATTTCACCGGGATTGTTTGACTACAGGCTCCGACTGCCGCCGGGCCTGCCTCGGGTGTTTATGGCGAATACCGTGAGTTTATTGCCGGGCACTTTGAGTGTCGAGCTGGACGAAGAATGCCTGCGTGTTCATGTGCTCGACGAAACCAGTGCCGTCACCGAGGAATTGAGAGTGTTGGAGAAGCAGGTGGCTAGCGTGTTTCGACTTGAGTTGATGTGAAGATACAGGGGTGAGGTGTGATATGAAATGTTTCAAGAAAATACTTCTAGTCGAAGATCCTGAGCTGCTTTGTTTGTTCACCACTGGCGGTCAAGCCAACGTGTTTTGTCGCGTCGGTCAAGGTTGAGGACTGAACGCGCATGGATTCCCTTTACCTGGGTATGGCACTGTTTCTCCTGTTGGCATTGTTAGCGGGGCTGTGGCGTGTTCTGCAAGGCCCGACAGCCGCGGATCGCATGCTCGCCGCTCAGTTATTCGGCACCACTGCAGTTGCCTGTGTGCTGCTGTTGTCGCAGGCGTTTGATCACCCGCCATTACGTGACGTGGCATTGGTGTTTGGACTGCTGGCAGCGGTATCCGCCGTTGCTTTCGTGAGGCGCGCGTGGGCAGTCCGGGATGATAACAATGCGGGTAACTGAATTACTCACCTTGTTTCTGTTGCTTGCCGGGGCGGTATTCTTTCTGGCAGGTACCGTCGGCCTGTTGCGCTTTCCGGATGTTTATACCCGTTTACATGCGTTGACCAAGGCCGACAATGTCGGTTTGGGACTGGTGGTGGCCGGGCTCGCCCTGCAGGCGGGGTCCTGGGCGGTGGTGGGCAAGTTGTTGCTGATCTGGTTATTGGTATTACTCGCAGGCGCCAGTGTCGCTCATCTGGTGGCAGCAGCAGCGCGGCAAAGAGGTATCACGCCATGGAAGCGATGACTTTTTTACAATTGGCGTTTGACAGCACGCTGGGATTTACCTTGTTGTGGCTGGCCTGGCTCGCGCTGGCGAGTCCGGATCTGTTCCGCGCCATTGTGCTGTTCATCGCCTTCGGGCTGTTGATGGCGCTGGCATGGGTAAGGCTCGATGCGCCAGATGTTGCCCTTGCCGAGGCCGCTATCGGCGCGGGCCTGACCGGTGCCTTGTTGTTGGCTGCATTGGCAAAACTTGAGTCAGGGAATGCAACAAAGATGTCGCCTAAGAATAACAACGAAGCTGAACTTCATGACCAGGGCTGATGATAATCAAATGCCGTTTCGTGGCTTGCTAGTAGCACTGCTGTCCGTTCTAACAGTGGGTTTAGGATATGCGGTGTTGTCCCTGCCAGCACAGACACCCGGTTTGAGTGAGGCGGTGGCGGCAAACCTTGTAACCAGCGGCGTCAGCAATCCGGTAACTGCTGTGCTGCTTAACTTCCGTAGTTATGACACCTTGCTGGAAATGGGAGTGCTGTTGCTGGCCCTGCTTGGGGTCTGGTCACTCGGCGGTATCCCGAAATGGCGCGAGTCATCCCCGGGGCCGGTACTCGACAGTCTGTCACGCCTGCTGGTTCCGCTGCTGATTCTGGTGGCTGGTTACCTGTTATGGGCCGGTGCCCACGCACCAGGCGGTGCCTTTCAGGCCGGCGCGGTATTGGCGGCGGCGGGAGTGCTATTGTCGCTAATTGGTTGGCGTCCAGAGGCAAGACTTTCGGGGCTAGCATTGCGTATCATTCTGGTAGCGGGTCTTGGGATGTTTGTTGTAGTGGGTATGGCGTTGATCGTCGTGGGCGGGCGGTTGCTGGAATATCCTCTGCCATTCGCAGGTGCGCTGATACTGATAATTGAAGCAGCGGCCACCCTATCCATCGCGATTACATTGACGGCGCTATTCCTCGGCGGTCGTCCTGAGGTGGAGCTACGTCGATGACCTGTATGGTCGCACTTGTCGCTCATTGGCAACCATGCCGTCTCGGCATTTGCACGTCTTTGTGGATTTCCGGTATTCCCGCTATCCCTAGCGGTCAGGCGCAGCAGCGATGAGCCCGGTGTTTCTCTATGCGCTGGTCGGGGTCGGGCTGTTCACCCTGGGCCTGTATGCGCTGATCATCCACCCGCATTTGTTGCGCAAAATCCTGGCGCTGAATGTAATGGGCAGCGGGGTATTCCTGGTGCTGGTGGCGTTAAGCGGGCGCACAGCGGGGGTGTCGCCTGATCCGGTGCCCCACGCCATGGTGATCACCGGTATCGTGGTTGCTATTTCTGCTACTGCCTTGGCGCTTGCGTTGATACTGCGGGTGCAAGCAGAAACGGGTCGCGCCGAACTTGCCGAAGATCCGCCGGAGTAGCGCGCGGTGTCGACGCAGGATATCCCCTGGGTAGTGGTGGTCATCGTGTTGCCGCTGGTCGGTGCTATGGTCTGTTTTCTATGGCCACGGCGCAGCGCGCCGCTGGGTCTGGTTACCGCAATCACTATCGTTACATGCGTGGCCGGACTCGGTTGGCAATTAGTAGAGCAGGGTGCTCAGCGCTATGCCATCGGTGGCTGGGGCGCGCCATTAGGCATCGACCTGTATGCGGATGGTTTGAGTCTGCTGATGCTGATGATGACGGCAGTGGTGGGCTTGGGCATCAGTGTCTATTCCAGCGGCTATTTCGAAGCTAAACAATCCGTCGTCTTTTGGCCGTTGTGGTTGTTTCTGTGGGCTGCACTGAATGCCCTGTTTCTGTCTGCGGATATTTTCAATCTCTATGTCACTTTGGAATTACTGGGACTGGCGGCCGTGGCGCTGGTGGCATTGGCCGGTGGTGCGGATGCCTTGACCGCGGCCATGCGCTATCTGTTGGTCAGTCTGCTGGGTTCGTTGTTCTTCCTGCTCGGGGTTGCACTGCTCTACCACAGCTTTGGCAGTGTCGACATCGCGACAATCGCACAGCGGATGGAAGCGTCACCTGCTGTGTGGGCAGCGCTGGGTCTGATGAGTGCTGGCCTGTTGCTCAAGACCGCGCTGTTCCCGTTGCACTTCTGGTTGCCGCCAGCCCATGCCAGCGCGCCGGCACCGGTGAGCGCACTGTTGTCGGCCCTGGTGGTGAAGGCATCGTTTTATATCTTCTTGCGTTTGTGGCTGGAGGTGTTTCCGCCGGGTGATGTTGCACTCGGAAATTTATTGGGACTACTCGGTGCATGCGCTGTTCTTTGGGGCGGAATTCAGGCACTGCGTCAGACGCGACTCAAATTGTTGATCGCCTATTCGACCGTCGTACAAATCGGTTATTTGTTTCTGGCCTTTCCGCTGGCGAGCATTATTGGCTGGCAGGGTTCTCTTTATATGCTGCTATCCCATGCTCTGGCCAAGGCAGCCATGTTCATGGCGGCCGGTAATATTCTGCATTTCAGCGGACATGACCGCATAGCGGATCTCGACCGGGTCGCACAACGTCTGCCGCTGTCGTTGTCGGCATTTGCTTTGGCGGGCGTCAGTCTCATGGGCTTGCCACCCAGTGGTGGATTTATCGGTAAGTGGCTATTGCTTGAAACCGCGCTGCGCAACGGTCAGTGGTGGTGGGTGATCATCCTGATTTTGGGTGGGTTGCTGGCCGCTGCTTATATTTTCAAAGTGATTGGTTATGCCTTTACCCAGGCTGAGGTCAGCCATGAAGTCAGAACGGTGCCTGCCACCATGGAGTGGACCGCGCTGGCACTGGCACTGGCTGCCATCTTGCTGGGTCTGGTCGCACCCGGGCCGCTGGCACTGATGGAGATCGGCTTGCCCTTTGGCGGGGAGGGTGCCGGATGACGTGCATGGACGCACTCGCCGCTCTTTGGCATCCATGCCATCACGGTATTAGTCCATCCTTGTACGTCAATTTGCGGGCGCAGGGAGCGCAAGAACGATGAACTGGGATGCCTGGTTGCCGCTGTTAATTGTTGCCAGTTCCTTATTGCCCGGGCTGGTCATTTTCTTTTTACCCGAGGAGCGCGTTGCAACCCGCACCACTTTGAATCTGACCGGTGCGGTACTCAAACTGGTGCTGGTCGGGGTGATGATTTGGGGCGTTTTTCACGGCCATCATTACGAGACCCGGCTGCCGCTGTTGCCCGGGCTGGATCTGGTATTGCGTGCCGACGCCCTGTCGATGCTGTTCGTCACCCTGTCCACCGTGCTGTGGCTGGTGACGACCGTCTATGCCATTGGTTATCTCGAGGACTCGCCGCATCGCAGCCGCTTTTTTGGGTTCTTCAGCCTGTGCGTAACCGCAACCATCGGATTGGCGTTGGCCGGCAATCTGATTACCTTTCTGCTGTTTTATGAATTGCTGACGCTGGCCACCTATCCGTTGATTGTGCACCGGGGAACCGAAGCAGCGCGTAAGGCCGGGCGTACGTATCTTATCTATACGCTCGCAGGCGGTGCCTTGATACTGGTCGGCACCCTGTGGTTGTATGCCCTGACTGGCACGCTGGAATTCACGCCCCAGGGGTTCTTGTCCTCGCTGGATAGCTCGTATCATCCGGCGTTCATTGTCATCTTCGTGCTATTGATTGCAGGACTGGGTGTGAAGGCGGCATTAATACCCCTGCATGGCTGGTTACCACAGTCCATGGTTGCACCCGCGCCGGTCAGCGCCTTGTTACATGCGGTGGCAGTGGTGAAAGCGGGCGCCTTCGGTATCGTGCGGGTGGTCTACGACGTGTATGGCATTGAGTTCAGTGCCAGTCTGGGGGTGACATTGCCACTGGCAATAGTCGCGGCGATGACCATCATCTATGGTTCGATGCGGGCGCTGTTCCAGGATGACCTGAAGCGCCGGCTGGCGTATTCCACAATCAGCCAGGTCTCCTATATTATTCTCGGCATTGCGATTGTCGGCCCGATTGCGACCATCGGCGGTCTGGTGCACCTGGTGCATCAGGGCGTAATGAAGATCACCCTGTTTTTCTGCGCCGGCAACCTTGCCGAGACCTTAGGAATCCACAAAATCAGCGAAATGAACGGCGTCGGACGGCGCATGCCCTGGACCATGGCGGCCTTCACGGTCGGCGCCCTCGGCATGATCGGTGCACCACCACTGGCTGGCTTTATCAGCAAATGGTATCTGGGGCTGGGAGCGCTGGAAGCAGGGCAGGGCTGGGTGGTTTTTG
>CAYPEL010000109.1:0-9780 GCA_964409635.1 uncultured Gammaproteobacteria bacterium | reverse complement strand
AACCCCGTCACAAGGGCGGGGTTTTTTGTGCCTTAAACAGCGGGCTGGTTTACATCATGCCGCCCATGTCTGGCATTCCGCCGCCACCCGGCATAGCCGGCTCGTCCTTCGGCAGCTCTGCGACCATGGCTTCCGTAGTGATGATCAGGCCTGCAATTGACGCTGCATTTTGCAACGCGCTGCGGGTTACCTTGGTTGGATCCAGGATACCCATCTTCAGCATGTCACCGTACTCGCCGGTTGCGGCATTGTAGCCAAAATTATCTTTGCCTTCTTCGACCTTGTTGAGGATTACCGATTCTTCGTCGCCGGCATTGGCACAAATCTGACGCAGTGGTTCTTCCAGGGCACGGCGGGCGATATCAATCCCCGTGTCCTGATCCTGATTGGCACCTTTGAGTTTAGTAATGGCTGAACGGGCACGAATCAGCGCCACACCACCACCGGCTACAACGCCTTCTTCCACCGCCGCACGGGTTGAGTGCAGGGCATCTTCAACGCGGGCTTTTTTCTCTTTCATTTCAACTTCAGTTGCGGCGCCCACTTTGATGACGGCTACACCGCCAGCCAGTTTGGCTACACGTTCCTGCAGTTTTTCCTTGTCGTAATCAGATGTAGCTTCTTCGATCTGGGCGCGAACCTGACTCACACGGGCTTCGATCTCTTTACTTTTTCCTGCACCATCAATGATGGTAGCGTTTTCCTTGGAAATTAGAATACGTTTTGCAGAACCCAGTTCTTCGATCGTGGTTTTTTCAAGCGACAAACCAACTTCCTCGGACACCACCTGACCACCGGTCAGGATAGCAATGTCCTGTAACATGGCTTTGCGACGATCACCGAAGCCCGGTGCTTTAACTGCACAGACTTTCACGATACCGCGAATGCTGTTTACAACCAGGGTTGCCAGTGCTTCGCCTTCAACATCTTCCGCAATAATCAGCAGAGGCCTGCCTGACTTCGCTACGCTTTCGAGTACGGGGAGCAAATCGCGGATGTTAGAGATTTTCTTGTCATACAGCAGGACGTAGGGTTCTTCGAGTTCTGCCTGCATGTTTTGCTGGTTGGTCACAAAGTAAGGTGACAGGTAACCACGGTCAAACTGCATGCCTTCGACGACATCCAGTTCATTTTCCAGTGAAGTACCTTCCTCAACGGTGATAACCCCTTCCTTACCCACTTTTTCCATGGCTTCGGAAATGATGTTGCCGATGTTTTCGTCAGCGTTGGCTGAGATGGTGCCTACCTGGGCAATCGCCTTGGTGTCTGCGCAGGGCTTGGATAATTTTTGCAGCGCTTCAACCGTCGCAATAACCGCTTTATCAACACCCCGTTTGAGATCCATCGGGTTCATGCCGGCGGCGACGGCTTTCATACCTTCACGGACAATTGCCTGCGCCAGAACAGTTGCGGTGGTAGTACCGTCACCAGCCACATCAGAAGTCTGGGAAGCAACTTCCTTGACCATCTGTGCGCCCATGTTTTCGAATTTGTCTTCGAGTTCGATTTCCTTGGCAACTGATACACCATCTTTAGTGATGGTCGGGGCGCCGAAGGCTTTGTCTATTACTACATTACGGCCCTTCGGGCCCAAGGTTACTTTAACGGCATTTGCCAGTGTATTGATCCCGGCCACCATGCGGCGACGGGCATCATCAGAAAATTTGACGTCTTTTGCTGTCATATTACTAATCCTCTAAATTCTTGAATTCGTTTAAACCAGCCGCTCAGGCTTCGATAACCGCCATGATGTCTTCTTCTTTCATCACCAGAAGTTCATCGCCTTCGACTTTGACTTCGGTGCCGGAATATTTACCGAACAAGACCTTGTCGCCAGCTTTGACGTCCATCGGGATGACGTCGCCACCCTCGGTTTGTTTGCCTTTGCCTGCGGCGACGACTTCGCCACGGACGGGTTTTTCAGCTGCGGAATCGGGAATAACTATGCCACCGGGAGAGGTACGTTCCTCTTCCATGCGTTTGATGATCACACGATCATGTAATGGACGAAGGTTCATCTTTTGAATCTCCTTAAGAATCAATATATTAAATAAATGACGAGCACTTTGTTAGCACTCGCCCCTAGTGAGTGCTAATGATAGGGGCGAATTCTGGATAGTCAAGGGTAAACGGGTCGATTTGAATGAAAAAACATTTTTGCCACGCAAAGCACGAAATATGATTAAGTTGGCAAAACACTCAGATGAGATGGTCTGGGCCGCGCGCAGGACTGCCTGAATCAGGCTCTAGTCATCTTCCCGGTGATACTCGCCTTCTATGGTCTGCGGGCCGCGTCGTCCACCCGTAGGTGGCGGCGTCCGGCGGATGCTTTTGCTCTTTAGAAACCATTTGATCGCCGACCGCCGCAACGGCGCTATCAGGCCGGCGAAACCGATCGCATCGGTAAAAAAGCCCGGTGTGAGCAATAGCGCACCCGCGACCAGCAACACCATGCCTTCCAGCATTTCCAGCGCGGGCAGCTTGCCCTGCCCCATGGCAGACTGAAAATTCTGCAGCGTTATCAAACCCTGATAACGCAACAGCAGCGCCCCCAGAACCGCGGTAAATACCACCAGAAAGACCGTAGGTAATGCCCCAATCACGCTACCGACCTGGATCAATAAATAGATTTCCACCATCGGGATAATCAGGAATAGCAGAAATAATAGGCTGAACGGATTCATGTAATCACCATACACTTAAGCCGAGTTCCGTAAAAGCTCACCGTAGCTTGGGTGAGGTACAAAACCCAGGCTACGGTGATGAAAAATTGGAGTCCTCATTGCCAAACAGGTAAGGTTCGCGGTCATGCCCGGCCCAACAGATTTCCAGATTGTTTTCAGTACGGTTCCTGACCGTGAAACAGGTCTCAAAATCGCTGACCAGCTAGTGGAATACAAACTGGCCGCCTGCGTCAGTCTTTTACCTGGTGTGGTTTCCACTTACGTCTGGCAGGGTAATCTGCAGCACGATGAGGAATATCTGCTCATGTGTAAGACCCGAACGGCCGATTACCCTAGACTGGAAACTACTTTATGTGAAATACACCCTTACGAACTTCCGGAAATTATTGCAGTCCCATTGAGTAGCGGCCTGCCTGAGTACCTGAACTGGATAACCCACGCTCTGGAAAAACCCTGATGAAACATATCCTTCCTTTTTGGATTTTTTGCCTGTTACTGACTCCGGCGTCTGCCGGTTTGTTCGATGATGATGAGCTGTTGCCCGTTGAACAGGCCTTCGCTGTAACCGGCAGTGCACCCGAAGCAGAAACTGTGCAACTGGACTGGCAGGTTGCTGAGGGTTATTACCTGTACCGTGACAAACTTAAGTTTGTCAGTAACACGGATGGAATAACACTGGGCTTACCCGTTTTACCGGCCGGCAAGTTCAAGCACGATGAGTTTTTTGGGAATGTCGAAACTTACCGCGGCACTATTAAAATCTCGATACCGATTACCCGCTCAAAAGGCTCAGCTGACACCCTGGCGCTGCAAGTTGCTTCCCAGGGTTGCGCGGACAGAGGGGTATGCTATCCCCCGCATAAACAAATCCTGTCTATCAGTCTACTAGCACAGGAACCATCCGCATCCAGCAGCGCAATTAAAACCCTGAGTAATCTTGGACTCAGTTTTGGGCTGGGCGAGGAAGACGAACTCCTCCCCGCCGACGAAGCATTCCGGCTGAATGTGGAAGTGCTTGACCCGCACACGCTGATAGCCCGCTGGGATATCGCCGAGGGCTATTACCTGTACGGCGATAAATTCGCGGCCACTGTACCCCCTGACAGCTCAATCTCACCGCTACCGCTACAGATGCCTGCAGGCGAAAAAAAACATGATGAGTTTTTTGGTGACATCGAGGTCTATCACAATCTTGTTGAAGCCCGGATACCACTCAAACGTACTGCAGCGAATAGTACCGAAACGGCCATTACATTCGCCTATCAGGGTTGCGCAGAACGCGGCGTGTGTTACCCACCGATAAAGAAAATTATCAACATACTATTGCCAGAAGCGGCAGCGGCTGAACCGGGCGATACGACTAACCGGCTAGCAACGCGTACCGCAACAACTGCGCCCTTGAGTGAACAGGATGCACTGGCAAAACGTCTGATAGAAGGCAATACGCTGGGCACCTTGCTGGTCTTTTTTGGGTTTGGCCTGTTACTGGCTTTTACGCCCTGCGTGTTTCCGATGATTCCAATCCTGTCTTCGATCATTGTCGGCCAGGGCGGGGAAATTACGGCTAAACGAGGTTTTATCTTATCCAGTGTGTATGTTCTGGCCATGGCGCTGACTTATACCGCCGCCGGGGTGATCGCGGGGTTGTTTGGCCAGAATCTGCAGGCCGCTTTTCAAAACCCCTGGATGCTTTCAAGCTTCGCTTTTGTCTTTGTGCTGCTGGCATTTTCCATGTTCGGATTTTATGAACTGCAAATGCCGGCCGCCCTGCAAAGCCGGCTGACAGCCGTCAGCAACCGGCAGAAAGGCGGCAATCTGACCGGCGTCGCGGTGATGGGGTTTTTATCGGCACTGATCGTCGGCCCCTGTGTTGCCGCCCCACTGGCTGCCGCACTGATTGTCATTGGTCAAACCGGGGATGCTGTACTGGGTGGCATGGCGCTGTTTGCATTGAGTATGGGTATGGGCGCACCGTTGATTGCGATTGGCACTGGCGCCGGAAAATACCTGCCCAAAGCAGGCGGCTGGATGGATGCCACCAAGGCGGTATTTGGCGTCATGTTGCTGGCCGTTGCCATCTGGATGCTGGAACGAATTTTACCGGGCGCTATCACGCTGACCTTATGGGCGGCGTTACTGATTGTCTCTTCGATTTACATGGGCGCCCTGACAACGGTGACGGACACGGCCAGCGGCTGGAAAAAATTCTGGAAAGGCGCCGGCCTGGTGACATTGGTCTATGGCGTGCTGTTGTTAACCGGTGCAGCCACCGGGGGCAGCGATCCGTTACGGCCTCTGTCAAACCTGAACCTGGCTTCCGGGGGCAGCAATATGGCGGCTGCGCAATCGCATCTTCCTTTTAAAAGAGTCCGCAGTGTGGGCGAGCTTGATCGGGAACTCGCTCAGGCTAAATCACAAAATATACCGGTGATGTTGGACTACTATGCAGACTGGTGTGTGAGCTGCAAGGAAATGGAAAAATACACCTTCGCAAAAGCCGAGGTGCACCAGGCGCTCTCGCATATGACCTTGTTGCAGGCAGACGTTACGGCAAATAGTGACGACGACAAAGCGCTGTTAAAAAAATATAACCTGGTCGGTCCGCCGAGCATTATTTTCTATGATGGCAGTGGACAGGAGCATCCAGCCATGCGGTTGGTGGGTTATATTAAAGCAGATAGATTCGTGGAGCATTTGAAACCGCTCCGGCCTTGAGAGCAACCTTGCAAGGTTAAGACATTTCATACTTTATTCGTGACAGCCAGCAGGAGCGGCTTTAGCCGCGATGGGGGCAACTGTTATCGCGGCTAAAACCGTTCCTACCGTATTCGCGAAAAACAAGATGCACGAATGAGACAGAGGAGTTCAAACTATTTTAGGCTGTATTTTTTAATCAGGTCGTACATGGTGGGGCGACTGACACCCAGTAGTTCGGAAGCGTGGGAGACTTTACCCCCGACATGACCCATCGCGCGCACAATGGCCTGGCGTTCTGCCTGTTCACGCACTTCTCTTAAATTAAAAGTACGCATGTCGTCGGCGCCCGCACCGCCAAGCTCCAGGTCAGATGCTGATATTTGTTTGTGTTCCGCCATAATCACAGCGCGTTTCACACGGTTTTCCAGTTCACGCACATTGCCGGGCCAGGGATAGACTTCAATCGCAGCCAGTGAGTCTTTACTGAAACGGTGTTGTTTACTCATCTGCTTGCTGTAACGCTCCAGGAAAACCCGCGCCAGCAGCAGGCTGTCGCCTTCGCGTTCACGCAAGGCGGGTATGCGTATGGTGATTTCACTGATGCGGTAATAGAGGTCTTCGCGAAAAGCATTTTCACGCGATAAGGTTGGCAGATCTTTGTGGGTCGCACACAGGATCCGGACATCGATCGGAATTTCGATCCGCCCACCAACCCGTTCAACGACACGTTCCTGTAAAAAACGCAATAGCTTGGCTTGCAGGGGCATGGAGAGGTCGCCGACCTCATCCAGAAACAAGGTGCCACCGTTAGCCATTTCGATCTTGCCCTGGGTTTGTTTGACCGCGCCAGTGAAGGCGCCTTTTTCATAGCCGAATAATTCACTTTCCAGCAGGTTTTCCGGTATGGCTGCACAATTGATGGCCACGAAGGATCCATCAGCACGGTTTGAGAGTGAATGCAGTGAGCGGGCAATCAGCTCCTTGCCGGTACCGGATTCACCTAGCAGCAGCACCGTTGCGTCTGCCGGCGCCACTTTTTCAACAGTGCGGCAAATCTTGGCCATCTCCGGGCTGCTGGTAATCACTCCCTCAAGAGGTGCACCATAAGAGTTCACATGCAGGCGTGAATTTTCGATTTCGATTTCATGCAGACGGTAGGCACGGTTGACGATAAAGCCGAGCATTTCGGCATCGATCGGCTTATAGAAGAAATCATAAGCGCCCATACCTACAGCTTGAAGTGCATGCTGGCGGTCGTTGTTGCCGGTAACCACGATGACCTTGGTACCTGGCCTTTTGGTAAGAATGGTTTCGAGTGTGGCAAAACCTTCAGTGGTGCCATCAGTATCGGGTGGCAGTCCGAGGTCAACGGTAACAACGGCAGGCGTGTGCTTTTCCAGCTCCTTGAGGGCAGATTCACGATCCCCCGCGATCAGTACTTCATATTCCTCAAAGCACCACTTCAGCTGGGTCTGTAGACCAGGATCATCTTCAACTACCAGCAATTTCCTTGAATTCGTTGTCATTTTGGGGTCCGTGCTCTGGATTGTCGGCATACTTTACAGTATTTTTTTTGTCATCGCTAACCGGTATCGCCAGCCGGAAAGTTGTGCCTTCACCCAGCCGGCTGATGACTTCCACATCACCGCCCAACGCCCTTATAAAGGCGCGGGTTTCATGGGCGCCAATCCCCATTCCAGAATCACCCTTTGTGCTGTCGAAGGGCTTAAACAAGCGCTCGCGGATAAAAGCCTCATCCATACCCGAGCCATTATCTTGCACCTCAATCACGGCCCGATCATTTTGCTTGAATAATCTGACAATAATATGACCTTCATTCGGTGTCGCATCCTGGGCATTGCGGACAATGTGCCCGACCACCGAGACAAACCTGTCTGACTCTGTCAGTGCCTTGAGACCTTTTGCCTGACAATCAAGCGATGGCACGGGTGACCCAGCGGACATCATCTCGATCACCTCGAGCAAGGCATCGCATAAGTCGATGGCCTTAACAGGACGGTCTGATGTTCCACCGCTCCTCAAATGCGCCAGCAGGCCATTCATTTTGTTGACTGAATTGTCGACGGTACGAATCACATCATCCATAAATTGCGGGTTAGTTTTGTGCCGTTCTGCATTGGTAACCACCAGTGAAAGCTGGGCAATCAGATTTTTCAAATCGTGCATCACGTAGGCGGACAAGCGGTTGCTGGCTTCGAACTGCTTGGCTTCAGCCAAGGCTTGCGCTGCATCGAGTTGCGCAAGGTGGGCGGCAGCCTGGCGGCCAGCGGTTCGCAGCAGATCATAATCTTCCCAGTTCAGCGGTGGGATAACTTGAGGCCTTGCCAAAACGATGATGCCCAACAGCCGATCGTGAAAAAATAGCGGTACCACTAACCAGGCCTGTCCCGATTCCAGCATCCACACGGGTAGTTCCAGATCTTCATAACTTTCTGGTGAATAGTGATATTCATCGATGTTCACAACCCACTCCCGATTGCGAAAATATTTCATCAGAGAACTGTCGTTAAATAAGGCAGCCTCACCTGGCAAGGGCATTTGCCAACTGGCGATCGGCTCATAACGCGAGGACTCGCGGTACAGGAAAAGCACGCCACCCGGTGATTCAAGGATATCGGCAAGCGCTCGAATACTGCGTTCTCGTAGACGCATATCCGGCTCATCTGTGGTCAGCGTATCGCTGAAACGCAGCCACTCATCGCGGTATTCGTACTTGTAGTGAAAGAAATGTTTATTGAAAAAGACCCGCAGACTGGCGCGCAGCTGGGCCGAAAACAGCAGGATCAGAAGAATCATCGCCGCGCCAAACAGAAAAATAACCTGGGCGAATGCGCCCCAGGTTCCGCCATAAACGCGGACAAAATAGCCACCGGCGCCCATGGCGAGCATGTAAACCCCCGAACCCAATAACGCAGTGGTATGAAAAGCCGCCCGTCGCGAAACAAAAATATCGTGTGACCAGTAAGGATCGCGCGCCACCGCAATACCGAGTACAGGCACGACTAATGCGTTCACCAGGCCACGCGATGCCCATAAATTAGGATCTATGCCCTGGAACAGCAAGGCGTGCGAATAGAGATAAAAATCATAGGCAAACATGACCCCAAAGCCTATGCATAAATACTTAATAGCGTGGCGCGATTCCTGGCGAACATTGCGGATAATTTGTTCGACAAATACCAGGCCGGTGATCGAAAAAGTCAGATATCCGGCAAATAGCCAGTCGATACTGCCAGAGTAGACTGGCACCCCCCCACCGAAGGTTCGATACAGCACCAAGGCCATAAGCAAGAAGGAGGCGCTGAATAAGAGACCGAACACACGGCTAAATCTCCGGCTGAAAAAGGTGGCTTTTGGGTTGGGCGCATAGAGTAACAATGCCAGGAAGGCCAGCAGGCCAAAATTGCGGATGGGTTCTAACAAATAGGGCCAGAGGGCGGATGAGCCAATATAAGCTGACCAGGCAGCGACAGCCATCCAGGCAGCGCTGAGCATTAATGTCAGCATTAATGCGAACTTGTGTGTACGGCCCCGTTTGCCTGTCAGCAACACCATCGCCAGAACCAGGAAGAACAGGCTGCCTGTAGCGTAGCTAATTGCACCGATGTTGATCATTTAGTCACCTGGGTATCCCGCCTGGAGAAAGACGGGTTAGCAGTTCTCATTCAGGAAGTACGAAACTGTTGGGAATATACCCAATATACAGGGGTCTATCCAGGTAGGGGGCTGCGGTTATTATGAATTTTTACAGAAAAATTAATAATAACTATTATTAAAATAACAACTTACGGAGTTTATTCTGGATTATTTAACAAAAGATAATTCGTTATCGTCGAGTGTAAAACGTAGCTGTGATGAATTTATCTATCGCAGCTACGTTTTATTTTTAATACCAATATGAATGGATATTATCACTCATAGCCAGATTACAAGGTTTCTAATGTTGCCTTTGCTTCATCTATTCCGGTATAGCTGGCATTTTCACCCACGGCTTTACTCAAATGCTCTTTAGCTGCAGCCTTGTCACCTGTTTTGTAATACGCCATACCCAGATGATACTGAAACACAGGCACATCAGGCATTTTCTCAACCACCCCTTTCAAAATATCCACTGCCTTGTCGTATTCGCCCCGGCGGTAATACACCCAGCCGGCCGTATCCAGGAAAGCCGGTTGTTTAGTCTTGGCCAGGGTTTCAGCATACTCCGACGCTTTGTCCAGGCTGGCGGCGTCGGTACGGTGATCGGATAGTAAAGCGGCAAGATTATTTACGCTGATTGCATTACCTGGTTGTTTGTCTAGCACCCTCTCATAAAGCGCAATAGCCTCGTCGTAATTCTTTTGCCTTTCGTGGATACCGGCCAAACCAATAAGCAACC
>CAYPEL010000108.1:0-9788 GCA_964409635.1 uncultured Gammaproteobacteria bacterium | reverse complement strand
CCCTCTGGTAAATTGTCTTGCCGATGAGTTTCAGATTACCGGCCCATTGGCCAATGGATTCAGAGTGGCCGATGATCAGATAGCCGCCGGGCCGCACCATATTGCTGAATTTTTCGGTCAGTGACTGTTTCAATTCCGCGTCAAAGTAAATTAACACGTTGCGGCAAAATACGATGTCAAACGCTTGCTTCAGCGGCCACCTGGACAACAGGTTCAGTTGTTTGAAGGCGATCAGTTCCTGTAGCTCCTGCCTGGCACGCAGCTTGCCCGAATTCGCCTTACTGCCTTGTAAAAACCACTTTTTCAGCCGCGCCTCGCCCAGCACATCGTTTCCCTTGATCTTGTAGACACCCTGACTGGCGGTTTGTAACACATCGGAGTCAATATCCGTAGCCAGTATTTTTACATCCCAGCTGGACATATTTGGAATCCGTTCACGCAGCGTCATGGCAATCGAATACGCTTCCTCTCCGGTCGAACAACCGGCCGACCAGATCCTGATGCGCCGCTTCTGGGCGGGATTTTTCAGGAATTCCGGGATGGCCGTCTGTTTGAGAAAATCAAAGTGGTGCTGTTCCCTGAAAAAAGACGTCAGGTTGGTCGTGATGGCATTGATAAAGGCAGTAAATTCTTCGTCAAGCTGAGCTTCCAGGTAGTCGCAATACTCCCTGAAACTGGACAAACCCAGCGCCCGCAAGCGTTTGGCCAGCCGCGAATAGAACATATTGAACTTGTCATCCGGGACGACGATACCCGTATGCTCATTCGACAACCGACGCAACTGATCAAAGTCTGCCCGGGTATACTCAAATTCCCTGGATACTGCAGCTGCGGTTACTGACATAACCGTCAAGCCGCATCCGGCAATCCATGGATACCGGAGAACCCCAGCAGTCCCACAGCGTCGAGTACCGCGGCAGAAGGTGATTCCCAGTCCGTGAACACGCCATTCGCATCAGCCTGCTTGCAAAAAGCCAGCAGGGTCTGCAATACGGCCGCATCAATGACCTCAACAGCAGATGTGTCGATACCCACTGCACAGCCTAGGAGTTGGCTATCGAGCACCTGCTTTAAGGTTGCCACATCCGGCAATCCCACTGTTGGCGGGAATCCCACGGTAATATTGTTAACTGTAAAAACAGGCGGTTCAGTGGTTGCCGTGTCAGTAGTTGCATTGTCGATTTCTGCGTTTTCATCCATCGTTTTATTTTCCATGTTGCGTCAAGAATATTGCGAGCACCTACCTTCAAGCAGTACAAACCTCTGAAACCGCAGACAGTTCGGTTAGCAGCAGTTTATTTACATTGAGTAGCACCACCAGGTGGTCATTGACCGACACCATCCCTTCGATATATTTCACATCGATACCGGAATTCAGATTGTCTACCTGTTTAATAGCCTCCCGGGATACATTCAGCACATCCGATACACCGTCTACAACCAACCCCATAATCTGCTTTGTATCCCCGCTCTGAATATTAACGACGATAATGACGGTCGAACTATCGTAATCTATTTTCTGGATCGCCAGTCTTTCGCGTAAATCGATAATGGGTACAATGGTGCCGCGCATATCCAGCACACCCTGAATACAGGCGGGCATATCCGGCAAATGCCGCACACCGCCCCAGCCGCGTATCTCCTGAATCTGCAGGATGTCCACGCCATAGTATTCACCCTCCAGCTTGAAGGTCAGATATTGCTGCTGGTGCGTACTAGCAGAACCTGCTTTTGCTAGCCGCTTTTTGTTGGCTGTTTCCATAGACTGTTTCCGCCATACTGATTCGTCGTTAAATTAAATATTCGGGTTCACTAAAATTGTTGCCACTCATTCTTCTCTTGCTTTAAATCTTCATCTGTTTCAGTTTCGGCCTGCTGACTCTCCGGTTTGTCCCAGGGCCTGTCAGTCGTGCGTCTTTCGATAAACCCGGAAGTTTCGATAACTTGTTCAGAATCAGTATTCACTGTAAAGAATGCCAGTAATTCTTTCATTTTCATTGCCTGTTCCTGCATATAGGTACTGGCAGCCGATGTCTGTTGCGCAAGCGCCGCATTCTGCTGGGTAATACTGTCAATCTGAAGAATCGAATCATTAACCTGCCCAATACCTGTCGTCTGCTCCTGACTGGCGGTATCGATTTCCGTAATAATGTTATTGACCAGCTCTACGCAGCCGACGATATCCTCCAGCTTTTTGCCGGATTTGTTGACCAGGTCACTGCCGATACTGACTTTTTCCAGGCTGTCCTTGATCAGATCTTTAATCTCCCGGGCTGCTGATGCACTGCGTTGTGCGAGATTGCGGACCTCTGTGGCAACCACCGCAAAGCCCTTGCCCTGCTCACCGGCTCGCGCTGCTTCTACGGCGGCATTCAAAGCGAGAAGGTTTGTTTGAAATGAAATATCGTTAATAACACTAATAATCTCCGAAATCTTATTGCTGCTGGTATCGATTGCCTGCATCGCCGCTACCGCATCACGTACAACCGCACCTCCTTCCATAGCAACCTCACTGGCGCCATTCGCCAATCTGTTAGCCTGTTGTGCATTTTCTGCATTCTGACGCGCCGTAATGGTCAGCTTATTCAGATTTTCTGTGGTTATATCCAGATTTTCTGCCTGCTTATCAGTACGCTCAGAAAGACTGGCATTACCCATCGAAATTTCGCCTGACGACGTACTCATGACGTCAGTTGATTCGCGTATGTCACACACCACTTTTTCCAGATCGCGTAAGGTGGTGTTAACATTGTGCTGCACTTCGGAAAACATACCGGTGTACCGGCCATTCATTGAATGCGTCAGATTACCTTTTGACATTTCATCCATGGCACCGGCAATCCCGGTAAACAGGTTTTCCACAAGCTCAATTAACGAATTTAAACCACTGCCGATTTGTTTATAAAAACCGGTTTTCGAATCCATATTAATACGTTGTGACAGGTCACCTGACCTGGCAGATTTAACAATCGCATCAATTTCTTGCTCAACGGCGGCTTCATTGGTTCTGTCGATCAGCTCGACAACCGTGCCTATTCTGTCGCCACTGTCACTCATAACCGGATTAACAGTGCTTATGATATTCATACCACCTAATTCGACCTGACAGGTATAGGTGTCTTGCAGGTTGTCCAGCGCAGCAATCTGTTGCCCCGTACGTTCAAAAAGTATATCGATATGACTGCCGACGACCGCATCCGCATTAAACTGGGGTGAATGCTGTCTGATCGCGTGTTCAGCATCCAGAAACATTTTTTCAGCCGTTTGGTTTACATAAACAATTTGGCAGTTAACATCCGTTACCAAGATATTAGTAGTTGCCTTGTTCAAAGCCTGCTTGATACGCATAAATTCGTGCACTTCATCTTCGAGCCTCAAACGGCTTCTCAGACTCTCCTGCATTGCTTTCAAAGAACTGAGCAACTTACCCGTTTCATTGGTGGTCGTGACTTCGATGTCACTCATCTCACCATGCGCCAGACGGTCTGCAATCGACATGGCTTTTTCGAGTGGCCTGGTGATATTACGCACCAGCAGCCAGGCCAGCAGTGCTACAGCACCGAGAATGGCGGGCATTAGAAAAATAAATGCAGTACGCTGCTCGCCGTATATCGCCTCAACCTCGACGGTTGCGGCTTCATTCTGATTTTCGAGCTGCCGCATTTGTTGCAATATTTTCTGCCTTGTTTCCTGCAGTAGTGGCCCAATTTCATTTTTAATCAACCAGACATCCGTTCGCCATTTATCACCTTCGTGTAAGGCGACCAATTTTTTCAGGCTTGCTTTAAAATCTATCTGCAAGGACTTGAATTGTTCGAATGAATCTGCCGCCTCAAAAGACAGGTCATCCGCATAACCGTCTATTTTCGTAACCAGTTCGTCAATGGAATGATTATAGATTGCGATATTCTCTTTGGCAGCCGGCGCACGGAACGCCAGAAATAACCGCATTTCGTTCAATAAATTTATCCATGCATACCTGAGTTCATTGATGTCAGCCAATATAAATTTCCTGATCTGGCTGAATTCTTCCTCTTCTTCTGAAAGCACCATCTGGCTCAGCAACTGCGTGGCCTGCCTGAAAATCGGATTGGTATGTTCCGAGGCGTAAGCCATAGCCAGAATATTTTTATTCTCATCCGCACCCAACTCAACCATCCTGTCGTGGTATGCCGCGAAGCGGATAATGTCTTTTTCAATCTCGCGAATGGCCAGACTGTATTCTTTCTGCTTACGGATTACCGGTAATTTTGCCAGTGCCTGAACATTAGCCTTGAGCGCATTCAGCTTCGCTGCATAATCATCCCGGTACCGGCCTGCTTTACTCAGCAGGTAAAAGCCCAGATCGCTGGATGCTGACTGCAGTTGCTCGGATAACTCCTTGAAGCCGATCAGGGCTGGTTGCACATCGTGCACAATGTTGCCGACCCGAGTATTGACATTCGACAGGCTGCTCAGAAAGCTCACCCCTTGAATAACCAGAATAACCAATACAATCCCGAAGCTGAACATCAGCTTCTTGCGTATGGATAAATTACTAATGCTTTTCATTTTTTTCTAATTTACTTAACTGAACACAGTGACTAAAACTCTTCCCAATGCTCTTCACTGTTTGCAACAGCGGACGGTTTTTTTACTGCATCTCTTTCAATTTTTATTTTTTCACTACGCGGTTTTTTAATGGTTGTCTTTTGCGTTGTCAACGATTCAGCAGGCGCACTTCCTACGCTTGATACCTGGTTACTCTGAGCAGTCGTTTTGAAATTATTCAGTAGCCCTGCCATGATGGCGACTTCCTGTTGCATGGAACCGCTTGCTGCGGCTACCTCCTCGGCCAGGGCCGCATTTTGCTGGGTAATCTCATCAATCTGCTGTACGGCATTATTGACTTGCTTGACACCCAGTGTCTGTTCGGTACTGGCTGCTGAAATTTCAGAGATAATATCGACGACTTTTTTAACACTGGTGACAATTTCATCGAGCTTGCCGCCTGACTGATTGACCAGATCCGCACCCAGATTCACTTTAGTCACACTGTCCTGAATCAGGGCTTTTATTTCCCGGGCAGAACTGGCGCTGCGTTGCGCCAGATTACGAACTTCTGTGGCAACGACCGCAAACCCCCGGCCCTGTTCGCCGGCGCGCGCCGCCTCAACAGAGGCATTCAATGCCAGCAGGTTAGTCTGGAAAGCGATTTCATCGATGACACCGACAATATCTGCCATCTGATGACTCGACTGGCTGATCTCGTTCATCGCTTCGATGGCATCAGCCACAATTTTTCCACCCTGTTCCGCAACCTGCCTCGCACTGGTCGATAGCTGGTTGGCCTGTTTGGCGTTATCTGCATTATGCTGCGCTGTTGCCGTGAGTTCTTCGAGACTGGTGGCGGTTTCTTCCAGGTTTGCCGCTTGCGATTCAGTGCGCGTGGATAAATTACTATTACCACTGGCAATTTCGCCGGACGAATTATTGATGACGTCGGTTGAGGCGCGTATATTGCCCACCATTTTATCCAGACGCGAAAGCGTGCCATTAATATTGGCTTTCACTTCACCAAAACTGCCTTCCAGTTCAGTCTGGATAGAATTCGTCAGATCACCTTTCGACATGGCCGCCATCACCGCCGCGATATCAGCAAACACTTTGGCGATAATATCCAGCAAGGCATTGATTTCAGCGCCCAGTTCGAGCGATACGCCTTTTTTGGTAGACAGATCAATGCGCCGGGTCAGATCACCCCTTCCAGCCGCACTGACTATTTCTGACACATCTTTCACAGCAACATCGTTGGTTAAATCAAACCATTCAACCACGGTGCCGAGGCGTTCACCCTGTTGGCTAAAGACCGGGTTCGAAATGATCCGCAAAATCCGGTTACCTATGGTCATCTCGGATGTAAAGGTACGGGTCAGCTTGCCCAGCAAGCCACGCTGGTGGGCCGGATTTTTGTGGAAGGTGTCTATGTTCGTACCCAATAAGGTACTGGCATTGAATTGTGGCAGGTCTTTACGCAAATCTGTCTCTAGTTCCGCAAAGGTCTTTTTCACGGCATGATTCAGATAAATAATGTCAAGATTGTTATCCGCCATCATGACGTTGGCGTTTACATTGTCCAGCGCAATCTTGATGCGTTCATTTTCTGCTGCTATCACACGCCCTGCTTCTAAACGGTCACGCAGCTGTATCTGCATAGAATCGAGTGATTTAAACAATTCACCCATTTCATCTACACCTGGATCTCCAATAGGAGTATCCAGCTCTCCCTGCGCTATATTTTTGGTAAATGTCAGCACACTCTGCAGCTTCTTTCCTACAAATTGCCTGTAAACAAAGTAGATGATGGCAGCTAAAACAATGAGCGTACCTGCAAGCAGTCCAACAACCTTGTTGCCCATCACTATACCCTGCGCAATCTGAGCATCGATAACCCTCGTCACCTCAAGCACACCCCGGACATCATTCAGCCGCCAGTCAGTTTTAGGTGTATCCGGGTGCGTGTTATGACAATTCACGCAGCTTTCTGCAACCAGTTTATCAGCGATGGCGTAACGCACGACCTGTTTACCGTTGAGCGTGGTAATCTGAGAGATATCTTTATCCGGATTTTCCTGAAGCTGGCTCCAGGCTGACTGTGCGAACTCATCGAGCTCGCGGTTCTTGCGGTCAGGAAAAGGGAATTTACTATACAACTTGATATTCATCCCTTCTTTCTGTAACAGAACACTTAGATCAAGAATGAACGTCGCAGGCAATGGAATAGCATTGGGGTTGGTTGCATGATCCAATGATGCTTTGATATCCGCTGACCCCATCACTTTTTTAACAACGTTCTGCGTATAATAACTGCGTAGTGTCTTATACTGGTTAACAGTCTGTTTCGCAGCTTCAACTGCATTCTTCTCTGCATTCCTGGTGGCTATAGAAGGAACCAGGATAGCCACCATAACCATTACTGCTATCATGACCAATAGCACAGGGATAGCCAGCTTTAGAAAAACACTTTGTCTGATATATTTCATTTACCTAACGCTCCATGTAAGGCTATTTGAGTTATGTCAACACGGGCGGATACCAGGCTAAGATTCACCGTTTCAGCGATGAATAAAGGGGAAATACCTGCCGCCAGCATGCCCGCGATCGGCTTGCTGGCTAATGTCCTACTCGATAATTTCACTGTCTATCCCCTTTACTAGGGACATGTCTATTATTGTTAGTTAGAAATTACGACGCTGCCCGGTTAAAATTCTTCCCAGTCATCTGAATTTGAAATTGCAGCACTGCCTGCACCTGTTGCCTGCTGTTGCCTGGGTCTGCCTGCACTGGATTTAACTTGCTTTTCAATCGCAGTGAGATGATCGACAATCTGGCCCGATAACGCTGCGACCTGGCTATAACTCGTCTCGGCCTGATCCGTATTACCCGCCTCCTGCTGCCGAATGATGTTACCGATTAATCCATGCATGTCTTTATGCTGCTGTTCCAGCGTCTGCATCTCGCTAATATGGCCATATTTTTCCATGCCTTCGCTGTACAGCCATTTACCGAGGTCGCAATCGCGGTGCGACACGGCCTGGCTTTGGGTTAGTGCTTCCTTGCCGTCCAGGAAATTACGCAGACGGGTTTTCCAGGCCAGGTGCTTGCTGCGTGCAGAGGCAAAATCCACGGTATTGACTTTTTTTGCACCACCGGTCCAGGGGCGGCTGGTCGTGCGCCTGTCCCCGCCGGACTGAACGCTGGATACGGGTGCAGCGGCATCTTCAGACAACATGAAAAAACCCAGCAAATTTTTCATTTCGGTCGCCTGCTCACTCATGGACACGCTGGCCGCAGAGGTTTGCTCAGCCAGTGCTGCGTTCTGCTGGGTGATTTCGTCCATTTCCTGAACCGCCTGGTTGACCTGCTGAATCCCTAAAGACTGTTCGCGGCTCGCGGCTGCAATTTCTGCAATAATGTCGCCGACCTTCTTAATGCCGGTGACGATCTCCAGTAACTGGGCGCCGGATTCATTGACCAGACCAGTACCGGTGCTCACTTTACTGACACTGTCCTGGATCAGATCCTTGATTTCTTTTGCAGAGGCTGCACTGCGCTGTGCCAGGTTACGGACTTCACTGGCGACTACTGCAAAGCCTCTGCCCTGATCTCCCGCCCTGGCCGCTTCTACCGAGGCATTCAACGCCAACAGGTTGGTCTGGAAAGCGATATCGTCTATTACAGTGATAATTTCTGCGATCTTGTTACTACTGGCGCTGATTTCTTCCATCGCCGTCACCGCGTCGCTGACTGTATTTTGCCCCGTCTCAGCTACGTCACGCGCACTCACAGCCAGTTGACTGGCCTGCTGGGTATTATCTGCATTATGCTCAACCGTTGCGGTCAGTTGTTCAACACTGGCTGCCGTTTCTTCCAGATTGGCCGCCTGTTGCTCTGTACGTTGGGAGAGGTTGTTGTTACCGCTTGATATCTCCCCTGAGGAGGTATAGATAACATCCGTTGACCGGCTAATATCTCCGATAATCTGTTTAATATCGTGTACGGTTTTGTTAATGTCATCTTTTACTATTCCGAACAGCCCACTATATTCACCCTGCATATGTTTAGTCATATCACCGACAGACATGGCTTCCATTACCTGGGCTATTTCGTAAAACAGTTTGGCGACGACATCAATAAAGGTATTCATGCCGGTACCAAGGCTTAAATAGAAACCTTCCTTGTTACTCTCGTCGACACGCTTTTCAAGATCGCCAGCCTGGACTGCGCGAACAATTTCTTCAATCTCACGTTCGACGGCTACCATCGCTGTTTTGTCCTGCCATTCGAGGACGGTTCCAGAGCGTTCTTCATTGTCATAGACAGGGGTGGCCTTGTAGGCAAATACTAGTTTTTCGATATGAATTTCGCCGGACTGACTGGTTGCTGCATTCGACACATTCACTTCTTTTTGGCAGAGCATGCTCAGCCACTTGTCAATCTGCATGCCTTCTATGTTATCTACTTTAAACACAGGTATTTGACGCTGGATAATTAGCTCTGTTTTACGTAAATTGTCTTGCAGGGAATCATTCAAGTACACAATACTATGATCTGAGCGTGCCACCATCACACAGGATTCCACACCATCCAGCGCCTGTTTGATACGTTGGTTGCGAACCGCCTGTCTACGTTCTTCTTCGAGTTTGGCTGCTTCAGTTTCGGCTGTCAGCACGGTTTCTGTCTGATCCGACCATTCAATGGTGGTTCCGACTCGTTTCCTGTCACCGTCTAACACCGGGCTTGCAGACAGATCTATAAACCGGCCACCAATTTCAAGCCGCGTGCTATACGTTTCTGTAAGGTTCTCGATTAATTGCCGCTGCAGCTGCGGATGGGAAGAGAATACATCCATATTGCTGCCAACGATCTTATCGATATAAAATTCTGGAAATGCAGATTTAATTTCAGCTTCCGCTATTTTGAACATCGCTTCGAGCGCATTGTTCATATAGACAATATTCATGTCCGCGTCAACCACCATAACGTTGGCATTGGCAATATTCAGCGCATTCTTTATGCGCGCATTTTCGGACGCGATGACCCGTTCTGACTCTATTCTGTCGTGTAACTGTGTCTGCATATCAGACAGCGCCGTAAGTAACTGACCCGGCTCATCGGTTGTCTGCGCAGTTATCTCGCCGGACAAGTCATCGCTTGCAATTCTTTTGGCCGCAGTCGTAGCAACGGTTAGTGGGCCTGCGATTGTTTTGTACAGAAACAGGGCAAACATAATCACCACCGCACTCAAA
>CAYPEL010000107.1:0-9856 GCA_964409635.1 uncultured Gammaproteobacteria bacterium | reverse complement strand
CCAGTACCGGTTGATTGAAAAGGAATAACAATACCGTCAGCGCCGCTGTGATTGTCAGGGCAACTACGATCGCCAGCGGCGCCTCACCGTGATCAGTGACAGGTGCGACTTCTTCGCGACAGAACCAGGCGTAAAAAACGATGGGCAGGAAATACAAGGCGTTGAGGGCCGTGCTTACAATGATGGTGATTACGGCAACGTGATTATCGGACTGGAAGCTACCCGCAAGAATGTACCACTTGGAAATAAACCCCGCGGTAGGCGGTACCCCGATCATGCTTAAAGCACCGATGGTAAAGGCAGCCATGGTCCAGGGCATGCGCCGACCGATACCGCGGAGCTGGTGGATCTCGGTTTTTTTGGCGGCCGTATAAATACTACCCGCTGCAAAAAACAGCGTAATCTTGCCTAAAGCATGCGCGACAATATGAATCACGGCGCCAATCTCCGACAACGGCTTGAGGATGGCTACGGCCATGACGACGTATGATAGCTGCGCAATAGTTGAGTAGGCCAGCAATCGCTTGAGGTTACTTTGATTCAACGCCACCACGCTGGCCACAATAACGGTGAAAGCGGCCGCGAAAAGCAGCCAGTCAGCGTTCGGCCCGGTAATCAAAAAATCGACGCCGAAAATATACACGACCACCTTGGTAATCGTGAACACACCCGCCTTTACCACGGCCACGGCATGAAGCAGCGCACTAACCGGGGTCGGCGCTACCATTGCCGCAGGCAGCCAGCGGTGAACCGGCATCACTGCCGATTTTCCGATTCCAAACACATACAGCGCGAGTAGCAGTGCGACCGCAGGTCCCGCGAGATTCCCAGCCAGAATACCTCCCGGTGAGAAATCCAGGGTGCCCGCCACGTGGTAGGTCCAAATCATAGCCGGCAGGAATAGCCCGATCGAAGTGGCGAGCAGTATGCCGAGGTAGGTACGCGCGGAGACGACGGTATTGCGGTCACCCTTATGTGCTACCAACGGGTAGGTTGACAGTGTCAGAACCTCGTAGAAGATAAAGAGGGTCAGTAAATTGCCGGCGAATGCGATCCCGATCACGGCCGACAACGCCACCGCGAAAAGGATGTAAAAGCGTGTCTGATGCCGCTCGTTGTTGCCGCGCATGTAACCAATGGAGTAGATTGAATTTATGATCCACAACAACGACGCTAACATGGCAAACAACATTCCGAGCGGTTCAACCTGAAATTCGATGGCGAGTCCCGGCAGTATTTCGGCCACCAGCGCCGAGGGTCGTCCCCCGGCGAGTAACTCGGGCAGTAAAGACCAGACCGACAGCGCCAGGCAGGAGGCTGTGATCAGGGTCACCGCTTCCCGCAGGTTGGGATAGTGACGGCCGGAAATGGCAATGCCGGCAGCTCCCACCAGGGGTAACAGGATCGGAAGCAGCAGCTTGATTTCGCTGGTCATGGCAAATGCTGCAGCAGGTAGGCCGCCGACTCACTGGCAAGCGATATCGGCAAGGACGGGATCAACCCAAAATACAGGTTCATCAGAGCCGCAACCCAGGTCCCAGCAAGCAGCCACGCAGGCGCCTCAATTACCGACTGATTGTCTTCTGGCGGATCACCAAAATAGGCTAGTTCGACAATTCGCCCGATGTATACCACGGCCAGGAGTGAGCTCACCAGTATTACTACAACCAGGGCGACTCCCAGCGCGCCTTGCTGTAACGCGGCCGAAATCAACATCCACTTACTAATGAATCCAGCCGTTCCCGGAATGCCAATCAAACTTAATCCCGCGAGCACAAACGCCGCCATGGTCCACGGCATTTGACGCGCTACTCCCGACAAATTCTCAAGATTTAACCGGGTGAGCTGCATACCGAGACAGGCCACTGCCAGAAACAGCGCTCCTTTGGCCAGCGCGTGGTTGAACATATGCATCAGCCCGGCCGTGAGTCCCGGTATGCTGACCAGACTGGCACCCAGAAGGATGTATCCCAACTGTGCCAGAGACGAATAAGCCAGCAAGCCTTTTAAATTTCGCTCGAACACGGCCACGCTCGAGGCAATCAGGATTGCCAGTACCGCTAACGGCATCAGAAACAGGGTAAATTGCAACTCGTGCGCCGCCAGGTTCTGTTGAAACACCAGGAAGTCGAAACGCAGCAACACGTATAGCGCAACTTTGGTTGAACAGGCTGCGAGAAATGCGGTAACGATGTGGGGTGCATAGGTGTAGCTGGGCGGCAACCACGCATGCAACGGGAAAATCGCTGCTTTCAGGGCCAACCCGAGCGTAATGAAACCCGCAGCGACCAGGATCGGTCTTAGCTCACCGACCTCGTGAATTCGCGCCTCCATATCGGACAGGTTCAGCGTCCCCGTCATCATGTAGACGAGACCGACGCCGATCAGGTAAAACGTCGCGCCAATGGTGCCCATGATAAGGTATTTGAATACCGCTGGCAGTACCCGACGATCCGATCCCGCGGCAATCAGTACATAACTTGCCAAAGATGCGATCTCCATGAAGACAAATATATTGAAAGCGTCGCCGGTGACAACAATGCCGGTAAACCCCGCCAGCGCCAGTAGCCACGCGGCGTAAAACAAAGGCTGGCGATCGTGCCCGATCTCAGCATCGATGCTTAGTCTCCCGGCAACGAGCGTCAGCGTCGAGGCCCCCGTCACGATCAACAGCATTAGCCCGCTGAAACTCGTCACCTGGAGTTCGATTCCGAACGGTGCGGGCCAGGACCCCATCGCATAGGTGACACTGCCACCGTCGAGGACCGTATCGGTAAGCGCTATCGCGATCGCGAATGCCATCAGGCTCGTGGTTGTTGCGACCGCCCAGGGAAGCCCGCGGATGCGCATGAGTACAACCAACGGTGCAATGAGCATTGGCACCACTACTTGCAGTGCCGGCAGGTGGTCGGTAAGGATCACGAATCGCGATTCAGATTTTGAATTTCGTGTTCCTCGATCGTGCCGTAGCACTCTTTAATCCGAACCACGATTGCCAGACCCAAAGCGGTAGTGGAGATGCTAACGACAATTGCGGTGAGAATGAGCACCTGCGGCAACGGGTTGGAGAAGACCTGATCGGTCACGTCCTTCTGGATGATGGGCGCGGTTCCACCGTCAACCTTGTCCATAGTGATATACAGCAGGAATACCGCGGACTGGAAAATCGACAGGCCGATAAGCTTCTTGATGAGATTTCCCTTGGTAGTCACCGCATAGAAGCCCGTCATCAGTACCACGGCGAACACCCAGTAGTTGTAGAGGCCGAACAACTCCATCAGTCCGGCTCGCGCGCCGCAAACGCGTGGAAGATGGATAGCAAGGCACCACACACCGCGATCCCTACCCCAAGCTCAATTATCAAGATGCCCAGCTGCTGACCTTTCACCGGGTTGTCTGCCAGCACGGAGTAGTCGAGGAAGTTCCCCCCGAACGCAATTCCGGCGATGCCCACCGCGCCGTACAACATTGCACCACCTATGACCATGCCCATAAGAACCGGTCGCGGTACCGCCTGCAAAGCTCGAGCCTCCCCTTCCAGCAAGGCGTACAGAATAATACCCGCGGCAACGATGGCGCCTGCCTGGAAACCACCGCCGGGACCGTATTCGCCATGAAACTGTACATAAAGTCCAAACAGGACAATGAAGGGGATCAGGAGCCGGCCTACAACTCTGGGTATCAGATGATGCCGCAGACCTTGAGCCGTGGATGACGATGTCACAGCGTCCGCCGATAAATGCCGGTATCGCCGTCCACCCAGTATAAACAGCACGCCGATGCAGGCCGTAAAAATAACAAATAACTCCCCCAAAGTGTCATAACCGCGGAAACTCCCGAGAATCGCCGTGACCACGTTGGGAATACCGATCAACTCGGGGGTATTGTCCAGATACCACGGAGCCACGTGCAGGTGAACCGGTGCCTGCGGATCGCCAAGACGGGGATTGTCAATAGTCGAGTAGATTAATATCAGCGTTGTAACGGTGACGACTCCCATTGAAAGCCACCGCCTCGTAGACACCGAATTTTCATGTTCTGCCGTCAGAGCCAGTGCTCCCAGAAATAATACTGTCGTGATTCCAGCACCGATTGCCGCTTCCGTCAGCGCAACATCAGCGGCATCGAGGACGAAAAAATTAGTCGCCATCAACAGACTGAATATGCCGGTCAGCATGACGGCCACAAAAAGATTATCCGTACGTACGATGGCAACAGCCGTCAGCACCAATAGCGTCAATAGAAACACCGCGAACAGGATTACCATGGTATCAATTCTCCGTGCTGTCAGCCGGAGTGTCTCCGAGACTTAAGCCGGAAAGTAGCGCAGAGTTAGCCAGCGCATACGAGGCGGTCGGACCCGTCAGAAGAAGAAACGCGAGAATCGCAAGCAGTTTGATGGCGGCCAGGGACCATCCGGCCTGGAGCATGACGCCGCCGAGAATGAGTATTGAAGCCAGGCTGTCGGTGAGACTCGCCGCGTGCATTCGGGTGTAAAAATTTGGCAGCCGCAGCGCTCCCAGCCCGCCCACGAAAACGAAACCACCTCCCAGGGCAAGTAAAATCCAGCTCAGCACATCGATCGCAATGCCCATAGTGTCAATCCCCGTCCACTCGATTGCCCTCGCGCCTGAATGAGCGGCTCTGAAAAAACTCAAGTACCGCCAACACCCCGATAAAATTGATCAGGGCATAGGTAAGTGCCAGATCCAGGAAATCCGGACGGCCATACAGGAATGCAATGACCGACAACAATAGCGTGGTCTTGGTGCCGAACATATTGACAGCGAGTACACGGTCATACACGCTGGGTCCAAGCACCGCGCGAATGAGGGCCAGCGCCATTGTGATCAGAATTGCGATCGAGACAATAGTGTACACGCCTATTTCTCCGTCAGTTTCGCGGCGCGGCGATTAAATTCGCCACAAAGCAGTGCGTCGGCTCCTGCTCGCGTCAAACAATGAACGCTTATTCGCCCGTTGTGAACGTCCAGCGTCAAGGTGCCCGGCGTAAGCGTGATGGCGTTACCCAGAATTGCCTGGCCCACCGGATCACGCGGTGCCGCCTCGAATTCAACCACGGTGGGACTGATGGGTGGTTTTGGGTGAAGTATGATACGCGCGACTTCGAAACTGGATCTGACAATTTCCAGCAATAACCAACCCCAGTAACGGGGCAGACGAGGTATCACCTGCAACGAAAACATCTCATCAAAAAAACCAATCCGATGTGCCAGATACAAACTCAGTATGCAGGACAAGGCGCCGAGACCCAATAATAAAGGGGTATAATGCCCGGACCACAGCAGCCACGCAGTTACCAGCAGGAGCAGTAGTGCGCTAAAGCGCAGCCAGCGCCGGTTCATGCCTGACGAAATTGACACGAGACACACGGAGCAGCCCGATAAGACCGTTCTTTGCTACCGCTTCTTGGCAGCGGGAAGCAAACCGCCTTAAGATATCGACCGTCAGACTCAAATGGGGGACGCGTATTAAAATCGGCATAGCGATCTGCTCTTCCATAGATCTTGCGATTTGGCGATCGCAGGCTAACGAAAAGTTCACTGAAGGTTTCGTTCGCATGCCTGGATTCCAGATTAATCATGACTCGCGCGTCGATCGCCACCGCGCCGTCGATGACCCCTTGAATATAACGGATGCTGTACTGAGCCTCGGCACTGTCGCTAACATTTGAAAGCACCTTGCCCTGTGACGCCAGCTCCGGTGCCGTCAGCACCGCTTGGGCTGCGGCAGGTTGAACGGGAACAGGCATTGCAACCAGGCTCAGCAGAGATGGAATTCGGGGAAACATCGTCAACATCTCCAGGGTACGAGTCTCTCGAACGGGTGCGCAATGTTTTTCACCGTTTAATACCTCCGGTTTTTCTTCCCCAAAAAATAGCTCCTGTACCGCAGTATGCCAGAGTATTGCGGTTTACTCACTATTAACCCGGCGACAATATATGGGGGGGTAGAGGGTCGAATTCTGAATTAATTCCTGCCTCGGATCGGCGAATTCTTAGTTTTCCCATTCACGAGGCATGGATTTGAGCTTCAACATGATCGGCAAAACCTGCGCCCGCTTCAGTGTAGATATTGAAAACAGCGGTAGCCCCAGATTGCCGTAATCTAGGCAGTTCATCCGGAAACCTGGCGATTGCAGCAATACGCCCCGGGAAGGATATATCCTGAAGTTCCGCCAGAGCATCCAGATTTGCCTGGAGATTTGGCAACGCCAGCATAACCAGTTTGATGTTGTGGTTTTGCTCTATTTTATCCCAGAAGTCCGCATCGCTCGGATCACCTTGCAACACGTTGCGACCCTTTAACTGATGTTGTTTGATCAACTCGGCATCAAAGTCGATACCGATAACCGTTTCGCCATGGAATGCGCGCATCTTGTCATAGGCGCCGCAGCCAACTCTGCCCATCCCGAAGATAGCGATGGTTGCTCCGAGAGTATTCAGCATTTTGTCATCCGCAAGCCTCTCTTTACGTTGAAAACCGGACAAAAATTTCCGGTGTCTGTTGTAGATTTTGTCATCCCGGGTAATTGCCCACGAGGCAACAATAAAAGAGACCGAAAGTGCAATGGCGATAGCCACCAGCCAATCACCGGCTATCCAGCCATTGGCTACGCCAATCGCCGCGACAATCAGACCAAATTCACTGTAGTTGGTCAGGTTCAGAGTCGCTAACAGGGAGGTCCGTGCGCGCAGCTTAAAACGAGTCATCAAGGCAAAAATAAACGCGGATTTCACAAATACAAAGGGCACCAGCAGGAATCCGATGACCAATGCCTCTATCGAGAGCTGACCTGTCATGCCGATGGTGAGGAAGAAGCCAACCAGAAACAGGTCCTTGAATCCCAGCATCGATTCGGCCATCTCGGATGATTTTGCATGAGTTGATATCAAAACGCCCAGAATGAGTGCGCCCAGGTCGTCCTTCACGCCGGCCATTTCGAATAGCTCGGCTCCACCCAATGCGAGGACCAGGCCATACAGCACCAACAGCTCACCATGGCCGCATTTTTGTAACAGCAGGTGAAACATCGGGCGTAGCGGAATCAGTAGAAACAGCAACAGCGCCCAGGCTGACGGCAGCTTAGCCGTGGATGCCGCAATAAAAATTACCGCGGCGATATCCTGCATAACCAGAATGCCGATGGCGATCCGCCCATGCAGGGAATTCATCTCGCCATTATCTTCCAGGGACTTGACCACAAAAACAGTACTGGAAAAGCTTAATGCAAAGGCAATCAATAGCGAAAACTTGAGGTCCAGCCCGGAGAAGATTGGAAAATTTGTCACGGTCAGCGCAAAGATTGCGGTTCCAAACAGGGCGATTATTATTGAGACATGCAGTAGACTCACCGCCCAAACCTGTGGCCTTGTCAACATCTTCAGATTCAGCTTCAGGCCAACGGTGAACAACAGTATGGTAATGCCAAGATCCGCTAGCTTCTGTAACGACTCTCCGCTGGTGAAACCCAGGTAGTTGAGCAGGAAACCGGCTGCCAGAAAACCAACCAGCGGCGGCAGATTGATCAGTCTTACCAGGAAGCCCAGGCAAAAAGCCAGCGAGATCCAGGTAACGTCACCCAGTGCTATGGCAACCCATTCAAAATCCATGGTATTTAGTTCCTCAGCGCTATTCATGAACCAAGCTTGCAGCAAGATGCAACAACCGCGCGATTAGAATGGTGAGCAATAGCCTGATCTTTATAGCCCGGACATTTCATGAACTGCCGCGATGATTGCGCAGGACTTTGTTTTCTCAGGAGGTTTTCCGAACAAGTGTCGGACCAATGGATCCGGCCGACTGAGGAAAATTTGCTGAGGAAACAAAGGTCAAGCAAGGGCGCGAGCAGGTTCATGAAATGTTTGGGATAGGTCAATTATTGTTTTCTACCGTATGTATAATCTATTATAAAGTGGAAAAGAATAATTAACATTGAAGTTTCACTGTCACCGAACGAGGCAAACGGCATGAGTAAAGACAATGGCGAAAGCCATTTTTGCGTACCCGGGCATGACCATCAGGCAAGCCAGACGATCATTATCCCGGGCTAATCAACGTGATCCCGGCCGAAGCGGCGCCAATCACGGCAAACGGCAATGGACGCAGACATGGGTCAGCCTTACCCTGCTGTTTCACCCCGGTGGGTCGGGATGAGCTGGATTAACGCGGGATGGCTGTTACTTGATCTGATCATCATTGTCATCCTGATTCCGATCGTCATTTTACAGCGCAGAGAGTCGGGCGCAACCCTGGCATGGATTCTGGTCATTGTGCTGATCCCGTTTCTTGGTTTGCTATCTTTCTGGTTGTTTGGCACTACCAGGCTGCGCCTGCGGCGGCGCAATCGGCGCCGGGCCGAGGCGCAGCTTGCCCCGGCGTTGCAAATTTTGCAGTTGCAATTACCACCGAAGCGGCTCGCATCGGAGTTACCACCATCGCTGCTTAAACTTGCCGAAAAACTGGATGAAACCGGACCGCAGCCCGGCAATCAGGTGACGCTGTATCGGCAGGGACCGTCGGCTTTCGATGCCATCGAAGATGCCATCGACAACGCATCTCACCACGTACACCTGATCTACTATATCTGGGAGACAGATCGTACCGGCGAGCGTTTGCGCGATGCATTGACACGGGCCTGCGGTCGCGGTGTCGAGGTGCGATTGCTGCTGGACGACGTCGGATCGCGAAGAGCCCGGCAGAGGTTCTTCCAGACCCTGATGGACGCGGGTGGCCTTGTCAAGCGCTTTCTTCCGCTCAATCCCCTGAGCCGTCAGCTGGCGCTGAATAATCGCAACCACCGCAAGATCGTGGTCGTGGACGGTGATACCGGCTTTACCGGTGGCATGAATATCGGTGACGATTATGCCGGGCTGGGAGAGCCCTGGCGAGATCTGCATGCGCGCATTCTGGGTCCGATCGTGCATTCACTGCAGGAGGTATTCTGCCAGGACTGGTATCACGCCACCGGCGACGATCTGGTCAGCGCGCCTTACTTTCCTCAGATTAAAATTGCCGGGGAGGTCTGGGCTCAACTACTTTCCAGCGGCCCCGCGGACGAACGCTGGCGTACCATTCACACGCTGCTGTTCGCCGCCATAAATCTGGCGCGGGAACGAGTCTGGGTCGAAACTCCCTATTTTGTTCCCGATCCGCCTATTGTTATGGCCCTGCAAACGGCTGCGTTGAGAGGCGTGGATGTGCGGCTGTCGCTGCCGGGACGTTCCGACCACCCGCTGGTGCTCTACGCCGGGCGCTCTTTCCTGGATCAACTGCTGGTTGCCGGGGTAAGGGTGTTCGAGGTTCAGGACACGATGCCCCACGTCAAAACCGTCACTATCGACGGCATTTTTTCGAGCCTGGGTTCAGCCAATATGGACCAGCGCAGTTTCCGTCTTAACTTCGAGACCAACCTTTTTTGCTATGGCGGACAAGTTGCCGGTGAACTGGAACGGGACTTCCTCTCGCATTGCGCCCAGGCGAAAGAAGTGACAGTAGTCAACCGACAGGGTATTTCCCTGCACCAACGCTTCGCGGAAGGCATGGGCAGGGTACTGGCACCGCTGTTATAGACCAGTGACCGATGATTAGTCTGTTCGCACAAGACGATTTTTACCGCGCAGGCAACCTTTTTGGGGGCCTGACAGCCGCTTCTGTTCAGGCTTTGGTTTAAGCAGGGACTATTCCAGACGTCCGATGCGCGATCGCAAGCTGGCTATTGCCTGTTGGGTAACCGCCAGTTCCTTGAGAAGTTCGTCCCGCGAAACAGGCTGACGCAAGGTTTCCAGTTCTTCTTGTCTGGATTTCTCCAGGTTGTTGATGACCACGGCGATGA
>CAYPEL010000106.1:0-9930 GCA_964409635.1 uncultured Gammaproteobacteria bacterium | reverse complement strand
TGGAATTGTATTTATTTCGCACAAGAAGCTGGTTGATTCTTGCTTAAATAAATCTTTAAGGATAACGCATATAACAATATATATTCCGTCGATAACAAGAATTGAAACTGATATGACCTGCTCTACTCTACTCTCCAACTGCTGGTGATTAAATAGTTACATGTTCTGAATTTTATAAGAAGAGGGTCAACGTTTCTTGATTCCCCGTAGAAAATGGTTCCTCCAATGAAAACTTTAAAGCAATCTACCCTTGACTCACGCACTGTTAAGCTAGCTGCAACCCAGTTAATGCAGCAAGCCGTAGAGTATCACCAGGCAGGAAATTTGCTGGATGCAGAAAAACTTTATCTTCAAGTTTTACAGAAAGAACCCGGGTGCAGCGATGCATTACACCTGTTAGGTGTTTTAGCAAGGCAAAATAATCACTACAACGAGGCGATCGTCCTGATCCAGTCAGCGATCGGTATCAAGGACACTGATCCGAATTATCATTGCAATCTGGGGGCTGCATTCCGGTATCGGGGTAATTTGGCCGAATCTGTTTTATGTTACCAGCGTGCGCTGACGCTTAATCCGGAATTTGTGGAAGCGCATAACAACCTGGGTGAAGCGCTGACCACCCAGGGCGAATACTCGGAAGCAGAAGCGTGCTACCAACGTGTGCTTGCCTTGAATCCGGATTTCGCCCTCGCACACTATAATCTGGGCAATACGTCGCGGATGAACGGTGATCCCGAAACAGCAATCAGTTTCTACCAACGCGCACTGGAACTGGATCCTAGTCATACCCTTAGTCACTATCATCTTGGCCTGACGCTACAGTCTATGGACAGGCTGAATGAAGCTAAAGAAGGTTATCGCCACGCTTTGGATCTGGATCCAGAGCATGTGCTCACGCTACTCGATCTGGGAAACTTGCTGAGAATTGAGCGCGATTATGATGCAGCCATTGCTTATTTTAAACAAGTACTGAACAACGATCCAGCGCATGCAACCGCGCATTATAATTTAGGCATAGCCTTGTATGACTGTGGCAGGTTCACTGATGCAGTAGCGGGTTTCGAGCGCAGCCTGGAGTACAATTCCGGATTTCAAGATGCACACAATTATCTTGGCTTGATAGCAAAAGACAGGGGCAATACCGGAGATGCCCTGACTCACTTTAAAAACGCTATTGCAATCAACCCCAGTGATGCAATGATCCATAGCAACTTACTGTTGTATTTAAATTATGCCCCGGGATTTAGCCGCGCCGAGGTTTACCATGAACACCAGCGATACAATGCACTGCATGCGGCAGCGCTGACAACTCAATCGTCATATAGCAATTCTAAACACCCCCAACGCAGATTGAGGATAGGTTACGTTTCCCCGGATTTTCGTAAGCATGCGAATGCTTATTTTTTTGAACCCGTGCTTGAGCACCATGACCGCGCGCAGTTCGAGATTTATTGTTACTACACTGACACCAAAGTTGACATGGATAATCAACGCATACAGCAGCATTCAGACCACTGGCTGGATTGCGCCAAGCTTAGCGATGATATTCTGGTTGACCAGATTAAACGGGATCAGATAGATCTCCTGGTTGATCTTGCCGGACATACGGCAAATAACCGCTTAGGCATATTTGCCAGAAAACCTGCCCCCGTACAGCTGGCCTACTTGGGTTACCCTAACACCAGGGGTATGCCGTGCATTGACTATCGAATTTCTGACCGGCATATCGAACCTGAAAATGATGCCGAAAATTTCAGCACGGAAACACTCATCAGGATGCCTGAAAGCTGGTACTGTTTCCGACCACCGAACGATTCCCCTGCGGTCAACGCATTGCCCGCGGCAAGCAACGGTTATATTACATTTGGTTCACTCAACCAGCACTGCAAAACGAATCCGGGTGTCCTGACGCTATGGGCACAAGTACTACAGGCAGTGCCAGGGTCAAAGCTGCTCATTCATACACATACCAGAAGTCTTAACGACCCCAATACGCGGCAAACTTTTGCGGCATTCTTTAACGGCCTCGGTATATCTGCTGACCGGTTGATTTTTGATGATTTAGAACCCCCCGAAAACCATCTCTGCAGTTACCATAAGATTGACATCGGTCTCGACACCTTCCCGCATAATGGCGGCGCCACCACCTGCGAGGCACTCTGGATGGGGGTTCCAGTCGTCACACTACCCGGTGAAAGCCTGGCATCACGCATGAGTCTGAGTATTTTATCTACCCTGAATATGCTGGAGCTCGTTGCCCGGACTGAAAATGAATATGTTGCTATCTGTGCAAAGCTGGCGGTCGATAAGCAGGGATTACAACACTGGCGTACTGAGATGCGCAATAGAATGCAGGCTTCTCCGCTACTGGATCCAGCTACTTTTACCCGGCAGCTGGAAGCGGCCTATCAGAAGATGTGGCAAGCGTGGTGCGGCGAAAGTTGATGTATGCGACACTTTGTTGCCGGGCTAATAACAACCAGGCACTCAGGAATAAATAATAAATTATAGTGGGTACCGATAACAAGTTTTTCTGTACGGGGTAAAACCTATGAAAGTAGCCATACTTGCCGGTGGACTCGGCACGCGCTTAGCCGAGGAAACTGAGGTAAAACCCAAGCCAATGGTGGAGATCGGAGGTCAACCGATCCTCTGGCATATTATGCAACACTATTCTCACTATGGTTTCGATGAATTTGTAATTGCACTGGGCTACAAGGGTGAATACATAAAAAGATGGATGCGGGATTTCTGCGATTTACACAGCAATATGACGGTTAACACGGGCAGTGGTGATATTGTGCACCACGACAAGCATCACACCAATTGGACCGTCGATCTGATCCATACCGGGCAGGATGCTGCGACTGGCGGACGAATTAAACGTCTTTCTCCCTGGGTCGGACAGGAAACTTTCATGCTGACATGGGGCGATGGTGTTGCCAATGTCGATCTGCGTGCGTTGCTCGATTTCCACCGCGCTCACGGTAAGCTGGCAACGTTGACAGCGGTACGCCCGCCGGCACGTTTCGGGCATCTTGATTTCGACGGTGACCGTGTCCGCGCTTTTACCGAGAAACCGCAAACAGCAGAAGGCTGGATCAATGGTGCATTTTTTGTGTTAGAGCCGGGTATTTTTGAATACATCGATGGGGATCAGACGCAATGGGAAAAGGAACCACTGGAGCGCCTGGCGGAGGACGGTGAACTGTTAGCCTATCGCCACGACTCATTCTGGCAATGCATGGATACGCTGCGCGATAAAAAACTTCTGGAAAAACTATGGGAGGAAGGCAACCCTCCCTGGAAGTGCTGGGAATAATGTGATGCGGGTGCTGGTCACAGGACACCAAGGCTATATTGGAAGCGTACTGGTACCCATGCTTATTAAACATGGCCATAGCCTGGCTGGCCTGGATACAAACTGGTTTGAACACTGTACTTTTATGGGTGAAGTAGCCGCTATCGAAACCCTGAAAAAAGACATCCGGGACATTCATTCAAGTGACATCGAGGGTTTTGACGCGATCATTCACCTGGCCGGCCTGTCCAATGACCCACTGGGTGATTACCAACCAAACATCACCGCAGCCATCAATGAAAAAGCGACAGTAAGACTGGCTGAAATCGCAAAAAAAGCGGGCACGCGCCGGTTTCTATTCGCCTCATCCTGTAGTAATTATGGGGCTGGTGGCGTGAATTTTCTAGATGAAAAGGCAGAATTTAATCCTGTAACGCCTTACGGCACGTCCAAAGTACAGGCCGAATTAGCCCTGTCTACGCTGGCCGACGACAGGTTCAGCCCGACTTATCTGCGGGCATCGACAGCCTATGGCGTTTCGCCTCGTTTACGTTTTGATCTTGTGATCAACAATCTGACTGCCTGGGCATTTACCACAGGACGCGTTTATATCAAAAGCGACGGTACGCCATGGCGCCCGATGGTGCACGTTGAAGATATTGCCAGGGCCTATATCGCAGCCTTACACGCCCCTCTAGAGCTTATCCATAACGCAGCATTTAATGTGGGAACAAGTGCAGAGAACTATCAGATCCACGAGCTCGCGGAGATTGTTCAGGACGTTGTGCCCGGGTGCCAGATTGAGTACGCAGCAGATGCCGGCCCAGACAAGCGCTGTTACCGTGTGGACTGTAACAAGATCACTTGTACACTGCATGAATTCAAACCGCAATGGACGGCACGGCGCGGTGTGGAAGAGCTGTATAGCGTTTACAAAAAGTCGGGCCTGACTCTGGAGGATTTTGAAGGGCCAAAATACAAACGCATTGCACACCTTAAACAACTCCTTGCAGCAGGCTTGCTGGATAATGATTTACGCTGGATCGAAGGCGCAAAGGCAACTGCATAGTTCTATGGCAAAGATTACAGCATGCCGTTCATGCAGCGGCACCCGGCTTAAACAAGTCCTGGACCTCGGCCTCACCCCCCTGGCTGACCGTTTCCTGACTGAAAAACAACTGCATGAAGATGAGCCGTTATTTCCTCTGGAGGTTTGTTTCTGTGAAAACTGCGGACTAACACAAATACTGGAAACAGTGCCGCCCGATGTATTATTTTGTAATAATTACCCCTACTACTCCTCTTTTTCAGACCAGCTTTTACGCCACTCGCGGGACAACGCCCTGAGCCTGGTCAAGTCCAGGGATCTGGATGCTGAAAGTTTTGTCGTTGAGCTCGCCAGTAACGACGGTTACCTGCTTAAGAATTATGTTGCCGAAGGCATACCGGTTCTCGGCATTGACCCGGCAACCGGGCCAGCGGAAAAAGCCGAAGCAATCGGGGTGCCGACACTCAAAACCTTTTTTACCACCGACCTGGCGCGACAGCTACGCGGCCAAAATAAACGGGCGGATGTTATCCATGCGAATAATGTGCTGGCACATGTAGCAGATACCAACGAATTCGTGTCTGGTATGGAAATTTTGTTAAAAGACACGGGAGTTATTGTTATCGAAGTGCCCTATGTCCGCGACCTGATCGATAACAACGAGTTTGATACAATTTATCATGAACACCTGTGCTACTTTTCAGTGACCGCCCTCGACAACCTGTTTCGGCGGCACACGCTGTTCTTGAATCAAGTTAAATACCTGCCCATTCATGGCGGTTCGCTACGCCTCTATATTGGGAAAGACGAGCAGGTTGAAAACTCTGTCCAGGAACTGCTGGCACTTGAGTCTGATATAGGTATAGATCAGTTTGGCTACTACCGTGATTTTGCAGACAAAGTACAGCAACTCAAGGTATCATTAACTAAACTGCTCACCGGGATCAAGCAGGCAGGGAAAACCATTTCTGCCTATGGAGCAGCAGCGAAAGGCAGTACGCTAATTAATTACTTTGGCATCGGTAATCAGCTTGTCGATTTCGTTGTGGATCGCAACGTGCATAAACAAGGGCTGTTTATGCCGGGGAAACATATCCCTATTTACGCGCCTGAGAAAATACTCGAGGTCATGCCCGATTTCGTATTGCTGCTGCCCTGGAACTTTGCCGACGAGATTCTGGAACAACAAGCCGAATACAGACGCCGCGGTGGAAAATTCATTATCCCTATCCCCGAACCCAGAATTGTATAAAGCAGGAAGTCTGAAGAATGCTGATAACCAGCGGCGTGCAAAATAATAGCAACTACAATGCGTGAGCCTTTCACCTGTCCTGGCTGCGAAACAGGCAGCATGGAGGTCTTCCACAAGATCAATTCAGTGCCCGCCAACAGCTGTATATTACTGGCTTCCCGGCAGGATGCACTTGACTACCCCAGAGGTGATATACAACTCGGGTTTTGTTCCAGCTGCGGGTTTATCTCGAATGTCGCATTTGATGGCAAGCTCACAGAATATTCAACCCGCTATGAAGAAACACAGGGCTTTTCACCCACGTTCAACAACTTTCATAAATTACTGGCACAGCGGCTGATCGATACGTATGACTTAAGGGAAAAAGATATTATCGAAATCGGCTGCGGTAAGGGTGAATTCCTGATGTTACTTTGCGAACTGGGAAACAACCGTGGCGTTGGCTTTGACCCTGGTTTCCGCAGAGACCGGGTTGATGAATCGGTGTATCAACGGATCAACTTCATCCAGGACTTTTATACGGAGGCATACGCCGCCTATCAAGCTGATCTTCTCTGCTGCAAAATGACGCTCGAACATATCCACCTGACTGCAGCGTTTTTGCGGACTGTCCGGCGTTCCATTGGCGATCGTCTCCGTACCCTGGTCTTTTTTCAGATCCCCGAGGCCACGCGTATCTTTAAAAATTGTGCCTTTGAAGACATCTACTATGAGCACTGCTCCTATTTCACGCCGGGTTCACTGGCCCGCCTGTTTCATCATTGTGGATTTAACGTTATAAAATTGCGCACTGAATATGGCGATCAGTACCTGACCATTGAGGCCAGGCCCGCTGACCGCATCCCGACAAACGACAATCAGCTTGCGGAAGAAAGTGATCTGAAAGATGTGCTGCACTACGTCAACGGCTTTCATGCTAAATTCGAAGCGAAACGTCAGCGCTGGCAACATCAGCTCGATGAGTTCGTACGAAAAGGCAAAAATATTGTGCTATGGGGCTCCGGATCAAAAGCTGTTGCCTTCCTGACAACACTGAAAATCCCTTCCAGCCTGGAGTATGTGGTCGATATCAACCCTAATCGGATAGGCTACTATATGTCAGGTACGGGGCAGAAAATTGTTTCACCGGAGTTTCTAATAGACTATAAGCCGGATACAGTCATCGTTATGAACCCAATGTACTGCGAAGAAATAAGCGCTGATCTCGCGCTTATGGGTCTCAACCCCGAGATTATGGCTTTGTAGTGAGAGTCGATTGATATGCACCCTGCCCTTGAAATAAAGCCATGCCCTGTCTGTGCATCAACGGCTATTTTCCCCTGTATTGATATCCCTGATGTGCCTGTTTATTGCAATGTGTTCTACCGGTCACGCGATGCAGCGCGGGATGCGGCCAGAGGTGATCTTAAACTCGCAGCTTGCAAGCAGTGTGGTCATTTGTTTAATAGCCTGTTTGATCCGTCTCTGCTGGATTATACGATTGAATACGAAAATTCCCTGCATTTTTCCCCCCGGTTCCAGGCGTATGCTGAAAATCTGGCTCAAAACCTGGTAAAAAGATTTAGCTTGTATGACAAGACAGTGATCGAAATAGCCTGTGGTAAAGGCGACTTCCTCACCCAGCTTTGTAATTTGGGAAATAACAAGGGTATTGGCTTTGATCCGAGCTACTCACCGGAACGCCAAACCGGGGAATGCCCACAAAACATTACGTTCGTTCAAGACTACTACTCTGATCACTCTCTAAGTCACCGTGCAGACCTGATTTGTTGCCGGCATGCACTTGAGCATATGGAGAAGCCCAGGGAGTTTCTGGAATCACTCCATAAAACCATCGGTGATAATAAAACCGCCCTATATTTTGAAGTGCCAAACTCACGCTACACGCTACAAAATATGGGGATTTGGGACATTATCTACGAGCACTGTGGGTATTTCTGTGATCATTCATTGGCCAGCGCATTTATTCACAGCGGGTTCCAGGTAGAGGAAATATGGGAATCATTCGGTGGGCAGTTTTTGTCCATTGTGGCAAGCAGTAATCCGGCCAAAAAAATAAAACAAACCAGCAATGACAGGGTAATCGAGGTTACTGATGCTGCAACTGCATTAAAACAAAACTACGATGATAAGTTACATATCTGGACAGACCGCCTCAAGAATCTAAAACAGCAGGGAATGAAAGCGGCAGTCTGGGGGGCCGGCTCGAAAGGCGTGACCTTCCTGAACGCCTTGAATGCCAGTGATGAAATTGGCTGCATTGTAGATATCAATACACACAAAAAGGGGAAATTCACTGCCGGTACCGGGCATCGAATAGTGCCTCCGGATTTTCTTAGCGATTACCAGCCTGATTTTGTAATCGTCATGAACCCACTCTACGTGGATGAAGTCAGTGCGAGTCTGAGGGAAATTAATGTTGGTGCAGAGATCCTGCAAGGTTAACCCTGGAATAATCAGGTAAAGCTACTGCGGGTTGTGCCCTCCGGCGGGATCACAGGTTCGATCCCTGCATCACCCACCGTAAGGCTACCCTGTCGCGTATAACCTCAGATTATCTGTTATAGATAACGACTAATACGGTTGAATACTTCAAGCACAGTTACGTTTGTTGCAGAGCTTGCCCATGGCAAAGATAACCGCAGCGATAAAAATAACACCAGCAATTGTCAGTCCGTCAATAAACATATAAACCTCCTAATAGATAAAGCCATCTATATAGCGTCTGACTGACATTATAGTTTAATTTATTATAATTTTCTAATATTTATACAAATAATCTATAGCTTACTGTTTTTACTTGTATTTTTTATAGGATAGGGCTGGCTAACACGGTTAATTTGCTCACATTGCCAGCGGTTACGGCAACCCAAGCCGCTGCATTCGCCGCCATAAAGTGCTGCGGTCGATACCCAGCATACGCGCCGCTTCCGACTTAGAACCCCCCGCCTTGCGCAGCATGCTCACTATAATTTGGCGCTGCGTCGCATCAGATATTCCTTGTGCAGGTTCATCAAGTGTATTCGCAGGCTCCGAATAACGGCGTATGTCTTGCGGCAAACAAGACGGTGTGACAATTTTTTCTTCGGCCAGAATCATGCCGTGCTCTACCGCATTGACCAATTCACGGACATTACCCGGCCAGTGGTAGTCCAGCATAAGCGACATCGTTTCTTTGGTACAGGTAATGCCATCTTGATAACCACGCGCCACCAGCTGGTCACAAAAGTGGGCTATTAACAGCGGCAAATCACCTGGGCGTTCACGCAAGGGAGGTATATTGAGCGGGATAACCGCCAGCCGGTAAAACAGGTCAGCCCGGAACTTGCCGTTATCTACCAGACTGCGCAATTCCTGGTTGGACGCACTGATCACGCGCACATCGACTTCAACATTCTTGTCAGAACCCACCATTTGTATAGACTGCTCTTCGATTGCTTTGAGCAGTTTTGATTGAAGATGCAGTGGGATTTCACTGATTTCATCGAGAAATAGTGTACCTTTATGCGCCGTCTGAAACCTGCCAGCGCGCGATTGAATTGCTCCGGTAAAAGCGCCTTTTACATGACCAAATAATTCCGACTCCAACAAACTTTCCGGGATCGCAGCACAATTCACTTCTACAAAGGGATGACTAGCCCGTTTGCTATTTTTATGGATCATTCTAGCCAGCAGGGTTTTCCCTGTGCCCGACTCACCCTGCAATAACACTGAAGCCTTGGTTGGAGAAATATGAGTCAGCTTGGCATTGATCTCCAGCATTTTAGGATCATTGGTAATAATGCCGGAATCTGAAATTTCTTTGAATACCGCTTCAAAACGCCGATGCTCTGTAATATCTTTCAGTAGCAATAGTCGCAGGTCTTCATCCTGGCCAACACTGACCATGCCGGTTTGAAATTCAATAAAACGGGTGAAACCGGTAACTGTTATGCGTTCTTCAAACTTTACAAATTCGCCAGATGGGCGCGCCGCTGCATCTTCCTCACCGGCATCAAAGGCGGCTCTGAGCATGCATTTTTGCAGATTGAGGCCGCTTTCTTCCTTAATGCCCTTGAGCGTTTTACAGTGTTTAATACCCAGCATTTCCAACGCGGCAGGATTATGGAATAAAATATCGCCGCGTTTACTGGTCAGCAATACGCCCTCATGAATATGAGAGATAATTAAATTAACGATAGGACCAAACTGTTCCACTACGCGGCCTGGCTATATTTTTTAGTACTTATTTTCAAGCGCACTGCAGCATGCACTTTACTAATGCGTACGTTGATTACAAATTAATTATTTAAAAAACGCCGCCAACCCGAACTGTCCGGCGGCCCGGCG
>CAYPEL010000105.1:0-9956 GCA_964409635.1 uncultured Gammaproteobacteria bacterium | reverse complement strand
TGCCTTAATAGTTACATTACCTGACAGTAATAATGGGCCGTCTTTTGCAGGTTTGATGGTGAGTACACCGCCTGATGTTTTTAGTCCATCGCCCCGCTCACCCACTGCACCATAGTCCCTGAAATTTATTACTTCATGGCTGTTATCGCAGAACGGTTTATTTTTTGACTGCCCACACCGGCACAGGGCGGCACGGAATTTTACCCCGGGCAAATCGGCTGGCCCAGCATCGATGGACAGGTTACCGCGCACATAATACGGCCCGTTATAAACAACCTGTACGGTATTTTCGGTATCGGCAACTTCAGCTTTATCACCGGTTTTAAATGTGTAGGTCAGTGCACCGCTCGGGCAGCGCTCGCATACATCGGCCACCTCACCGGAGGTTTCCAGATCCGGTTGACACCAGGGTTGGCGGCCGCCAACAAACAAGTCTCCACTGGCCTGACCGCATTCACCAATGTGAATGCACAGGCGTTCATCCCATAACACATCGAGTTCATTGCCTGAAAATTGATAAATTTCTTTGTGACTCATTACAGTACACCCCAGATGGAAAAAGTACACGCTAAGTGTAGACTAAATAGGTATAACCTGAAGAAAACCATGCGCACTTGCCATAACCCCTTACAGAAAAGCATAAAATAGGGCTGTAGCCTATTTAGCTATTAGTATGTAATCTGTTACTCTGCAGGTTCAAACACACCGCTTACACCCACGCAGGTATCAGGAGATCCGTTATGCAAAAAAAGATCTCGTTACATAAAACGGTTTCCAGAATGGTAATTGAACTCATTATTGCTGCAGGAATACTCAGTATAAGCATAGGCATTCTACAAAAGCTCTTTAATCTGAGCAGTATTTACGATCCACGCCTGCTCGGCCTGACACCGGGAGATTTCCTCACTTTTGGCGGCCTTAGTTTTCTTTTAGCAATTGCGATTGCATCCAGAAGAATCCTGAAGCATCTGGAAATTCTATTGGATAAGAAATAGTGGGTGGACGCTAACTGGTATTACTATTCAGTGAGGCAATAAAAATAAAGTGCTACTGTTTACGTCTAGACTGAAAGTTCATGCGCTTTCCCTGACCCCCTGGGTACGCGGATACGATCGACCATTTCAACCACAGCAGGTGGGGGGTGCGGGGTAACACAGCAAATCAGCCAGGCTGTGACAAAATTTAACAACATGCCCAAGGTGCCAATGCCCTCTGGTGAAATACCGAACCACCAGTGTTCAGCGTTATTAAGCTCCGGGTGTATAAATTTGAAGTAGCTAATGTAACTGGCAGTAAAGGTTATCCCGATAATCATGCCGGTGATGGCGCCTTCCTTGTTCATGCGGCGGCTGAAGATACCCATGATGATGGCTGGAAAGAATGAGGCGGCGGCAAGCCCAAAAGCGAAAGCCACAACCTGGGCAACAAAACCAGGCGGATTTATGCCAAAATATCCTGCAATACACACTGCGACGCCTGCCGCGACGCGCGCGGTAAGCAGTTCTTTTTTCTCACTGATGTTGTGATTGAAACCGCGCTTGACTAAGTCATGGGCAATGGCGGTTGATATAACCAGCAACAATCCTGCCGCCGTGGATAACGCTGCTGCAAGCCCACCCGCCGCGACCAGTCCAATCACCCAGTTAGGTAAATTTGCGATTTCCGGATTGGCTAACACCATAATGTCACGATCTATTGTGAGTTCATTTTCAATATCTGATTTAGGCCCGACGTACTGCACACGGCCATCACCATTTTTGTCATCAAACTTGATCAGCCCTGTGGCTTCCCAGTTTTTAAACCAGCTGGGCAGTTCTGTATAAACCGCATCAGTGACTGTGTTTAACAGATTAGTTCTGGCAAAAGCCGAGATCGAAGGCGCTGTCGTATAGAGCAAGGCGATAAACACTAGCGCCCAACCGGCAGAAATACGGGCCGCTGCGACTTTTGGTACAGTGTAAAAGCGGACGATGACATGTGGTAGACCAGCCGTGCCCACCATCAGCGCCGCCGTAATAAAAAATACATCGATAGTTGCTTTACTGCCATCGGTATAGGCCGCAAAGCCAAGCGCCAGATTTAATCCGTCCAACCGCTCCAGTAAATACTGCCCGGAACCGTCAGTCACTGTCGAACCGAAACCAATTTGCGGAATAACATGGCCAGTCATCACCATGGAAATAAAAATTGCCGGCACCAGGTATGCGAAAATCAGCAGACAGTACTGCGCAACCTGGGTGTAAGTAATACCTTTCATGCCTCCGAGTACGGCATAGAAAAATACGATGCCCATACCAATAAGCACACCTTGATTGATATCAACATCCAGAAAACGTGAAAATACAATACCCACGCCGCGCATTTGTCCGGCGACATAGGTAAAGGACACAAAGATCGCACAAAAGACTGCGACCACGCGCGCAGTTTGTGAATAGTACCGGTCACCGACAAAATCCGGTACGGTGTATTTACCGAACTTGCGCAAATACGGCGCAAGCAACAATGCCAGTAATACATAGCCGCCGGTCCAACCCATTAGATAGACCGACCCGTCGCGGCCCATGAAGGAAATCAGACCGGCCATTGATATAAACGAGGCAGCGCTCATCCAATCGGCAGCAGTCGCCATCCCATTGACCACCGGGTGCACGGTACCACCGGCCACATAGAAGTCATCAGTAGATTTTGCGCGCGCCCACAGGGCGATACCTATGTACAGTGCAAACGAGCCTGCGACTAACACAAAAGTCCAGGCTTGCACACTCATTGCCTGGACTTCCCTGTTTCGTGAACATCGAATTTTTTATCCAGCCGGTTCATCAACCAGACGTAGACAAAGATCAGAATAACGAAAACGTAAATAGCACCCTGTTGCGCAAACCAGAATCCCAGGCCGAAACCGCCTATCTGAATCTGATCCAGCTGATCGACGAGAAGGATGCCGAAGATAAAGGAAACTACAAACCAGATGGTTAGCAGGACAGCGAGATATTGGAGATTTTTACGCCAATAATCTTTGTATTTTTGTTTATTTGGCACGCGAGTAAGTGTAGCGCATTTGCATTCTGGTGCGAAGCGATACGCAGGCGAATATTACCCGCCTTTGCCGCCTACCCTCGGGCCTGTCAGCACCGGAAAATAGATTACCCAGAAGATCTGGAACGCCTGTATCCAGTAACCTTGTGACCAGCTAAACCAAAGTAGATCGCGGCTCTGCTAGAACCATCTACTGCCAGAAAAAAGTATCGCAACGCTAATCCAACCAACTGACCAGATAATAGAGTTGCTGACTTTCAGAGGATGTTGAAGGCCCCGCCACAATTGCCGCGTGGCGGTGTTTCTCAGGATTGGCCGCACCACGCGCAGCGGCCTCAGTTTCCATTATTTCCACACAGTTTGCTGACAAACGTTTCTTTTTCTTCGGCGCATAAACGACAGCAAAACGCTGCTGTACTACGCCCTTCCGATCCATCATCAAACTATTGATTGAAATACCCATGCTATTTGATGCCTCCGCCACCACAACCCGGGCCTGTTGCACAAGGCGGCACTGAATCCTTGAGGTTGCAGTTCGTAACAACCTGTCCGCCAGCCGCCAGCCGCTGCCCGGGATTCTTGCCAGAAACATCGCATCGGTACTTATACGTAGGCATTTTATTCAATCTAAAAGCTTATGAAAATTCTATCAGAGTAATTATACCGGTTAAGCACCCTTATTCAGACGCTGAAGCAACATAAAATCAGCCTGTCTGTCAACTGTCATAGCAGCATCAGAAATACCTTATACACAGAAAAAACATCGCCCGTAAAAAATAGCAGAATTGGCTTATCACTTTGCGCTCTCCCGGAGAATATTCTCCTAACACATTGTTTTTATTGCCTAGATAAAATCGGCTAATATTCCGTCAATTTAACCGCCACCGCTATATTTACTGCATTCAGTGTCTTTAAACTGAAATTATCCACAGAGTTATCCACAGGAAATGTGGATAACTCACGCCTTTTTCAGAAGGTTGTTTCTTTTGCAAATGAAAAGCTATCTGATTGCTCGAAGGGTAGCCGAAATGCCCTGTTTTCCAGCATCACATCGCCCTTGATTTTGTAGTCAAATCCTCGCCCCTGCTCCAGAATTGCACCAAGCTGACGAAAAGTATTTAACAGGCTGGAGCTGACTTCGACGTCGATCTGACCCTCTCCCAGTGCAGGAATATCTACCTGGCTAGCGCTTAATCCATTTGCAAAGCGTTTGCCATTAATATCCATATTAAAATCAAGGCCACGAATAGGTAGCACAAACTGATTCGGATTTTTAAGCCGCAGGCTCACGAGAAAGCGTTGTTCAAATAATTCCACGCTTACCGGTTTCAGACCAATCAGGCTGATACGCGGTGCTTCCGGCCTTGTCATCAGCCCGGCGCAAGCCGTCAACAGCATCGCTAGCAATACGGTCACACTGATATTAAACATTTTCATTATGCTCTTCTCTCCTGAACTAATATCCACGGCGCGATGACTACCGCCCATAAATCCGGATCACCCTGACTCCAGATTATGGCGGTCTGATTCTGGAGCTTCTCAATGTTGCCTTTTTTTAACCAGCCATCAACCTGGTTCTTGTCATCATTGGCAAACGCGGTGGCCGCTTCGACTAGATCCATCTTTGCGCCCACCTGAATGACTACGCCACGTGCGAAATGCCGCTCCAGTTCCGGCCAGCTGATACGGGCAGTTTCCTGGTGCAATTGTTCCTTTGTATAACGTCTTCGTTCCGGCATGGTTAACAGGTCTAAATAAGCTGGCGGATACTGTAATTCAGCTGCGCAGATTTGCGGCGTGGGTTCAATGCGGGCACTTCAGCCAGACGGCTTCGCAGTTGCAAACTGGTGGCGGGCTGGCGGGTAAATACACCAATCGTATTGTGGTTCTGGCAGGTTTTCATACCGAACACAGAGGCAAAGCGTTTTTTCAATACAGGCTGCGTAGCATGAATAGCCTGCTTGAGTTCCTTTCCGGAAGCAAAATTTACCGACAGCACCCCAGTTTTTGACAGCACTGTCTCCAACTGAGACAACCATTGATCATCAACCGCCACGGCGCGTTGTGGCTCACCATCAGCATCACTAAACAGATCATCGATGACCAGATCGAAGGCGGCGTCTTTATAATCAGCTAACCATTGGATCGCATCTGCCTGAACCAATTCAACATCCGTACCTTTAACACCAAAATAACGCCGCGCCACAGACAGGTGGATCGGGTTGATTTCGACACCGGTAATGAGTTCAGGCTGGATATAACGCCGCAGCAGCTGTATGACTGCACCACCACCGACACCCAGTAGCAGCACACGCTTGACCATTCCAGCTGGTACAAAGTAGGCCGGTAAGAGCAGCAAATCCCAAATATTGCCGGTTACCGGATGATTCGGATTGTACTGGCTGTGAAAAACACCATTGGTATACAAACGCCGGGTCTGCCCGGCGCTGCGCACCTGGTAATTTGTCCCGTTTTCGCTGTGTTGCCATAGCAGAGCCATGGTGGATAGTTTAACCTAGAAACCATGGAATTAATTGACTCACATTGCCATCTGGATGTTGCGGAATTTGATCACGACCGGGAACGGATTATTGAACACTGCAAACAACTCGGTATTCATCATATTATCGTGCCCGGAATCGATATGCCTGGATGGAATAAATTATTGGAACTCTGCCAACAGTACTCAGCTTTGCAACCGGCGCTTGGCCTGCATCCGGTCTTTATCGAAAAACACCAAGCCGGTGATGTTCAATTGCTGGAAAATTTTATAGAGATACATCATCCGGTTGCAGTAGGTGAAATCGGCCTGGATTTTTTTATTAAAGAACTTGATCGTGATAAACAGCAAGCATTGTTTGCAGCACAACTTGGTATTGCACAGAATGCAGGCCTGCCGGTTATTCTGCATTGTCGGAAATCCCACGACCAGGTTTTAAAAACTCTCAAACGCATACCGGTCAAAGGGGGTATCGCACACGCTTTTAATGGCAGTCGGCAACAGGCAGATCAATACATCGAGTTGGGATTCAAACTGGGCTTCGGTGGAACGCTAACCTATGAACGATCAAACAAGCTCCATGCGCTCGCGAAGTCCCTGCCCTTATCAGCTATTGTGATGGAAACCGATGCACCGGATATGGTGGTCTCTTCGCACCGCGGCGAACGGAATAGTCCGGAATATTTACCGGATTGCTTACAGGCACTGGCTGAAATCCGGGATGAAGACCCTGAAACATTAGCCAGGCAGACAAGCCATAATGCGCGAGATGCACTTAACCTGACAGCTCACCAATAATGAACAACAAAGCAGTCACACAACGATTCGGTGGGATCGAACGCCTCTACGGCACCGGCAGCCTTGAACTCTTCGATTCACTGCACATTTGCATAGTCGGCATGGGTGGTGTCGGCTCCTGGGCCGTTGAAGCACTGGCGCGTAGCGGATTTGGTCAACTGACGTTAATCGACTATGACGAAATCTGCCTCACCAATATAAACCGGCAAATTCATGCCCTTGACTCTACCATAGGAAAGAAAAAAACACTGGAATTACAGGCGCGGGTCAAACTAATCAATCCTGGCTGTCAATGTAATGTCATCGATGACTACATCAATAAAAACAATATCCGTGATTATTTATCGCCTGAAAAGAAATACCACTATGTCATCGACGCCATCGACAGCATCTCATTAAAAGCTGCTATTATTTACCAGTGCAAAAGAAACAAGATTCCAGTCATCACGACGGGTGGCGCAGGCGGCCTTACAGACCCCGCCATGGTGCAGATAAAAGACCTCAGCCGCACCTTTAATGATCCCCTGGCGGCTAAAGTACGCGCAAAGCTCAGAGAGTCTTTTAACTTTTCACGCAATACAAAGCGCACTTTCGGCGTCGAATGTGTTTTTTCCAGTCAACAACAACTCTACCCCAAGCCTGACGGCAGCGTTGGCCACCAGAAACCCGGTATTCGTGGTGTCAACTTGGATTGTAATATGGGTTACGGTTCAGCAACCTTTGTCACGGCGAATTTTGGGTTTGTAGCGGTGTCCCGCATCATCCAGAAAATAATTCGAACCCCCCCCTGCTTCAACACAAAACTAAGCTGTTCACACATTCAGAATTACTGTACTCCACCGGTTTAACGAACCGGGCTATTCGTTTCTAACTCTATGAATTAATTCAGTGTTCCTGTTTTTTCCTATTAGTCGGCAAGTACAATATAAATAACACCAGGTTTTCTATAGACTTTGCAACAAGTAGAGAGCCGGTTTAACCGGCCGTTTTTAATAATAATTTGGGCGCCCGCTAGTTTAGTGCCCGCATAACAAGCAGGAAGTGATGTCATGCGTAGACATGCACACCATCCATTAGCACCGGTCAGCCTCATTGGTACCCTGGCTATTATATTGCTGGTTTCTATGATGTCTGTTGTAATGCAGGCGTCAGCAGATTCAAATCCTCCCAACATCCGGCAATACATTCATGCATATCATGATGCGGATTCGCTGACTCACCCGGATCTGGTAAAAGCATTCTATCGGCGTATCGAGTTCATGCCCGTGTGGGGAGAATCAACTCAAGCACATGCACGCGCCGGAGATCTACTGCATATTTTGCGGCAGTCCCACCGGGAAGGACTGGTGTTTGCAGGGCATATTGTTTCCGCTATCGAATCATACCGCTATGCGATGGAAGCCAAACACATCGCCTGGTTTGATGTGCTGTTAACCGATGCCTTTTTCAGTTATGTACAGCACGCAGGCCGTGGTCAGGTCAATCCCTATCAACTACAGGAAAACTGGCATTACGAATTACCGAAAGTTGATGCAATGGCGGCTTTACAGCAGGTTTTACAAACAGGTGATGTAACGGCTGTGCTGAGTGACTTATCACCTCAACATAACAGTTACCGCAACCTGGTAAGCGCCCTCGAAAAATATACAGCCATAAAAGAACAAGCTGGCTGGCCACTGGTACCTCTGTATGGATCACCGCTTGAATACGGTGATCAGAGTAAAGAAGTCATCCTCTTGAAACAACGGCTGCGCATAACCGGTGACCTGCCGGAAAACGCTTCACAACACGCCGTGTTTGATTATGAACTGCAGGACGCAGTTAAACGTTTTCAACTACGGCACGGCCTGGAGCCGGATGGCGTTGTGGGTGAAAAGGCACGCTTTGCTTTGCACGCGCCGGTTGAAAAACGCATCCAGCAAATCATGGTCAATTTGGAACGTTGGCGCTGGTTGCCCCGTGATATGGGTCAACAGCATATACGCGTCAATACAGCCCGGTTCGATCTGCAAGCCTATGAAAACGACCAGTCTGTCTTGTCGATGCGCGTAATCGTGGGTGAAACAGATCATAAGACGCCTGCCTTCAGTGAGGATATGCTATATCTTGTGCTTAACCCCTACTGGAATGTGCCCGATAAAATTGCCCGCGAAGAATTGGTAAAAGCCGAACAAGCCAGCCCGGGATACCTGGCGCGCAAGAACATACGTGTACTGTTAGGCTCCAGAAAACTTAATCCAATGAAAATGGACTGGGCAGCTTACGCGGGTAAAAAACAGCTGCCGGTTCGTTTGCGTCAGGATCCAGGCCCGCGGAATGCACTGGGCCGTATCAAGTTCATGCTGCCAAATGAACACAGTATCTACCTGCACGACACACCCGAAAAAATATTTTTTGATAGCCGGGAAAGAACGTTTAGTCACGGCTGTGTGCGTTTGGAAGATCCTTTAAAGCTAGCAGAGTATGTGCTGGGAGATCGCTGGTCAGAACAGGCACTTCAACGGGCGATCAATTCAGATAAAAACCAATATATGAAACTGCCGAAGGCGATACCTGTACATATTTATTACCACACGGTCTGGGTTGATGACGATGGCAAAGTAAATTTCAGGAAAGATATCTACAACAACGATAGATTGATTATGGCGCGCATACCTTCAGCGCGGCCAGCTGCAGAGAAGGTCTTTATTGTCAGTGATGAGCAAGCGCCATCACTCAGTCTATTAACTAACGAATCTCAAGCTGTATTATTAAATTGAGCGTTGCATAACTTACCCAGAGCCTCACGCAGCATAACGACCGCTTGCTTACGGCCTGCAACACCAATGAGTGTTGCAGTTGACTTCCAGTCATGGCCTTGCAGTACCCGGACAATCAACAGCCGTTGTTCTTGAACAGTTAAACTTTGCATGCAGCTGTGCTGCAATACCACGTGCTGAACCAGTTGATTGACTGGCCCCATACAGGTCTCGTAGAGTCGATTACCCGTTACAAAGTCGGATAAATCCTGCCAGTCGGCTGTCTCTAATTGTAGTTTTTTACCCGCTTGCGCCCTGCATAGCATACACAACGCAATAGCTGCATCAATATATTGCAGTGGACCGCCAAGCTGTTGAAATATATGCCGCTCAAACCTGCTGCGTGCAGCATCGACAAGTTCACCGCCTGCTGCATTCAGGCCTTGAATAATTATTGCCGAATGTTCACCACTGGTGGCACCTCGTTTAATACTGAGCCGTACAGGTATAAAACCTGACTGTCGCCAGAAGCCAAGTAATTCAGGCGTTGCACCAAAGCTGCTGCCAATATAATCAAGCGCCTGCTTTCTTGCTGCATCAATTATTGCCTGCAACAAGGCCGTACCTATCCCACGCTGTTGCGCATTCGGGTGTACCGCAATACGAATGATCCGGGCGCTGTTTAGTTGTGGCGCCCTATCTAACCCCAGATGTGCCGCAATCGCTTCGGGTAGTAAATGACCATGGGGCCGTATGTTTCCCAACCGGATTTGTTGCGCGCGATCCGCATCAAAGCCTCCTTCTCTGGCAACCAGCGCCGTAGCCACAACATGCCCATGATAGCGCATACAATAGACAGTGATATTTGGTCCATCGAGCATATG
>CAYPEL010000104.1:0-10040 GCA_964409635.1 uncultured Gammaproteobacteria bacterium | reverse complement strand
AACGCTGGAATTTAACCTTATTCACAAATTTTACTGATAAAATTAATACATGCGCTTAACTATTACGTTTATTATCTTGTTTCTTACTTCGGGTATTACCAGTAACGCACTCGCAGTCAGCCCATTTTCACCGCAACTGCAAATAGCCTTCAATAACGGCGCCGATCAACGCCAGTGGGCCGCAAAAGTTACCGATAAGAGTCATGAACGTATTCTGATAGAAATGGCGCCGGCAGGGGACGATTTTTCTGCATCCGTAGAAGTGCTGGAAAACCAGGTTGTTTTCACCCCAGCCACATTAAATAATTATTTGAAAATCTGGTTCTTGCAACAGACCGAAGCCGATCCTGATTTTAAGATTATAAACACGATTCACGGGCATCAGGACAGCTTGGTTATTTATCTGACTCCGGCCAATAACAGGATAACTATTAGAAAGTTCTTTAAAGGTAGTGACGGCGTCTACATGCTTGCGTACTACACGCAGGAAAAGTCTATAAATTATGCTATTTATAATGCCTGGCTAAGTAATATAAAAACCTCTACGCTCGTCAAGAACCCTGAGAGTTCGAAGTAGATTGAACGTTAGAGCAGTCACCTTGCCGGGGTAGCACTCAGCTCGTTAACTGCAATCAACATTACAGCATCATCAGTCAATGCATGGGCAATGCAGGAACGGCCTCCAAAGGGAGGGGGACGATTTAGTCATACCTCAGTCGCTGAACCCGTCACTATCATGTTGCAGGACTACTAGTTTCAAAACGCCGTACAAAAACTTTATCGCCCTATCGCTATTTCGCATAACTTTTTTAAAGCATTACGCATTTTTATAACTACGGCATCCTTGTCGGTGATACCGTGCCGCTCCACCAGATAGCCTGGGTCGTTATAGGCTAACCAGACCGTACCGTCTTCCGCTTCCCAGGCGAGCGCTTTCAAGGGTAAATCCAGGCCAGCAGATTGCTTGCTTTGCATCAGCAAGGTTCCGACTCTCGGATTACCAAAAATCAACAGCTCGGTAGGCCGTAACTCCAGTTTAACTTTTTCGGCGCCTTTGGTGTGATTCACGCGGACGAAGACAGTCATGCCATTTGATCGAACCGCTTCTTCAAAACGGTCGAGAGTATGGCTGACACTGTGGGGACTTTTTACTTTGATTAAGCCGGATTCTGCGAAAGCAAACGAACAACTTAACATGGACAGTGTAAGCGCAAATAGAAATTTTTTCATGTTTATTCCTTGAGTTAATATAATCAAATAGCAATGGTCACTACCAATACTAACATCCTAATGCATAGGCTTTCTGACGGGTATAACGCTGTCTGAATATTTTCAAGGCCGGATATAAGTCCAACCAGCTTCCTGTAATTCGGTAAGCCGGACGACACCGCCCGGGACAACCTTGGCAACCTTATTCAGTGCTTTATGTTCCCGCCCCATCGCTTTCATCGTATTGGCACAGGCAGTAAAAGTAATTCCGCTATCATATGATAAACGCTGGATGCGTTTAGAAAACTGATTTTCCTTGAACAGCGTGCGTAATCCAGGCCCATAGGCAACAACCTCAATCATCACTTTATCAGGGCCGTAAAAGTTTGCCAGGTTCTGTGCATTGTTCAGCAGCAGTTTTTGCGCGACCTCATCGCCTGATGAAATATGCAGTACGATAAAATGTTCCGCAAACGGTTTTTCATCCGGTGCGACCGGCATTTTGGTTATGCGTTCAGGGTGGTATAGATCGGGTGAAGCTGTGGGTATTTTTGCCAGGGGGTCGGCAACTTCGGCTGATGCGAGACTGACAGCTACGATAAGGCAGGCGAAACTTAGACACCAAATTTTTTTCATACTATGACCTCTCACAATTAAATAGTGATAAACACGTACATTAGAGTCAATCCGTTTAAAATATTATTCCCAATAGAATTGGCTCGATTAATTTAAGGCATGTTAGTTAAAAGGTAACTGTAGCTCAATAGAAGGTAAGCCTTTTAAAAGCCCAGCGGGTTTCAACACTGGGCTTTTTTATTCGCGCCTCTACTAATTCGAAATAATCAATCCCCAAACCTATCTATCTAGCCGGGAAATCGTTGATAATAAGACATATGGGTGAAAACAATAAACCGCATGCCTACCAACAGCTCACGCCTGACCTGATCCTCAATGCGGTGGAATCGCAAGGCTACCGCTGCGATGGCCGCTTGCTGGCCCTCAACAGTTACGAGAATCGCGTTTATCAAGTAGGTATCGACGATGACACCCCCGTGATTGTCAAATTCTACAGGCCTGGCCGTTGGAGCCGTGATGCCATACTCGAAGAACATAGCTTTGCCTGGGAACTGGCAGCGCAAGAGATTCCAGTCATAGCACCCTTTAAAAATGCAACCGACAAAACCTTATACGATTTTGAAGGATTTATGTTTGCGGCCTATCCACGCGCAGGCGGACGCTGGCCGGATTTGGATACTAAAGACGATTGGAGGCTCATGGGCCGCTTCCTGGGACGAATGCATGCGGTCGGTGCAACTGATCGTTTCGAACACCGCAGCCTGTTGGATGTTAAAACTCTGGGTGATGAATCGCGTGATTATTTATTGACTGACAATATCATTCCCGACTACCTGACCGAAGCCTACGCCACACTCACTACAGATTTACTCAACACTATAAAATCACGCTTTGCCGCGACTGACTTTGTCGCCCGCATCCGCCTGCACGGCGACTGCCACCCCGGCAATATTTTGTGGACAGAAACCGGCCCCCACTTTGTCGACCTCGACGATGCCCGCACTGGCCCTGCAATCCAGGATCTCTGGATGTTGCTATCCGGCGACGCAGATGAAATGCGTTATCAACTGGATAATTTGCTCGCGGGCTACGAGACTTTTTATGACTTCGATTACTCAAGTATTCAGCTGATAGAAGCGCTGCGTACTCTGCGTATCATGCACTACGCAGCCTGGATAGCCCGGCGCTGGGAAGACCCTGCGTTCCCACTCGCCTTTCCCTGGTTTGATTCACCGCGGTATTGGGAAGATCATATACTGTCTTTACGGGAACAAGCTGCCGCGTTGGATCAGCCGCCGATTAAATAATAATATTTTCATGTCGTTTCCCCCTTTTCTTCAGGAGTGATCTAAAAATCTTTTGTAGGACAGGGTGAGATTGCGATCACCACCCTTTCCTGCGGTGTTCCGGTGGGGTTGGTAAGAAGGGGTATAATCAAGTATATGCTTACAGGAAGTAAACAGCTTTCTCATTACCAAAATACTGGAATCCTTCATGAGTATGAAAGACACTTCTTCTGATTCAAGCAAGCTTGATAAGCTTGTTGCCGAAACCCACCGTAATCGTGACGCACGTGAGTTAGGTTACCGCGAGCAGTCTTTAAAAATGTATCCCTGGGTCTGTGGCCGCTGTTCCCGGGAATTTACCCGTGCGAACCTGCACGAACTTACTGTGCATCATCGCGACCATAACCATGACAACAATCCGGCAGATGGCAGCAACTGGGAATTACTCTGCCTGTATTGCCACGACAATGAACACTCCCGTCTGCTTGATAGTGAATACACTTTGGGGGCATCAGACAAAAAAACTGAACCCCACGCGACACATAACCCTTTTGGCTCACTTGAATCACTCCTGAAAAACAAGAAATAGAGTCTGTTATTTTCGGCTGAATTCTGCCCGGCCGCACAAAGCTTGTACTCCCTATTGTGACATCTGCTTGTCACACTCTCTTTAATTCCAATAACTTACGTACTAGGTCTAGAACCTCGCTGGACACGCGGATTGGTTATGTAGAAAATCAGTGCATAATTATTAAAAACAATAATAAGGATCAATCCATGAAACTGTTTAACCCCACCTTGACGCTTGTGCTATCACTTTGCACATTTTCAGTATCAGCCACCGACCAGATAACTAAAGCAGATGTTGAACACGTCATCGAAAAAACCGATATTGCATCCCAGAAGCGTGACGTAAACGGAATCAGTAAGTACCTCGGCGATAGCTTTGCAAAATATATTGAACTGCCTATGGAAAAATGGGATTCAGCTTTCCGGGTAGATAAAGACAAGTTCCTGTCAATGATCGATATAGGCTGGAAATCCTCCAAAACTTACAGTTACGAACGTACTGACACAGTTATCCACGTCGCTGCAGATGGCCAGAGCGCCGACTCAAACTCGACAATTACCGAAGTTATGTTCGTGGCTAATAAAAAAATAGTGAGTAAGGTTCGTGAATACGCGCACTACGAGCTGGAAGATGGCCGCACCGTTATCACCACAATTGAAGGCCACAAACTTGTCGGCGACACCACACCAGATCCGATATTATTTTCAAAAAAACAAGCCCTCAATGATGAGTGAAGTTAATTTACTCTGTTCACCTGTATACGGACTGCATCGGCAGTGTGATATGCTGGCGGCTGAACTGACCATAAATACAAAGGAGATATACAATGGGTTTGTTTGACTTTGCAGTCGATTTCGGTAAAAAACTATTCGGCAAGGATGATGATCCAGCCGATAAAATCAAAGCACATATTGAAAGCAGCAATCCTGGCGTGCGTAACCTTGGCGTCGCATTTAACAGCGGAAAAGTTGATTTAAGCGGCGAAGCCGATAGCACTGAAGCGGTTGAGAAAACTGTTTTAATTGCCGGTAATGTCCAGGGTGTAACGGATGTTTCAGCAGATAATATTTCAGCACCACCGCCACCGCCTGAAGAAAAAGTCGAATATTATGTTATTCAAAAAGGCGACTCACTTTCAAAAATTGCCAAGCAGTATCTGGGCAATGCTATGGATTACCCAAAAATATTTGAAGCTAACCGGGAAGTTATACAAGATCCGGACCTGATCTATCCCGGCCAGAAAATCCGCATCCCTTTAGGATAAAATTTTTCCTGGACAGAAAAAAAGGCGGCCTTAGGGCCGCCTTTTTATTTTCCAGTCCGTCAGTTTAGTTGACTTGCGGATCCAGTTCGCCAGAACTATAACGTGCAAACATGACTTCAAGGCTGGATGGTTTGATTTTAGATGCATGACCTGCGCAGCCAAATGCTTCGTAACGTGCTTTACAAATATCCTTCATACCGGCTGTTGCCGCTTTGAGGAATTTACGCGGATCGAAATTGCTCTTGTTTTCTTCCAGGTGTTTACGGATTGCACCGGTACTCGCCATGCGCAAATCAGTATCAATGTTGATTTTACGAACACCGTGTTTGATACCTTCCTGGATTTCTTTTACCGGCACACCATAGGTTTCACCCATGTCACCACCGTGCGTATTAATGATTTCCAACCAATCTTGCGGCACTGATGAAGAACCGTGCATAACCAGATGAGTATTTGGGATACGCGCGTGAATCTCTTTAATACGGTTGATCGCCAGGATGTCACCCGTTGGTGGACGGGTGAACTTGTAGGCACCGTGGCTGGTACCAATGGCAATCGCCAGGGCATCAACACCGGTATCTTTCACAAAATTTGCAGCTTCTTCCGGATCGGTGAGCAGCTGATCCATTGACAACTTACCTTCAGCGCCTGAGCCATCTTCTTCTGCCGCCATACCGGTTTCGAGCGAACCCAGGCAACCCAGTTCACCTTCAACAGATACGCCGCCAGCGTGCGCCATTTCAACAACCCGGCGGGAAACATCAACATTGTATTCATAAGTAGACGGTGTCTTCATGTCTGACATCAGCGAACCGTCCATCATGACAGATGAAAAGCCGGACTGAATGGAACGTAAGCATACAGCCGGTTCAGAACCATGATCCTGGTGCATGACGATAGGAATGTGCGGGTACATTTCCGCCGCCGCTGAAATCAGGTGACGCAGGAAGGGTTCACCCGCATAGGAACGGGCGCCTGCCGAACCCTGCATAATGACCGGGCTGTCAGTTTCATCAGCAGCCTGCATGATGGCGTGTACCTGCTCCATGTTATTTACATTAAAAGCCGGCATACCAAAGCTGTTTTCTGCAGCGTAATCAAGTAGTTGGCGCAAGGATATTAAAGCCATGACGGTCTCCTTGGAATGTCATTCGTGTAGTGTGTTGAGGTTAAGTTTGGATAATTTATACGTATTTTGCACGATTCTGGCGTCATGCTCACCATTACATTATGTGTGGATGTGACGGTCACTTATTCAACACTCTCAATAGCGTCACCGACACGGATCATTTTCATCGCGTTTGTGCCACCCAGCACACCGTGCAGATCACCCTTGGTGATAATAACCAAGTCACCGTCACGCACAGCACCACGCCGTACTAATTCGTCGATTACCTCCCGGTTCATTTCCGGATGGTCAGTTGTCATCACGTCAAAACTAACCGGGTAGACACCTCGGTATAAGGTAACTTTTCTTCTTGTGGCAACGTGCCGCGTCAAGGCATAGATCGGAATACCGGAGCTAATCCGCGACATCCATAAAGGTGTAGCACCGGATTCAGTCAAGGCGGCAATCGCTTTGACGCCGGTGTGATTTGCCGTATACATCGCCGCCTTGGCGATGGCCTCATCAATGCGTTTAAATTGCGCGCCGACACGTCGGTCAAAACGCATGCTTACCGGTTGGCGTTCCGCGCCACGACAGATACGATCCATGGCCTCTATGACTTTAGCGACATGTTTACCGGTCGCCGTTTCCGCAGACAGCATCACCGCATCCGTCCCGTCGATCACCGCATTGGCCACATCAAACACTTCCGCTCGGGTCGGGATCGGGCTTTCGATCATCGACTGCATCATCTGGGTCGCCGTGATGACGACCCGATCCATACTGCGGGCAATCTGGATAATTCGTTTTTGTACAGCAGGCAGTTCAGCATCGCCGATCTCAACACCGAGATCACCGCGGGCAATCATAACGACATCTGCCGCCTCTATAATCGCTTCCAGTGCATCCATCGCTTCGGCGCGTTCTATCTTGGCAACAATACCGCCCTTGCCACCGGCGTCCATAAAGAGTTTGCGCGCTTCATGAACATCATCGGCAGTGCGGGGAAATGACACGGCCAGGTAATCAGCTTCCATTTTCGCGGCACAAATAATATCGGCACGGTCTTTGTCAGTCAGTGCGCCGGCAGAAAGACCCCCACCCAACCGGTTGATGCCTTTATTATTGGAAAGCGCGCCGCCAATCTTGACGCGGCATTCGATTTTATCGCCGTCGACTTTCTCTATCCACAGCACAATAGCGCCATCGTCGAGCAGCAGGGTGTCGCCCCGGTTGACGTCAGACGGTAAGTCTTTGTAGGTGATACCGACCTGACTTTGATCACCCTCATTGGTATCCAGCGACGCATCAAGGGTAAAGTGCTCACCTTCGACAAGCAGTATCTTGTCTTGCTTGAAGCGCTCGATGCGGATTTTCGGCCCTTGTAAATCAGCCAGCACACCCACTTGCCGGCCGGATGCACGCGCCCTGTTACGGACATCTGTCGCACGTTTTAGATGAGCCTCGTGGCTACCGTGAGAAAAATTGACGCGCACCACATCCACGCCAGCCTGGATCATTTCGTCGAGTATTTTGGGATCATCGGTCGATGGCCCCAGCGTTGCGACTATTTTAGTTCTGCGAAACATAATGTCCGGCCTATTTCGCCCGCTCCTCCAGCATGGCTACGGCGGGCAGTATCTTGCCTTCAAGAAATTCAAGGAAAGCACCACCCGCGGTGGATATATAGGATATCTTGTCATAAATATCATACTTCTGAATCGCTGCAATGGTGTCACCACCGCCAGCAAGACTAAAACCATTCGAATTAGCAATGGCCATGGCAACTGTTTTGGTGCCTGCGCCAAACTGATCGAATTCGAATACACCCACCGGGCCGTTCCAAACGATCGTACCCGCCTTACTGATAATATCAGCCAATTCCTGCGCTGATTTGGGGCCAATATCAAAAATCATATCATCGTCTGTCACATCACCGGCATCTTTTAAAACGGCGGGTTCGTTTTCATCAAATTTCTTGCCGCAAACGACATCAACAGCGATTGGAATACTGGCGCCACGCGCATCCATTTTAGCGATCAGTTTTTTGGCTGTATCGACCAGATCATCTTCGCACAATGATTTGCCAACATTTTTCCCGGTCGCTTTTAAGAAAGTATTAGCAATCCCACCGCCCACAACCAGTTGATCTACTTTTTCAGATAAGGCTTCGAGCACCGTCAACTTGGTAGATACTTTGGAACCGCCGACGATCGCCACCATCGGGCGCGCCGGATCTGCCAGTGCTTTATTCAAAGAATCCAGTTCGCTGGATAACAGCAGCCCGGCGCAGGCCACGGCTGCATATTTACCCGCGCCGTGGGTTGATGCCTGGGCGCGGTGTGCTGTTCCAAAGGCATCCATTACATAGATGTCGCACAAGCTGGCATACTGTTTGGCCAACGCTGCGTCGTCTTTTTTCTCGCCCTTATTGAAGCGCACATTCTCCAATAACACAACGCCACCATCGGCAACATGAGGCGCATTTTCCAGGTAATCTTTTACCAGCGTAACGCGGGTACCGAGTTTGGCAGACATATCTTCAGCAATAGGCTGCATAGAATTTGCTTCATCTGCCACGCCTTCTTCCGGGCGGCCGCGGTGCGACATGACCATTACTTTCGCACCGGCCTGCATGCAATGTTCGACCGTTGGCATGGAGGCAGCAATACGCGCATCGGAAGTTACTTTGCCATCTTTGACGGGCACATTCAGATCCGCGCGGATCAACACGCGTTTGCCGGCAAGATCGAGATCAGTCAACTTGATGAAGGACATACGACGACTCCTGAAAATTTTACAGCCAATAGGGTTTGGTAAATCTTTAACGACTTAACAAATCACACTGTCCCGCTCACCCGGACAAAAATACCAGCCCGGAATACCGGGCTGGCAATGTCATACTTTTGTTACTGAATAAACAAACAGCCTGCTAATCAGGCGATATGTTGAACAAAGCGCAGCATATTGCAGGTATAACCGTACTCGTTGTCGTACCAGGAAACCAGTTTGACAAAAGTACCATCCAGCGCAATGCCCGCTTCGGAGTCAAAAATGGATGATTGGCTACAACCACGGAAGTCTGTGGAAACCACTTTCTCGTCAGTATAGCCGAGTGTGCCTTTCATCGAACCTTCTGAAGCCTTCTTAATCGCTGCACAGATATCTTCGTACTTGGCTGTTTTATCAAGCTCAACCGTCAGGTCAACGACTGAAACATCAGAGGTAGGAATTCGGAAAGCCATTCCCGTCAACTTGCCATTCAATTCCGGCAACACCACACCCACGGCCTTGGCTGCACCGGTGGATGAAGGAATAATGTTTTCCAGAATACCGCGGCCACCGCGCCAGTCTTTCATGGAAGGACCGTCTACCGTTTTCTGAGTCGCTGTTGCCGCATGCACGGTGGTCATCAGGCCACGCTTGATACCCCAGTTATCATTCACAACCTTGGCAATCGGCGCCAGACAGTTGGTGGTACAGGAAGCGGCTGAAACAATAGCCTGACCGGTATAGCTTTCGTGGTTTACCCCATACACAAACATCGGCGTACCATCTTTAGACGGCGCACTCTGAACAACTTTCTTGGCACCCGCAGCGATGTGCTTCTGGCAGCTTTCTTCAGTCAGGAAGAAACCGGTACACTCGATAACGATATCTGCGCCTACATCGCCCCACTTCAAGTCGGCAGGATCACGTTCGGCAGTCAGGCGGATTTTGTTACCGTTCACGGTCATGGTATCGCCGGAAACAGAAATATCGCCATCAAAATTACCATGCACCGAATCGTACTTGAGCATGTAAGCCAGATAATCGTTATCCAGCAAATCATTAATACCCACTACCTGGATATCCTTGAAATCTTTTGCAATGGCACGGAATACCATACGGCCGATGCGGCCAAAGCCATTAATACCGACTTTAATTGTCATATCTTTCTCCTCAAACACATTTTAATAAAAATACAAATCTGTAACCCGCCCAGCATCACCAGACGGACAAAAAATTATCAGGCAACGCTGTTGA
>CAYPEL010000103.1:0-10143 GCA_964409635.1 uncultured Gammaproteobacteria bacterium | reverse complement strand
TAAATCATCAAATACAAACGTTTTTTCTGATGCCGTTTTATAGTTAAATGCGCGCTTTTCGTGCGAAATAATACGCATACATTTTTCATCTGTAACTGATGGCACAGGTTAGATGGCACTGATTGTTCAAAAATACGGTGGAAGTTCGGTAGGTACAGCTGAGCGTATCAGCGCTGTCGCTGAAAAAATCAGCCTCTATCGTAAGCAGGGCCATGATCTAGTAGTAGTTGTATCCGCTATGAGTGGCGAGACTGATCGTCTCTTGGCGCTTGCCGGATCGGTCGGCTCACAGGCTGTGCCGCGCGAACTGGACGTTTTATTGGCTACGGGCGAGCAAACAACTATTGCACTCTTGTCCATTGCATTAGAGAATAGCGGGGTACCAGCACGATCGTACACAGGGAGTCAAGTGCATATCAGGACAGACAGCGCTCATAATAAAGCACGCATCGTCGATATCGATGCTGCACGCGTGCATGCTGATCTGAAAGCAGGACGTGTGGTCGTTGTAGCTGGTTTCCAGGGCGTTGATGAGCACAACAACATAACGACGCTTGGGCGCGGTGGTTCAGATACTACTGCAGTCGCACTAGCAGCCGCATTAAAAGCGGATGAGTGCCAGATATTTACTGACGTTAATGGCGTATATACGACCGACCCGCGTGTAGAACCGGACGCCAGGCGCCTCGATCGCATTACCTTTGAAGAAATGCTCGAGATGGCCAGTCAAGGATCAAAAGTCCTGCAAATTCGTGCGGTCGAATTTGCGGGTAAGTACAATGTGCCGTTGCGCGTGTTATCCAGTTTTGAAGAAGGCGAAGGAACGCTGATTACCTACGAGGAAGAAGGTGTGGAGCAAGCGTTAATCTCAGGCATAGCCTTTAATCGTGATGAGGCCAAACTGACCGTGTTGGGTGTACCCGACCAGCCTGGCGTTGCGCACCTGATACTTGGACCTATCGCGGCAGGCAATATTGAAGTGGACATGATCGTTCAGAATATGGCGTCTGATGGTGAAACGACAGACTTCACTTTTACAGTGCACCGTAATGATTACGAAGCTGCGCTGGTAATTTTGCAGAAGATAGCAAAGCAACTGCAAGCCCGCGAAGTGTCGGGCGATCCAAAAATTGTAAAAATTTCGCTGGTTGGAGTGGGAATGCGGTCACACGCTGGTATTGCTGCAACCATGTTCGAAACGCTGGCTAAGGAAAGTATCAACATTCGAATGATTTCGACTTCGGAAATCAAGATTTCCGTCGTAGTGGATGAAAAGTATCTGGAGCTGGGTGTACGTGCCTTGCATGACGCGTTTGGTCTCGACGGGGTGAAAACTTCCTGATGCGTCAATCAAGGTAATAAATAAGGTAAGAAAAAATCGCTATAGTACTGTTATTAAATGGTTTTATTTTTAGCAGATTATAGTTTTAATTCACGGTGCCGCAATAATGAACAGTTTAGGTACCTCATTGTCATACTCGCTGCTAACCTGTGTAGTAGTGGAAGAAAGTTTTAGGAGATATAACAAATGTTAATACTGACACGAAGGGTGGGTGAAACCCTCATGATCGGCGACGATGTAACTGTTACAGTGCTCGGCGTGAAAGGCAATCAGGTTCGCATTGGTGTCAATGCGCCAAAAGAAATAGCTGTGCATCGTGAAGAAATCTACGAGCGAATTAAACGCGAGCAAGCAGCAGCAGGTAATGGTAATACAATTGACTCTGAGTAGTTAGGCTTTACCTTAAACAAGGTCATCGGTATCCTACGTCCTCGCTACACATACATAAATGTAGCGATCTGGAGAGGTGGCCGAGCGGCTGAAGGCGCTCCCCTGCTAAGGGAGTATGGGTTAAAAGCCCATCGAGGGTTCGAATCCCTCCCTCTCCGCCAAATAAAAAAACGCCCTGTGAGGGGCGTTTTTTTATTATATCGGTACGCCAAGTACGGTCTCGAAAAGGTAGATAAGCCGGTTGCATACCTGCCTTGAGTTTCAGCCTTCTCTAATGGATAATCCTCTGCTCTAATGCGCCCGTAGCTCAGCTGGATAGAGTACTCGGCTACGAACCGAGCGGTCGGGAGTTCGAATCTCTCCGGGCGCGCCATTTTTTATCAAGCTTACCCTCTCTAGGTAGGCTGTACTCTCTGGAATGTAGGAAGATTGTAGTGTTGAGCAGCATTCTGCTCCACTGGAATCAGTCAGTTATGCGGCCACGCGGCCGATAAGTCAGCTAAAATGTAATGGATTTTTGCTCAATCAATAAATACTATTTAAGCGGATCGAATAACTATAAAGAGGGTCTGGCTATGACTGATGAAACCGTAACGATTACAGACAACGCGACCGGAAAACAGATTGAGTTGAAAATTCTTCGGCCAGCGGCGGGTCCGGCGGCTATCGATATCAGATCGCTTTATAAAGAGTTGGGGTACTTTGCCTACGACCCGGGTTTTCTTTCGACGGCTAGCTGTTGGAGTGATATCACTTTCCTGGATGGTAAAGAAGGTGTATTGCAGTACCGTGGTTATCCCATTGAGCAACTCGCAGAACACAGCCACTATATGGAAGTATGTTACCTGCTTTTGTACGGTGAGTTGCCAAGTACAAACGAATTGTCGGCGTTTGAGACTGATGTCAATCAGCATTCCCTGCTGCATGAAGCGCTGAAACGTTTTTACAGTGGCTTTCGCCGTGATGCCCACCCAATGGCGACTATGGTGGGTGTAGTGGGTGCGTTGTCTGCATTCTATCACGAAGACATGGACGTGCACGATCATGAGCACCGGCTGCGCTCGGCGGTACGGCTGATTGCAAAAATGCCGACCATTGCTGCCTGGAGTTACCGTTATGCGCATGGACTGCCATTTATGTACCCGGATAACAGTTTGAGTTATGCGGAAAATTTCTTGCAGATGATGTTCTCTTTTCCGTCTACACCCTATGTGGTTGACCCAGTACTGGCGAAAGCGCTGGATCTTATTTTAATATTACACGCAGATCACGAACAAAACGCGTCGACCTCTACGGTTCGTCTGGCGGGCAGTTCTGAGGCTAACCCATTTGCTGCGATAGCGGCGGGCATTACTGCTTTATGGGGGCCCGCGCACGGTGGCGCAAATGAGGCGGTGATACGCATGCTGACCGATATGATCGAATCGGGCAAGCCGCTTGATCATTTCCTGGATCGGGCCAAAGATAAGAATGACCGATTCCGGCTTATGGGATTCGGGCACCGCGTCTACAAAACACACGACCCGCGTGCACGTGTTATCCGTAAGGTATGTCACGAACTACTGGAAACACATTGTAAACAGAACAAGCACCGGCAAATGCTAGACCTGGCTATGGAACTGGAGCAGATTGCACTGGAGGATGACTATTTCAAATCCAGAAACCTATACCCGAATGTTGATTTTTATTCAGGCATTATTTTCCTCGCTATGGGCATTCCGCTGAATATGTTTACGGTATTATTTGCCGTGGCCAGAACCATAGGCTGGGTTACCCAGTGGGATGAAATGATGGGCGACCCACAAATCCGCATCGGACGTCCCCGGCAATTGTATACCGGCACATCGAAGCGGGACTATGTGAAGCAGGCAGATCGTAAGTAGCTTGCAAGGGATCAGTTTCCGCTGGCCTTAATGTTTTCAGCTTTTCCCTCAGTTTAGCTTTTGATTGAATCTGGTTTTGCTGCAGGGCGGCCCGTCTTGTCCAATATGAAATGCGTCTGAAGGCGGTGGTGTGTAATGTCGTGTTTGTGCTGATACAATCCCGCAGCGCTCAATAAAAACCAGGAAGACACGGAGTGATAATGAAATATTCTATACGCAGGCAGTTTATAATGACTGCTTTATTATTAGTTTGTCTACAGTCAGCGCAAGCTGAATCCAAGCTAGATATAAACGCAAGTGCAGGCAAAGCCTTTTTGGAAGCAAACGCAAAACTGGAAGGTGTAAAGACAACCGCCAGTGGTTTGCAGTACAAAGTAATCAATCCTGGCAGCAAGGCCGGCAAGCGTCCTGGCGCTCGCAGTAAGGTGACTGTCAATTATGAAGGCAGACACCTTGACGGCACGGTATTCGATAGTTCATATAAGCGCAATAAACCAATCGATTTTCGTCTGAACCAGGTTATCAAAGGTTGGACAGAAGGTTTGCAGTTAATGAGTGAAGGCGCGAAATATCAGCTATATATCCCGCCGCAACTAGCCTATGGTGCACGTGGAGCAGGGCGGTCTATCGGGCCGGAAGAGACGCTGGTATTTGACGTTGAACTGTTAAAGGTAGAGTAATTATCTCGCGCAGATAAAAACAAGTTAATTCACCTGACAAATTATAAAATTATGTGTGAGCATCTGGATTGTCTTTTTTGTACTAAGCCTAATGTTGTCATCGAAAACGAACTGGCTTTTGTCCGCTATGATGGCTATCCGGTAAACCCTGGCCATTGCCTGATAGCCCCGCGCCGGCATGTCGCTGAATACTTTCAGGCAACGCTGGAAGAAAAAACGGCCATCTGGGCGCTGGTTGATGAAATGAAAATTATCATCGATAAAGAGTTCAACCCGGATGGTTATAACGTTGGTGTCAATATCGGTGAGGCGGCTGGGCAATCCGTGCCGCATATCCACGTCCACATGATCCCGCGTTACAAGGGTGATATGGAGAATCCCAGGGGCGGCGTGCGCGGCGTGATACCCGACAAACAGAAATACACTAAGAAGAAATCTTTGTTCTAGAAAATGGGTGGAAAAGTTCAGCGAGCATCCCCCAGGCTTTTACTGATGAACGCCTACTATTTATAGAGAGTTTTTCTGCGCATGAAAAAGCCACCCGAGGGTGGCTTTGATAGTTGGTGGAGGCGGCGGGAATCGAACCCGCGTCCGCCAGTCCTCTGCTTTCGGCTCTACATGCTTATCCGCGCCTTTTTATTTAATTGACTGCTACCCGACGGGCAGGGAAAACAGACAACGATTCCGGAAAGGTTTTAACGTATCGGCCCCGAACAAGCTTCAACGCGATCCTGCATGGGATGACTCCGGTGATCCGGGCGTACAGGCGCACACCGGGCCGAAGGCTTTACGCAGGTTATTAAGCTGCTAAAGCGTAGTTGTCGTCGTTGGCAACTAAAAGTTTTACAGATGGATTTACGAGGTATTCTGTTCCTCGGCATGCACCTCGAGTTTCGTAACCCACGTCGAAGCCAGGTCGCCCCCAAGTCGTACTGAGACATTATAACAGGTCTTTAGTTCGGCGGCGTTTGGTTTATATTTAACCATGGAGCATTACCTTCCAGGTTTCCTCCGTAGGGTGGGGTGAGGCACGAACCCCACCATTTCTCGCAGGTTCCGGTGGGGTTCGTGCCTCACCCCACCCTACGGTGAGAGCTGTGAGTTTTTCATAACGCTACCTTTTTAACGGCGCCTTAACATCCGCTGCTGGTCACGCTGCCAGTCCCGATCTTTGATTGAGGCGCGTTTATCGTGTTCCTTTTTACCTTTGGCCAATGCAATCTCAAGTTTTGCACGGCCCTTTTTCCAGAACATTGCAGTTGGAATAAGCGAGAACCCTTTGCGATCTACAGCGCCAATCAGTCGGTCAATTTCGCCACGGTGCAGTAATAATTTTCTGGTGCGAGTCGGGTTAGGGTGGATGTGAGTTGAAGCGGTCTTCAGTGGGGTGATCAGTGCGCCGAGTAACCAGGCTTCATTGTCTTTCAGCAATATATAGCTCTCCACAATCTGGATTTGACCGGCGCGCAGGCTTTTGACTTCCCAGCCCTCGAGCGCCAGACCCGCTTCGTAACGGTCGCCCAGCTGGTATTCGTGGCGGGCCTTTTTGTTGAGTACAATGGTGCTGCCGCCAGAGCCCTTGTCTTTTTTCTTGGGTTTTTTTGCCATGCCGAATTATAACCACAGAAGGGTCATTGCGGGCCTGGTCATGTGTTGCTTGTGCAGGGCAGGCGCGAAACCTTGAATAGAACGCCTGGTTCTGTTAGTAATCATCTGTTGATTCCCGGCAATATTACAAGCATATGAAAAAACTAAAACTCGCATCATTTAGCCCGCTATGGGTAGCCCTGTTGCTTTTGTTCCCGGTCCTGGCGCAGGCCACAGAGGAGGCTGTCCAGGGCGGTCAGATCGATGCCTGGTTTGGTGTTATCAATGGCTATATGGCTGCGGTGGTGTTTTTTGATGTGATGCCCGGAGACGGGAACATGCCGTTTATCGTCGGCTGGCTAATCGTTGGCGCCGTATTTCTCACTATCCGTATGGGCTTTGTGAACCTGCGGGTGATGCGCCATGCGTTGCGGGTGATACGCGGCAAGTATTCCAAGCCGGGTGACGTCGGTGAGGTCACCCCCTTTCAGGCATTGACGACGGCGCTGTCGGCGACCGTCGGATTGGGGAACATCGCCGGTGTGGCCATAGCAATCAGTATCGGTGGGCCGGGTGCGACCTTCTGGATGATCCTGGCGGGATTTTTTGGCATGACGGCCAAATTTACCGAAGTCACGCTGGCGCAGATGTATCGCGAAGTGCGTCCTGATGGCCAGATCATGGGCGGTGCGATGGAGTATCTGTCGCGTGGCCTGGCGGAAAAAGGCTGGCCCAGGGCGGGTGCCTTGCTCGCCATGCTATTTGCGCTGTTGACCATCGGTGCGTCATTGGGTGGAGGCAACGCCTTCCAGGTCAGTCAGGCCATGGCAGCCGTGCAGGGTGAAGTGACTTTCTTCGCAGACAATCCCTGGGCATTTGGTGTGGCGATGGCCTTCCTGGTCGGCATAGTCATTATTGGCGGGATCCGCCGGATTGCCCACACCGCTGAAGCCATCGTTCCCACCATGGTGTTTATTTATCTGGCGGCCGCGCTGTGGATCATTATTCAGCATATTCATGTGCTGCCGGATGCGCTGAGCCTGATCGTCAAAGAAGCGTTTTCTATGGAAGCCGGTATCGGCGGTTTCATCGGCGCGTTAGTGCAGGGTTTCAAGCGGGCGGCTTTTTCCAGTGAAGCCGGCATTGGTTCTGCTGCAATAGCGCATTCGGCAGCGAAAACTCCCTATCCGGTACGCCAGGGTATGGTGGCGTTATACGAGCCGTTTATCGACACGATTATAATTTGTACCATGACTGCACTGGTGATCATCCTGACCGGTGTATATGACAATCCCGCATACGCAAATCTGGTCGCAGAGAATCAGGGTGCCGCGTTAACAGCGGTGGCGTTTGGTTCGGTGATTTCCTGGTTTCCGATTATCCTCGCCGTTTCAGTCGTGTTGTTTGCCTACAGCACAATGATTTCCTGGTCCTATTACGGCGAGCGTTGCTGGACCTATCTATTCGGTGAAAAGTCATCCATGGTATATCGCATGTTATTTGTTAGTTTTGTTGTGGTCGGTTCGATGACCAGCGCCAGCAATATTCTCGATTTTAGTGATCTGATGCTATTATCCATGGCCTTCCCCAATTTTATTGCGCTTTATGTGTTGCACGGCAAGGTCAGAGATGCGTTGAAGAGTTATCTTTCGAAGCTCGCCAGCGGTAAAATGGACAAAGAACTGCAACCAAGCTGAACAGCAATAGCGTAATTTTATTTCCATGACTGTGATTAACCGCCATGCCCTGGTGCCGTATACGGCTGTGCAGATGTTTGCCCTGGTCGATGACATCGAATCCTATCCGGACTTCCTGCCCTGGTGCACAGCTACGCGTATTATTTCGCGTAACCAGGATGAAGTACAGGCGGCTATCTCACTATCCAAGAGCGGTATCAGTAAGGAATTTACAACCTGTAACCGCATTCAACCCAACAAGATGATTGAGATTCGCCTGCTGGAAGGTCCCTTTAAACAGTTGCAAGGGTATTGGCGTTTTGATCAACTGGGTGAGGACGGTTGTAAAATATCACTGCACATGGAATTTGAGTTTGCAAGTAAAATGATGAGTATGACGCTAGGCCCGGTGTTCAGCCAGATAGCCAGTTCGCTGGTGGGAGCTTTTGAAAAGCGCGCGGTGGAAGTTTATGGCTGATGCCAATCTGATAAACATAGAGATCGCTTATGCGCTGCCTGATGAGCAGCTTATCCTCATTTTGGAAGTGGCCGAGGGAACAACCATCGATCAGGCCATTCGTGACTCTGGCATACTTGAGAAATTTCCGGCTATCGATTTAGCAAATCTAAAAACCGGTATTTTTGGCAAGCTGAAAAAAAAGGATCAAGCGTTACGTGCGGGTGACCGCATTGAAATATACCGGCCCCTCATAGCCGATCCAAAGGAAGTGCGCAAACAGCGCGCGGCTGAGGGCAAGCGAATGAAGAAGGGTGGTGGTCGCATCGATTCAGCCGAAAATACGCGTTAGCTATTTTTGCCAAATCCCAGCCAGTGCCAGAAGCGCGTTAAGATACCTTGGTTGGCAACATTTTGTGGGGGAACCGTGACAGTGTCCTGCTTCCGGGTGGGTTCGTCGTCAGCGGTAAGATCGGGTTGGAAATCGCCGCTGATGTGGGTCAGGGCATCGTCTTCAAAAAACAGGGTGATGCGCCTTTCTACTGCTTCCCCTTTACCGCTGCCAGGATCAAAGCTGTAAGGGTAGTCCCACCGATTTGCGTGAAAGGGGTCTGCAATCTTGGGTGTGCCGAGCAAAAACAGCACCTGGCGTTTGTTGATGCCGGGTTTGAGTCGGTTAATATCTGCTTGAGAAATCACATTGCCTTGCTGGATCGCGATCCGATGGACCCAGGGCAGGCGGTTGACAATCGGATCCCGAGCACAACCTGTTGTGAAAAAGGTTGCAACGACAGTTATAACGATGAGAAGCTTTCGCATCAAATGTAGTCTTTAAATCCAAAATAGCGCAATGCGCGAAACCGGCGGCATCATAACCGAATCAGACGGTTTTGAACATGTTTCTATATACGCAGGCGGTATCAGACCGAAAGGAAAAAACAGTGGAATCTAGCAATCTGCGAAAAGTTGGTCTCAAAGTCACCTTGCCCAGGATGAAAATTCTGGAGATTCTTGAAGATGCCGAAATCAGGCACATGAGCGCGGAAGATGTTTATAAGGAATTATTATACCATGATGAGGATATCGGCCTGGCGACGGTCTACCGCGTCCTGACCCAGTTTGAAGCGGCGGGCCTGGTTACCCGCCATCATTTTGAAAGTGGGCATTCGGTATTCGAGCTGAGCGAGGGTGACCACCATGACCACATTGTCTGCAATCAATGTGGCAGGATAACTGAATTTATGGATGAGACTATTGAACAGTGCCAGGTTAAGGCTGCAAAGCACGCCGGCTTTACTGTCCGCGATCATTCACTGACCATTTATGGTGATTGTGTTAAAAAAAATTGCCCAACTCGCCCAAGTTAAGAGCAGCAGAATCGCTATTTCAATGAATCTAAATAACTCAAGTTTCGGAGTTCAGGTGATAGAAGTCAGTCTCAGAGCCAGGCGGTGTGTCGCTTAATTTGGAACCGTTGCCGGCAGGGATGCCGGCTTCGAGCGTACAGGGATGTATTTACAGCGGGTTCCGGATTAAGCGACACACCGCCTGGCGGTGCCCACTGAACTCCAAAACTTGAGTAATAAGCCCCGGTTTCTTCCGCTTCTAATCAGGCCGTCGTTTTTTTGAGTTTAGCGGGTTTTTTCATACCGAGCATTTCTTCTGCATGCTGGCGGGTTGATGCGGTCATCTTGCGGCCTCCCAACATGCGGGCTATTTCGTCAATACGTTCCCGATCCTCCAGTTTTCGAATCCGTGTCCGGGTGGTTTCATCGCCGGTCAGTTTTCTGACTTGCAGATGGTGGTGTGCCTGTGCCGCAACCTGGGGTAAGTGGGTGACACAGAGTACCTGACGGTTTTCACCCAGGGCTTTCAGCTGCTGGCCGACCGTTTCGGCAACAGCGCCGCCGACGCCGCTGTCAATTTCATCAAACATCAAGGTTGGGATGCTGACCGCTTGCGCGGCGATAACCTGAATCGCCAGGCTGATGCGTGACAACTCGCCACCCGAGGCAACTTTAGTGAGTGGCTTGGGCGGTTGCCCGGGGTTGGCACTGACGAGGAATTCAATTTGATCCAGGCCGTGCGGACTCGGCCTGCGGTCTGCTTGCTGGCTTACAGCTATTTC
>CAYPEL010000102.1:7146-10158 GCA_964409635.1 uncultured Gammaproteobacteria bacterium | reverse complement strand
AAGGTTAAGTTATTTGTTGCTTTGGACTGCCCTGCGTCTTCTATTGCCTGGTCAATATTGTGTTGATGGCCGGTTTCGAAATTATCGAGTCCAATCACTTTCTGATTCAGAACCAATAGTTTTTCGAGAAGATTCGAGCCGATGAAACCGGCGACCCCGGTGACGAGCCAAGTATACTGGTTAGTTTTCAGATGCGCTTGCAGCGCTGCGTATTTTATTGCCATGATTTTCGATCTGCCTTATTTATTTTCTATCCTTGCTGTCTGATTACAGAAAGAATGTTTTATCGATTGCCTCAACAAATATTGCCGCCTGCTCTACAGCCCATTCGGATTTCCTTTCATCTACGGAACATTCCATGTAATCCGCCATGACTCGAAGGTCTTCAACTTTATTGAATGACCGTCCCAACTCGATTGGTAATTTCCCGGCCTTGACCAGGTGCAGACTAAATGCAGCAATCAGGCCACTGTGAGTTCTTGTGGAAAGGGCAATCTCTTCAAAACCGGACGCCAAAAGTGCAGCTTTTGCTGCGTCAAACATTGCGTAATAGGCCCGATTGCAAGCACCATCAGAATCTCCTTCCGAGAGTAACAGCCGGGATGAATTCAGTGCTCGTCTGGCTTTGCTGAACAGTTCAGCCGCTGTAATCACAAGGGAATGCCTTCCCTCTGTATATGTCGTAGTAAGTATGGGTTGCTGTATTGGCTCACCTTTTCCCATTTATTTTCCCAGATAGGGAGGGGCTGAATACGCAGGCCCGTTTTCAGAAGGACGTCAAATGCAATATCATCCATTGCCAGTTTACTTTCAATGAAGTCGCCTGATTCTCCTGATAGTAATACCGCCAGATCAATGTCGCTCTCGGCGTGCGCTTCCTGCCGGGCGTAGCTGCCGAATAACAATACCTTGTTGACTGAGTATTGTTTGTATAACTGTTCAATAAAGTACCTTGCGGCCCGCAAAACAGCAGGATCAGGTTTTGTATTCACATATATTCTCCTTGTTGTTTCCTGGCGTAGCTAACGCGTGAATAGTGTACTTCAATACCTGGCGGATGATTTCTTTCATGGTGTAGCGCAACGGGTATTTTCGTGCTGATGAGTTTTGATTCTGCCAGCACCACGTCCATAAGCCGAAAGCTTTCCAGGTATTGAAGGATCTCTTCCGGAGTGGCGGTTCGCCACTGTTCCAGATAGACATCAGAAAAATATTGCAGGGTTTTCATTATAGATTCTTCAATGCCTTGATATCTACTTTGTCCTGGGCCGGTAAAGTTTTGTTATTCAGTGCGATAAAACCCAAAGAAATAAATGGTGGGGTGCTCTGCTGATCTCACTGCTCAACGCGATTATAAACATCCTCAAACCGTTCAATATCATCCTCGCCCAGATAACTGCCCGACTGCACTTCAATAATTTCCAGCAGAGATTCGCCAGGATTTTCCAGGCGATGCTTTGTTTCCAGGGGAATGTAGGTCGATTCATTTTCTCTGAGCGAGAATATTCTTTCGCCCACAGTAACCAGCGCCGTACCTTTAACGACCACCCAGTGTTCGGCTCGCTTGTGGTGTAATTGCAAAGACAGTTTGGCGCCTGGTTTTACTGTGAGCCGTTTTACCTGGTAATTTTTCCCTTGATCTATACCTTCGTAGTCACCCCAGGGCCGGTAGACACGTCGATGGAATCGGTATTCTTCACGGTTGCTCTCTTTCAGCTTGTTAACGATGACTTTGACGTCCTGGCACGTGCTTTTCTGCGCAACCAGAACCGCATCAGCTGTCTCCACAACAATTATATCATCAAGACCCACTGCAGCAATACAGCGGTTCTCCGCCATAAAAAGTGAATTCTTTACGTTGTGCGTCAGTACGTCACCTTTTGTGACGTTACCCTCCTGGTCACGTTCCGACACTTCCCAGATAGAAGACCAGGCACCGACATCTGACCAGCCCGCATCAAGTGGTACCACAGCGGCGCGGTCAGTTTTTTCCATGACGGCATAGTCTATAGAATCACTCGGACAGGCTAAAAATTCATCCTTGGAAAGGCGTAAAAAATCACTATCGCGAGTAGCACCGGTTATGGCCTTTTTACAGGCTTCGAGAATGGCTGGCTGATGCGCCGCTATTTCTTCTAACCAGCGATCTGCACGCATCAGAAAGATTCCGCTGTTCCAGTAATAGTCGCCGGATGCAAGGTAGCTTTCAGCTTTTTCCAAATCAGGCTTTTCTACAAATGATGCGACTGAATACAGTCCATCATTCAGTTCATCACCCCGGCGGATATAGCCGTAACCCGTCTCCGGGCTCCTCGCCACGATTCCAAAAGTAACTAGAAATCCACCGTCTGCCAGGTGGCTGCCTGCGGCGACTGCTTTATCAAAAATCTCACGGTCAGGGATCACATGATCGGCCGGCATCACCACCATCAGAACGTCCGGGGTTTTTTCTGCAAGATGCAATGCAGCCACTGTCAGTGCGGGCGCAGTATTGCGGCCCTGCGGTTCCAGCATGATAGCGTCGGGTGTTATACCTAGCTGGTGAATCTGTTCGGCAACGAGAAAACGGTGTTCTTCGTTACAAATCAGCAGAGGGTCTCCCAGGCCTTCCAGACCCTCTAGCCGGGATACTGTTTCCTGGAGCAGGGTTTTATCTCCAAAAATAGGCAACAGGGGCTTAGGATAAAATTCGCGGGATACGGGCCAAAGACGGCTACCGGCTCCGCCGGTCAAAATAACGGGGGCATAGCGCATAACAGGGTCTTTATTTAAACGGCTTTTATAATTCCGAAAACCACTGTCCTCGGGACGAGGCGTAACGTTAAACAACCCTGGGCTGCCAGTCAAATATTCAGGGATATTCAGCTTCGAATAATTTTATTATTAGTGGGCAAGACCCAATTACATTTTAATTGCTTGCTCACACCCTCTGTAGTTCAGTCCATTGCATAGCTTTATCCTCGCGGGCTTCGTCCTGGGCCATCGTGTTTCTGAGTGTCAGCCCCGGCGCGT
>CAYPEL010000102.1:0-7136 GCA_964409635.1 uncultured Gammaproteobacteria bacterium | reverse complement strand
GGCCATTCGAGAATAGCCAATTTCCAGGTCTTCTTGCACTACGTAAGGACGCACCAGTGCTTCAATCAACCGGCTGATCCGCCTCCGTCCAATAACATTGTAGATCAGATAAACAGAAACCCCGCCCCTATCTATAACGACATGAGCCGGGGTTTCCAAGTTACGTAAAATTGATGATTTATTTCGCCTTGGCCGCTTTAGGTGGAGCAACCATGATTCTTGAACGATTTTGTTCCACCGTTTTCAAGCCAATGCCTTTGACTTCCGCGAGTGCATTAATCGTTTTAAAGGGGCCGTTTTTCTGCCGGTAGCGAATGATTTCCATGGCTTTTTGCGGGCCTATACCCACTAATTGATCGACCATGGTTTCTGAATCAGCAGAATTGATATTAACGGTGGGTGCCGCCTGTAATGCACCAAGCGGCAGTATCCAGATCAGGCTTGCAAGCAGATAACTATAAAATGTTTTCATAAAAACCTCCGTGTTAGTGTGAATGCATGCAGGGCTTCTTGCCCTGAGCAGCTAACCGTTGAATGGCAACGGTCGATTAAAATACTACTCTATTCTGATTGCGCTGCAATAGCTTAATTTCTGAAACAGTTGTAAGTAATTTGACTGCCCCCTTTTTAGGTTGCTATGAATCAGCTAGCGCTTGGTTGATTTCGTCCAGGGTCTTTACCGGGTTATTCGACTGGGTAACGGGCCGGCCTATTACAAGATAGTCAGAACCGGCTTGTAACGCATCCACTGGCGTCATGATACGGCTCTGGTCATCGCTTGTTGTTCCGGCAGGCCTTATGCCGGGTGTTACCAGCAGGAAGTCAGGCCCAAGCTCCCGGCGTAACAGTGATGCCTCCTTGGGTGAGCACACCACGCCATCCAAACCGGCTTGTTGTGCCAGCCGCGCCAGGCGCAATACTTGTTTATCCGCTGAACCGGCTAGACCGATAGCGGTTAAATCCTCGTCATTCATACTGGTCAGTACTGTAACGGCAATCAACAAAGGCCGCTTTCCATCCACCTTTTCCAGTGCTTGCTGTGCAACTTGCATCATCTGCAAACCACCCGATGCATGCACGTTCAGCATCCAGACACCTAAATCTGCCGCCGCCTCACAGGCACGGGCTACCGTGTTGGGAATATCGTGGAATTTCAAATCGAGAAAGACCTCAAAACCGGCTTGCGACAGCTTGCGCACCAGCTCGGGTCCTGCGCGGGTAAATAATTCCTTACCCACTTTTAAGCGGCAGCTTCCGGCTTCAAGCCCTGCCACAAAGTCCAGCGCCTGTTGCGGTGAGGCAAAATCCAGCGCCACGATTACCCGCGGCTCACCGGTTCTAACGAGACCCATCCGCATTGACCCGTATCAAATTTTTGCAGGCGTGGTAGAAATCTTCAGCGTATCCTTTTCCAACATTCTGATTTTTTTATGCAGACCAGACTTCTGCGTCTTTAGCTTAAATACAACGCCAAGACTAGATAGCACTCCAAACAATGCACCAATAGCCAATGCACCAACCACAATTAATGAGAGCGGAATTTCCTGACTGCCAAAGTAATAATGCAGCATCACGGGTTCCGCATTTAATACGGCGAATGATAATCCGATGACAACCAGAATCACCATTATGATAAAACCAAACAGACGAGCCATCAGAACTCCTCAAGACTTAACGAACGGGAATGCTCAGGCAACGTGTTGCCCTTGTGTAGGGGGTATTATCCGGGAATGGCTGTCAACAAAAAAGGGGTCAAATCTTTTAAAGGGGTCAATCTTTTAAAGGGGTCAGATCCCTTTTTTTACACTATTTTTTATTTAAGATAAAAAAGGGATCTGACCCCTTTAAAAGATTGACCCCTTTAAAAGATTTATTCTTTTTAGTAATTACTGTTTTCGTTACTCGCTTCAAACATGGCTGCCGATTGGCTTTCCGGCTTGGCCGGACGGCCGTAGATATTCACCCGCTCCCGTAATTCTTTGCCGGGCTTGAAATGCGGTACATATTTGGCCGCGAGCGCAACAGAATCTCCGGTTTTCGGATTCCGGCCCATTCTAGGTGGGCGGTAGTGCAGCGAGAAGCTGCCAAAACCCCGGATTTCGATCCGTTGGCCGGTCGCAAGCGATAAGCTCATCTGTTCCAGCAAGCCTTTTACAGCCAGCTCGACATCCTTATGATTGAGATGACTGTTTTTTACCGCCAGCAATTCAATCAACTCAGATTTCGTCATTTTCCTTTCCCCAGTTGACAGGCGGACAACCCACCCTGTTGCTTCTAACTTACTGTAAACATAGACTAACTTAAGTTATTAGTCACCATTGTTTTGCAGCTGTTGCTTAAGCGCATCACCCAGCTTGGTACCTGTTGAGGCTGAATCACGGCTAAATTCCTTAACCGCCGCCGCTTCATCATCGTTGTCTTTCGCCTTGATCGACAGCATAATAGTGCGGTTTTTACGATCCATACCCAGGTACTTAGCTTCAATCTCCTGACCCACGGTCAGTACAGTGCGTGCGTCTTCCACCCGGTCGCGGGCAAGCTCGGAAGCGCGTAGCGTACCTTCGATACCATCACCCAGATCAACAATGGCAGCTTTGGCATCGACTTCTTTAATAACGCCCTTAACGATACTTCCTTTAGCGTTTTCTCCAGAAAAAGATGAAAATGGATCTTTCTCCATCTGTTTGATTCCGAGAGAGATTCGCTCCCGCTCGGCGTCAACCGCCAGGACTACCGCTTCGAGTTCATCACCCTTGGAATAGTTCCGTACCGCCTCTTCGCCTTCCTCATTCCAGGACAGGTCAGACAGATGGACGAGGCCATCGATACCGCCATCCAGGCCGATGAAGACACCAAAGTCGGTAATCGATTTGATAGTGCCCTTAACGTGGTCACCCTTATTATGGGTGGCCGAAAATTCTTCCCAGGGATTGGCATAACACTGTTTCATGCCGAGAGAAATACGCCGCCGCTCTTCATCAATATCGAGCACCATGACTTCGACTTCCTGACCAACGTGTACAACCTTTGCCGGGTTAACGTTTTTGTTTGTCCAGTCCATTTCAGATACGTGCACCAGCCCTTCGACACCTTCTTCGATTTCAACGAAACAACCGTAATCAGCGATGTTAGTGATCTTGCCAAACAGGCGCGTGTGTTCTGGATAACGGCGTTCCAGATCTGCCCAGGGATCCGTGCCTAACTGTTTCAGGCCTAACGAAACGCGATTGCGTTCGCGGTCAAACTTGAGCACCTTGACTTCCACTTCCTCGCCGACTTCAACCACCTCAGAAGGATGCTTAACGCGCTTCCAGGCCATGTCTGTAATGTGCAGCAGACCGTCAATGCCACCGAGGTCAACGAACACACCGTAATCGGTCAGGTTCTTGATAATGCCCTTAACGGTTGCGCCTTCCTGCAGGCTTTCCAGCAGCTGTTCGCGCTCTTCGCTGTATTCTGTTTCAACCACCGCGCGGCGTGAAACAACCACGTTATTACGGCGCTGATCCAGCTTGATAACCTTGAATTCGAGCTCTTTGCCTTCGAGGTAAGCGGTATCGCGTACTGGGCGTACATCGACCAGTGACCCCGGCAGGAACGCACGAATGTCTTCAATGTCGACGGTAAAGCCACCCTTCACCTTGCCACTGATTAAACCCTTGATAATCTCGCCCGCTTCAAACGCATCTTCCAGACGTTTCCAGACTTGCGCGCGCTTGGCTTTTTCCCGCGACAATCGGGTCGCACCAGAACCATCTTCAACGGCATCCAGTGACACTTCAACCGCATCACCGATCTGCACCTCGAGTTCACCCAGACTGTTATGAAATTGTTCTATAGGGATGATGCCTTCGGATTTAAGTCCCGCGTTAACAATGACGGAATCGCTTTGTATATCGATCACCGTTCCTGTCACAATGGTACCGGGACGCATTTCCTTGTTAACAAGGCTCTCTTCAAATAATTCTGCAAAACTTTCAGTCATGGGTAAAACTATCCTGGCCGCCGCTAAAGCGTTGGCGTTAATTAACAGTCGTTCGCCTAAAAACACACATAAAACGGCGGCAGACTTTAAGAAGTCATAAGAAAATCGGCGCCCGGCAACAGCCAGCACACCGCATTGAGCCAGAAATTATACTGCAGGTTTAGTCGAAAATCACTGATTTAATTGATTTTTAATGAATTGCCGCGCCTCAGCCACGACGGCGTCAATGGCCACTCCCGTGGTATCGATGGTGTTGGCGTCGCTGGCTGCCTTGAGTGGCGCTACGGCGCGTTGACTATCGCGGCTGTCCCGCGCCTGAATCTCCGCGAGCGTGGCTTCGTAATCGACAGATATTCCCTTATCTTTCAACTGGTTAGTTCGCCGCCTGGCGCGTTCTTCCGCACTTGCGGTGAGAAACAGCTTGGCCTGCGCCCGGGGGAACACCACGGTGCCCATATCCCGTCCATCCGCCACCAAACCGGGGAATTTGGCAAAGGCTTGCTGGGTTTTTAGCAGCGCTTCTCTGACCGCAGGCAGCACCGCCACCTGGGATGCTTTGCCGCCCGCTGCCTCAGTACGGATCTCGTCGCTGACATCGTCACCCTCCAGCAGAACCTGCTCTACAGCGGCGTCTGCCGGGAAATTGATGTCCATATCGACAGCTAACGCCGCCAGTGCAGTTTCATCATCCAAGGCAATGCCAAGCCGGCTGGCGGCCAGCCCAAGTAACCTGTACAGGGCGCCGCTGTCGAGGAAGTGAAAGCCTAATTCCCTGGCGAGCTGACGGCTGACGGTGCCTTTACCAGAGCCGCTAGGACCGTCTATGGTGACGATGGGGACGGTGTTTTTTTCAGACATTTTATTCTAGCTATACCCTGTTTAAACTTAGAAAAATCCTGACTAAAGCCGAGTCAAAGTTTGTAGTGACTTAACCAGGCAATCTCTGATGTGTCATGCATCTTGAAATTGCGATTCGTACAAATACTGTAGGGGCGAATTTATTCGCACAGTTAAGCCGTTTCAACAGCAATATTTAAACCGGATTGTACTGCCTGTGGCACAAAGTCCGGGAACGACGTTCTCACGTTCGCACAATCATCAATTAATATTTTTCCTTGGGCGCGCAAGGCAGCAATCGTAAATGACATGGCAATACGATGGTCACCCTGACTAGCTACCCGCCCGCCTGTCAACTGACCCCCTTGAATCACCATACCATCGGCTGTCGGCTGGGCATCAATACCCAACACGTGCAGTCCGTCAGCCATCACTTGAATACGGTCACTTTCCTTGACGCGTAACTCTTCAGCACCGGTAAGCACTGTCGTGCCTTTAGCGCAGGCCGCTGCGATAAACAGAACCGGGAATTCATCGATTGCACGCGGCACCAGTGACGCGGGTATGTCAATGCCGTGGAGTTGCGCATAACGAACGATGATATCCGCCACCGGCTCACCACCGGATTCACGCTGATTCGAGAGTGTGATATCTGCCCCCATTCGCTTCAGGATCTCAAGCACTCCGGTCCGCGTCGGATTCACGCCTACGTGCTCCAGTAGCAGTTCGGACCCGGGGGCGATACTGGCCGCAACCATAAAAAATGCCGCCGATGAAATATCGGCCGGCACATCAATACCGATCGCGGTCAGAACACCGCCGCCCGTTAAACAAATACGCTTCTGCTCGCGCTCTACAGCATAGCCCATGCCTTGCAGCATTCGTTCGGTATGATCACGTGTCGGTGCGGGTTCGTGGACACAGCTTGTGCCTTGCGCATACAGAGCCGCGAGTAGCACACAGGATTTGACTTGCGCACTGGCAATCGGCATTTCAAAATCGATCGCCTGTAACACCTGACCACCCTGTATTTGCAGCGGAGCTGTGCCCTCTGCAGCAGTCATAATCTCTGCGTTCATACGGGCAAGCGGTTCTGTTACGCGCCGCATGGGCCGGCCCATCAAAGAATCATCACCCACCAGCTCGGTTGCAAACGCCTGTCCCGCTAACAGACCACTCAACAAACGCATGGATGTGCCCGAATTACCCAGATCCAGCGGCTGACCGGGGTCGCGCAAGCCATGCATCCCGACACCGTGAATCCGCACACTGCCGTCATAGGGCCCTTCGATACGAACGCCCATTGCTTTGAATGCAGCCAGTGTAGCCAGAGCGTCTTCTCCTTCCAGAAAGCCACTGACTTGGGTTATGCCTTCCGCCAGCGAACCCAGCATGATTGAACGGTGGGAAATGGATTTATCTCCGGCAACGCGTAAGGCGCCAGATAACTTGCCACCTGGCTCAACTATAAATTGTGTTTTATTTGAAGCTGTCATCATTAATCACTAAATTTATCACGTGCTGTTTTTGCCGTTTTAAACAACGCAAGAATACGCTCACTATCGCGCTGCTCAATTGCCCCGCGGATGGCTTCAAGATCCTCGCTAAAACGCTCAATCATGGACAATATGGCATCCTGATTGGCCAGGCAAATATCCCGCCACATCACCGGGTCGCTGGAGGCAATCCGGGTAAAGTCACGGAAGCCTCCCGCCGCATAGTCAAACACTTCTTTCTGGTCGTTGAGCCTTGCCAGGCTATCGACCAGGGTGAAAGCAAGCATGTGCGGTAAGTGACTGGTCGCCGCCAGTATCTCGTCATGGTGCGCGACGCTCATTTCATTGACGATAGCGCCCGTTGCCTGCCACAATTTTTTAATCGTTTGTACGGCCTGCGGATCCGTCTCCGGCAAGGGGGTAAGAATTACCCGCCGGTTTTCATAGAGCTCGGGGAAAGACGCTTCAACACCACTGCATTCCGTCCCGGCAATGGGGTGACCCGGTACAAAGTTTTCCGGCAGGCGGCCAAAAGCCGCGATAGCACCCTCAACCACACTGGCCTTGGCGCTGCCTGCATCGGTTAACACAGCCTTTGCCGGCAGCGTATCGCTGATGACCGAAAATATTTTCTGCATGGCGCCCAACGGCACAGAGACAAAGACGACATCAGCACCTTGCACCGCTTTAACCGGGTCAGTTTCAAAACTGTCTATAACGCCCAGTTGTTTGGCTTTATTCAGGTGTTCCTTGTTCCGGCTGCAGCCGATGATCTCCTGCACCACCCCCGCACTGCGCAAGGCGCGGGCAAACGAACC
>CAYPEL010000101.1:0-10199 GCA_964409635.1 uncultured Gammaproteobacteria bacterium | reverse complement strand
ACTGGCCAACAGCTGGTTCGGGGTACGGTAACCCACCGGTTGGAGCAACAAATAATCATTATCTTCTGCCCCAACCGGAAAGCCTAATGATACGTCTGTATCGATAAAATCGGCCAGGTAGTCAGCCAATTCTTCAGCAATATCCAGATTCCGCAGCAGCGTTTTAAACCGTTCTACCGCCGCCGGAATACGCTTACCTGTATCGTCTACAAGAGAATTAATATTAAACCGGCCCTGCATATCATAAACACGCCCTTTGACACCGCCGCCCTCGACGATCGAAACAGCCGGCTGTTTATGCCAAATTTCTTCCAGGTGGTCTATCTTGTTTTCAGTGAAGTCGCGTTCCAGCACCACCCGCGCCCAGCTTTCTGCGGCTTCGCCGTAGGCTATCGCCTGGGTGCCGTGCAGTAAATTCCCGGTGCGCCGGATATCGAGTTGCTGCCGGGTTGCCATCGCCACCGCCGCTATGGTCGCCATTGACACCATGAGTAATGCTGTCACCAAAGCAACACCCTGTACTCTGCCCCTCATGTTCATAACTATTCAGTTCCACCCTTTACTGTAACTGTAGGTGCGAATTTATTCGCTCGATACACACCTGCCTTAGCGACAAAGTGCGAATAAACCCGCAGCGACACCTTAACCCGGCGCCGGGTCTTCGAAATCATCATCAGGATCTTCATCATCAAACTCTTCAGAATCGTCATTCGTTGAACTACCTCCCGGCGTTGCACCACCTCCTGAAGCTGGATTACCGGTCGAAGCTGAACCACCTGTCGGCGCTTTAGGGCTGGGAGTAAAAGGTTCCGGGCTACGAAACAGCCAGGTGATTTCGCCAAAATCCTCGGTTTCAATGACCACTTCGACAGCACGCGGTAATCCTGGCGCGGCACCCGGCGTGCCACCAACCGGCGGCCAGGTTTCACGCCATTGATCTGCCTGATCCAGATAGCGCAACGAAAAAGATTCCACGGGTTCGTAAAGCACCTGCTGCGCCGCCTCACTATCCGGCGAGCGATCCAACACTTTCCAGGCCTGCCGCAGCAGTTGCTCGTCCTCCGAAATATAGCGCACCCGCTGCAAGCCGCTGCGCCGGAAACCGGCTGGATTAGCAAAACCACTACGCGTCAGCTCAACACCTTCGATACCACCGCTGCCAGCCAGTGCGCTTAAAGAATTCCCATAGGCATTCCGCACCGGCCGATTCACCAACTGACTAAAGTCGCGCTCCAGGATCGTATAGGTGATTTGCAACTGCTGCAGCTTATCGGCTTTTTCTTCCGTCAGGACACGCTGCGTTAAAACCTGGCTCATACCACCAAAAGCCAGGGCACTCACCACCGCAAAGATCGACAAGGCAACCAGTAGTTCCAGCAAGGTAAAGCCACGGTTTTCTGGTAACCGTTTCAAAGCCTGGCGTAGCAGTGTGTTTTCCTGAAGGGACGGCACTAGCGTCTCTCCACGAAGCCCGTCAGGCTGGCCAGGGCCTGTTCGTCATGCGCATCGATTGCAAAAACCTCAATTTCCAGCTTGCGCAAATCCTCTTCCGGTGACTTAGTTACCTGCATCACCCACTGCCATTGCCGTTCAGCGTAATCAATTTCACCTTTGGTCTGCCCGATCGCCGGCCAACTTACCTCAAGTTGTTGCTCAATCATGTGGTTACGCGCCACCCATTCGGCAATAGTCCGATCACGCAAATAAGCCTGGTTCTTGGTAAAACTACCCGCAGATTGCAATAAAGCCCCCATGGCGGTGCCCAGCACGGCCAGTGCAACCAGGATTTCCAACAAGGTAAATCCTGCACTGCGGTTTGCAGTCTGTCCGAGAATAGAACCCATCATTATCATGTTATGTTGCAGGACGAGTCGGCATTATTCCAGCTCCACCTCACCGGTCAGACCGCCTTTTACCTGGTAGCGCTGTTTAGTTTCTCTAGCACTTAATGTCAAAATAAAAGGTGTCATTTCGCCGCTCGACAGGATAAATACCTGGGGCTGCTGCTGATCTGAATCAGTATCCAGCCCCAAGGGTGGACTGTCTTCCAGTTCCAGATCCAGGTTTACGCCTTTTGGCAGTGTCCGCAGCCGCAACTGCGGGTCGTCGGTCAAGGGTAACCAGGCGTTGTTTTGCAGTGCATAAAATTCGTACTCCGAATCGCCAAAACGCACGGCCAGCTGACTGGAACGCAATACCGCTTCGTCGCTCGCAAGATCCATCAGAGCCGCTAGCCGCCTGGCTTCGCGATCGAGTTCTTTGGAGCGATTATCGTCACCTATGGACAACATGGCGCCCCCCATCACAATACCAATGATGACCAGCACCACCATCAACTCCAGCAGGGTAAAGCCAGCCGACCGTTGCGGCACAAAAGCAAACAGCCTGCCAGAGGGAGGCTGGTTTGAGTCAGATTTTTTCATTATTTGAGACGAATATTGGGCATATTTAACGAAAATAATGGAAGAATCTGGCCAAATCCAGGCTTTCCTCGTGGCGGTTTCTATTCTCGGACAGGCTCCTAGCTACAGGCAGTCGGTGTGGTTTATCTGAGGTTCCAGTTACCAATGTCATCATCACTCGGTTCACCATCTGGGCCCAGTGAGTAAATATCTATGCTGCCGCGGGTGCCCGGACTCAAAAACTGGTATTCGCGATCCCAGGGGTCGACCGGCATGCGATCCACATAGCCACCCTCCTTCCAATGCGCAGGTTCAGGCGACGAGGGTTTCGAAACCAGTGCTTCCAACCCCTGATCGGTGGTCGGATAGACGTAATTATCCAGTTTATACAGATTCAGCGATGCTTCAACAGCGCGAATATCCTGCCGTGCCTTGGTGATACGGGCCTGTTCCGGACGATCCATGACTTTTGGCACCAATACCGCCGCCAGGATGCCCAGGATGACAACCACCACCATCACTTCGATAAGGGTAAAACCCGCTTGCTGTTTTAAATGATATTTATGCATTTTCCTAGAAAGAGATCCTTAGCTATTAACCGCCAATAAGCGGAGATGAGAACCAGGCCTGTTTAGCATCGCACTCGAAAACACTGCCAACCGGCGGCTATTGTAACGGTTGACGGCAGGTTTGCACTATTCGACAGGTGGGAGGGTAAATAATTCGATATCTCACACCCACTTTGATTAAGCTCAATTTACCCTGTCGGTGAGCATTCATTCGCACCTACGCTATGGCGTTGAGGTCATTCATAAGTTCCTCAGCAGGCGATACTATTGCAAGCGGCCGCAGGCTCTGAGCGAGTACAAATGGCGTTCCGCATCAACCAGATGCTGCCCCCAGTGCAAATGAAATCCGTTCTGCCACCAGTTGGCAATCTGATCCGGGCTGCGGCTATCGAGCATTTGCAGGCCCTGCTTGAGCTCGAAGTAGATATCTGTAAGGTCGTCCGCCAGGCTGCCACTCATTCGCTCCCGGCTTTCTTTATCAAGCCCGGCGTCATCGTACTCCATCCAGTAGCCGTCACGGCTGCCCAAACGGTCGCGTAACCAACTGAATAACTCAAAGCGATTATCGAAATCCTGTGATTCAGGCACAGGTAAGTCTGCGCTGATACTGGGATGTAGTGCAACAATGGCGGCGTGCAGGCGTGGCAGTAATTTAACCAATAGCAGCAAGCCATTGTCCTGGCTGCCAGGTAGATGATCGATTAAACGGCAATAACTGCGTGCCGCATTGACCAGTTCGAAAAAATAGTTATCTTCCGGTGTCCGCATAACAATCCCTCACAGCGGTAAAGCACTTGCTACTGCAAGTGTAGACGATGCAAGCCGCATTATCTTTTGCTTCGCGTACCTGCTTTGCGGTTAAATACAGCCTCAATGACACGGAGCCGGAATAATGCCTCGCACCCCCCCCGAAGAAGACTCTATGACGGATGAAACTTCTCCAATTCCTGTGGTTATGGCGTTTTCCGGGAATGATCCAAGCGGAGGTGCGGGTATACAGGCCGACATAGAAGCGCTAATCAGCCATGGCTGCCATGCAGCGCCGGTAATCACGGCACTCACCATTCAGGACACGAACGAAATTATCGGCTACACACCGCTGGATATTAGTTTGATTATTGAGCAGGCGCGGGTAATTCTGGAAGACATGCCCATCAGTACCTTTAAAATCGGTCTGCTAGGCAGCACCGAAGCGGTCGAAGCCGTGCACTCAATATTGACAGACTACGCTGACATACCCGTGGTGCTAGACCCGGTGCTCGCGTCCGGTAACGGCTCCGCACTGGCTGATGATGATGTCATCGCGGCTATCATAGAACTATTACTGCCCCAGGCAACTGTGCTGACACCCAACAGCCTTGAAGCACGCACACTCGCACCTCAAGCAGATTCACTGGATGCCTGCGCAATGGCGCTACTGGAAAGGGGCTGTGAATTCGTATTAATTACTGGCACTCATGAAAACACACCCACCGTCATAAACACCCTCTATTCCAACAACCGCCTGCTGGAAACGTTCAACTGGGATCGGCTTGAACACCGCTATCATGGTTCCGGCTGCACACTGGCTGCAAGCATTGCCGGTCTGCTGGCACAAGGACTCGAACCCTTCGCCGCAATACACGAAGCCCAGGAGTACACCTGGCATGCGTTATTACACGGTTACCGTATTGGCATGGGCCAGCACATACCTAACCGGTTGTTCTGGGCCAGAGAAGATGAAGAGTAAAGCGTAGAGGGTGAGCAAAATACATGGCACACCCTTATACACTAGCAGGCCTCTACGTCATCACCGATACCCATCTGCAAGCTCCAGAAAAACTCACCGCAGCTGTAGAGCTGGCCATACAGGGTGGCGCAAAACTGGTTCAGTACCGGGATAAATCGAGTGACCGGCACACGCAGCTTTTACAGGGCAAACAATTGGTAGCGCTATGCAATCAGTATCGGGTACCGTTGATCGTCAATGACGACGTAGCGCTGGCAAAAGAAATTGGTGCCGCTGGCGTCCATCTGGGGCGGGACGACACTAACCTGAAAGACGCCAGAGCGCAGCTTGGCAAACAGGCTATTATCGGTATCTCCTGTTACAACCAAGGGTCACTCGCTCTGGCTGCCGCCAACGCAGGCGCCGACTACATCGCGTTTGGACGTTTCTTTGCATCACACACTAAACCTGATGCAGTGACTGCCCCGACCAGCCTGCTAAAGCAAGCCAGACAGGATTTAAATGTGCCGGTCACCGCAATCGGCGGCATCACACCCGGCAACGCGCCGCGCCTGATCGAAGCCGGTGCCACTATGCTGGCCGTAGTGCGCGGTGTTTTTGCGCAAAAAGACATCAAACGCGCAGCACAAAAGTATGTTGAACTATTCCGGAACCAGGAATGAACCTAACAGCCCAGCCAACTCCGGTATAATGGATTATTTTTCTATAGGTAGGTGCGAATTTATTCGCACCTACTGCAAACTCAACAATATAACCAAGCCATGAATAAATCTGAGCAATATTTCAAGCAAGCCCAGCAACATATTCCCGGTGGCGTCAATTCTCCGGTACGTGCGTTCAACGGTGTCGGCGGCAGTCCGGTATTTTTCGCGCGCGGCGAAGGCGCTTATCTATATGACGTCGACGGTAAACGTTATGTCGATTACGTGGCTTCCTGGGGACCTATGATTGCCGGCCATTGCCACCCAAAAGTTATCCACGCCGTGCAGGAAATGGCCGCTAGCGGGCTTGGGTTTGGCGCGCCAACTGAAATCGAAACCCGGATGGCCAACCGTTTATGTGAACTTGTGCCCTCTTTAGAACTGGTACGCATGGTCAGCTCCGGCACCGAAGCCACCATGAGCGCGATCCGGCTGGCGCGTGGTCACACTGGCCGAGACGTTATCATAAAGTTCGAAGGCTGTTACCACGGCCACTCCGACTCGCTGCTGGTAAAAGCGGGTTCCGGCGCCCTGACGCTCGGCGTTCCAACTTCGCCTGGCGTGCCTGCTGCGCTGGCAGAACTTACCCTCACCCTGGAATACAACAACAGTGAACAGGTCGAAAAGCTCTTTAGCGAGCTCGGCGAACAAATAGCCGCCATCATTGTCGAGCCGGTGGCGGGCAACATGAACTGCATCCCGCCGCTGCCGGGGTTCCTGGAAACCCTGCGCACCCAGTGCGACAACTACAAATCCGTATTAATATTCGATGAAGTGATGACCGGATTCCGGGTCGCACTGGGTGGCGCACAATCTCTTTATGGTGTCACACCCGATCTGACGACACTGGGTAAAGTGGTGGGCGGCGGCTTACCTGTCGGCGCCTTTGGCGGCCGGCGCGACATCATGGAAAAGATCGCACCCACAGGTCCGGTGTATCAAGCCGGTACCCTTTCGGGTAATCCGGTGGCTATGGCAGCGGGTCTGGCGACGCTGGAAGTCGCCAGCACACCGGGCTTTCATGACCAGCTGGATCACGCAGCAAAACAATTAACCAAAGGACTGGAAGATTTCGGTAAAGCCACTGGAATCCCGGTCACTACCAACCAGGTAGGCGGCATGTTCGGGCTGTTTTTCACAGATCAGGAAAAGGTCAGCCGCTTTTCACAAGTCAACAATTGCGACCAGGATAGATTTAAACGCTTTTTCCACGCCATGCTCGAAGAAGGCGTCTATTTGGCGCCATCCGCCTTTGAAGCGGGCTTTGTCTCGGCCGCGCATAACCAGACAGCTATACAGGCAACCCTGGGAGCGGCCGAAAGAGCTTTTAGCAAAATCACGTAACGGCCGTGGGTGAAGCCCACCAAATGCTGTAACTAAAGGGTGGGTAACCACCCACTTGAAGGGAACCCGGACGACCATAACACCCATGGAACAATTCCTGGATCAATTACTGGAATGGATCAGACTCCACCCGCACTGGGCCGGGATAATAGTGTTCACTATTTCAGCGCTGGAATCGTTACTGGTTGTCGGCCTCTTTGTGCCCGGCTCCATCATCATGTTTGCCGTCGGCGCCATGGTGGCTGCCGGCCAGATGGAACTGATACCCACGCTGATATGGGCTATCATTGGCGCGGTGTTCGGCGACGGGATCAGTTACCTGATCGGCCGCCACTACCACCAACGGCTGCGGGTAATCTGGCCATTCCGGAATTACCCGGCGATGATGACCAAGGGCGTCGATTTTTTTCACCGCCACGGCGGGAAAAGTATTTTATTAGCCCGCTTTGTCGGCCCGGTACGGCCATTAGTGCCGGCTATCGCAGGCATGCTCGATATGCCACCGCGACGCTTTTTCCTGTTTAACATCCTGTCGGCCATGGTGTGGGCTCCAGCTTATATGGCACCGGGCATCCTATTCGGTGCTTCACTCGGTCTGGCGGCGGAAATTGCCGGGCGCCTGGCAATCGTGCTGGGCATCCTGGCGGCACTATTATGGTTTTTCTGGTGGCTCGTTCACCGCATTGCCCGCAGCTTACAGCCGCATATGAGTTCGGTACAAAGCGGCATCCTGACTTGGAGCCGGCGCCACCCGGTGATCCACCCACTCACGGCCGCATTGCTGGATCCAAATCATCCGGAAGCCCGCGGCATGACGATACTGACGGGTATTCTAGTCGTCGCCAGCCTGGCGTTTCTAGCGATGGCGCAACAAACCACAGCCACTAGCCTGATCGGTAATCTCGATTTATTTACCTTCCATGAATTACAGCAACTGCGCACCACGCTCGCTGACCAGTGGTTCCTGCGCCTCACCCACCTTGGCAGCAGCCTTGCCCTGTATGGCTTTACTGCACTGGTTGTTGTCTGGTTATTGTGGCACCGCTACTGGCGTGCCGTCATCCACTGGTTGGTGGCGATCGCCGGGGTCACGCTGCTAACCCAGACAGCCAAACAATTCACCTCGGTCAACAGACCGATTGAAGAGCTTACCGCCGTGTTGGGGTATGCCTTCCCCAGCGGTCATGCCAGCCTGTCACTGGTCGTGTTCGGTTTTCTCGCGGTTGTGGTTGCGCGGGAACTACCGGCTAACTGGCGCTGGGTACCTTACTCGGTAGCCTTTTTCCCTGTTGTTGCGATCAGCTTTACGCGCTTGTATTTGGGCGCACATTGGGTCAGCGATATTCTGGGGGGCTGGAGCCTGAGTCTAGTCTGGATTACATTATTAGGCATTGCTTACCGTGGTCACCCTGCACCGAAAATTCCATTGCGTAACTTGCTGCCAGTTATTCTGGCCGCCTGTGGCATATGGCTACTGCTCAGCAGCCTGCAACCTGCAACGCATGAAGCCGCTTACCTGTCTGAATCAACCACGATCCGCCAAGACTTGACACGCGCCGATTGGATGCAGGACGGCTGGCAACAATTACCCAGCTACAGGGGAAATACGCGTGGCCAAAATAGCCACCCGCTCAACCTCCAGTGGGCGGGCTCCCTGCAACAGCTCGAGCAGCATTTAATCAGCCGGGGTTGGCGCCAGGCGGACAGACCAAACTTCAAGAGCTTGCTGGCAATGTTTGCCAGCAAGCCGGATATCAACAAACTACCCGTGTTGCCACAAATACATAATGGCAGCGGGCAGGATCTGTTACTGGTAAAAGATAGCGGTGATGCAGACCGCTTACTGGTATTGCGCTTCTGGTCGACTGGCCTAAGGCTGGAAGAAACCAACCAGGCTATCTGGATTGGTAATACCAGTTCCCTTGAGCGGCAATCCCCAACCGGCCTGTTCAGCCTGTTACGAACCGGGCGTGACTTCGATACGCCATTGAAGTTGTTCAAACAGGATGCACAGCAATTTATACGTGGCCGCCCGCACACCGCAACCAAGCTGCAAACCCTATCCCAGTGGCAGGGGGAAGTATTGTTGATGGAGGTCTTACGTCAGTGACTCTGCCAGCAGCTCGTTAAATAACAGCTGTAAACGCTGCTCCGGATCATCCATTTCCAGCACACGCTGCTTGTCAGCCGTCGCGAAGGGTAAAAGTTCAACCAGCCTGGCGGCCACCCAGATGGCGCTATCGTAATCCGCCTGCCTGTCTGTGTGCGGTTTGCCCGCCTGGCGGATCAATTGCTCAAGCACGGGCCGCAGGCTCTGATACTGCGCGGGTAGTAACGCACTTTCCGGTTCATCGAGCCATTGCACATTGGCATGAATCAACTGATCCGGCAAAACTTCTCTAGCCGTCATCCGGAAACGCCGTTGGCCTTCAATCACAACAGAAAGCATGCCCGCAGCGTCCTGGTTGAAATCGATGACCTGAACCAGGGTGCCGATGGAATAACAATCAGCCGCTTCGCCCACTTCACTGCCGTGGCGTATCGCACAAATACCAAAACCGGTTGCTTCGCGCATGCAGCGGCCGATCATACTGAGGTAGCGTGGCTCGAAAATTCGCAACGGCAAAACACCGCCAGGAAACAGCACCGAATGCAGGGAGAAAATTGGCAGGTTCTGCAGGTCATCCATTTTATAACTGACTCCCCCAGCGCGGTGAAATATCGTTGGCGATATCCAGCTGATCCATGATCCGGCTGACAACGAAGTCGACCAGATCATCAATCGATTCGGGCAGCTGATAGAAACCCGGGCTGGGCGGCATAATCACCACCCCAAGCCGGGACAGTTTCAGCATGTTTTCAAGATGGATCGCCGATAGCGGTGTCTCGCGAACCACCAGGATCAATTTACGCTGCTCCTTGATCACCACATCGGCGGCGCGGTCGATGAGATTACTGCTGACACCATTGGCAATATTGGCCAGCGTACCCGTGGTACAGGGACAGACCACCATGGCGCGCGGCACGCTGCCACCACTGGCGACCGGTGCCGTCCATTCTTTGCGGCCGAATACCTGCAACTGCCCTGCAGCGGCATTAAACCGTTGACTCAGGATACGCTGAACGTCAGCCGGGCGGGACGAGAGCTTCAGATCACTTTCCATACTCAGCACAACCTGACCCGGCGCAGAAATCATCACATAAACCTGCTCACCCTTTTCAACCAGCTGCTGCAGCAAACGCAATACATATGGCGCGCCAGAGGCACCCGTAATAGCAACAGCAATAGGATTATTCATTGTTTCCATTCACCCCCCGTAGGGTGGGTGAAACCCACCCTTGCTCCCCGCTTCCGGAAATGCGCATTCGTCACACCACCCCACCTAACACACCCAGTAATTTCTCATGAATGCCACCAAAACCACCGTTACTCATCACCAACACATGATCACCC
>CAYPEL010000100.1:0-10222 GCA_964409635.1 uncultured Gammaproteobacteria bacterium | reverse complement strand
AATTTATTCACAACGGCTGGACTCTTTGCAGGCTTTTACGCCATCATTGCCGCCATGAGCGGGCGATTTGAAGCATCAGCAGTCGCCGTTTTTGTAGCCATGATTATGGACGGCATAGATGGCAGAGTTGCACGCCTTACCCATACCCAGAGCGATTTTGGTTTCGAGTACGATAGCTTGTCAGATATGGTTTGTTTTGGTGTGGCGCCATCGCTGGTTATCTTTGCCTGGTCAATTGGGGGTGTGGTTGACAAGGGGCCAGTCTGGTACAAGGCCGTGTGGCTTGCAGCCTTCATCTATACAGCCTGCGCTGCGCTGCGCTTGGCGCGTTTTAATTCTCAGGTTGAAGATCAGGACAAACGCTATTTTACGGGTCTGCCGAGTCCCTCTGCTGCCTGTGTTTTGGCGGGACTGGTGTGGGTAAGTGTTGACCATGGCATTGATGGCAACGAAATTTGGGGGGTAGGATTTTTACTGGCGGCCATCATGGGTATCTTGATGGTGAGTAATTTTCGTTACTACAGCTTCAAGGAAATTGACTTCAAAAATCGCGTGCCTTTTTTTGCGCTTTTCATCATTGTTTTTGTTTTTGTCGTGATATCAACAGATCCACCCAGCATCCTGTTTTCAGGATTCTTGCTTTATGCCTTGTCTGGCCCGGTGCTTGCGCTGTACCGGTTTAGCAGAGCGAGGAAGTTGAAAAAAAATATAGACCCAGGTGGCTAGGTTTTTTGTTCCCTTGCCTTGCTCAGACGTGCTTGCTCGTTAACAGGAAGTACATAGAGTCTTTTGCAGTTAATGGCCAGATTCTATTAACAATTTGAGTAATAAAGTTTATCTATCTATATGATTATACTATTTAATAATTTATTTAGGTCCTTAACGGAAGAACTGGGACGGAGGAATAAATTTTATACAGTTGAGGTTCTATAGATAACAGTGCCAGTGTTGACTTATTTGACTATTCAATAGCATTACTCAGCATAGGAAGCAGGCGTTATTCTTGTTGTAAATTCATACTCGAATTGGCTATATCTTGATGATATTGCAGCCAACTAACATTTCTAGGTTCAAAGGGTCGTTGGAATGTTCAGTTTTCTATGGGCCCTGCCGAAAACCGACTGTAGAACTCTCGCTTATCAGTTACTTGTACCTAATCATGGAGGTTTAGTGGGCAAATTAATCAAGGAGGGCAGCGTTGAGAGGCGGGTGATCGTATCACAGACCTTACGGCTGTGGTTCTGGTGGCCGTCAATATGCTCATTGTCCCATACGAATAGGCTTGGTAATAACCTGTTGTGCCCGTTTGACAAGTCCCTTCCGCAAAGCGTGTTCTGAATGACTTGCGCGGCACCGCGGTTATGGCAGAGCAATTCTTCCGTTTCGGTGGGATCTACCTTACCGGAGCTAACCAGGTTTTACCTTGGAAGAATGTAAATGCTTAAACAATTCATGAGCAACTTAACAATCAGGGGGAAGATATCCTGCCTGGTGATTTGTTTATTAGGTCTGATGCTGTTCACGATCGGTGTAACGGCCCTCAAGCTACAGTCTCTGGGTTCGGAGATCACCGCAATCGCCAAAGAGGATATCCCGCTGACTGCAACGGTGACCGCCATCACTCTCAAGCAGCTTGAACAGGCCATCCACTTCGAGCGCGCCCTGCGCTTTGGTGAGAATTTACAGTCCAGCCCAGCCGTAGAGGCCCGTTTTAATAATGAAGTGAACGTGTTTGACGCGTTGACAGAAAAAATCGAAACGGGTATCAAAGCGGGGGAGAAGATCACGCAAGGGATCATGGCCCAAGCTCGTAGCGAGGCTGAAGTCGTGGAGTTCAAGCGCATTGGTAAAATTCTACGCGGTGTCGAAACCAAACATCGCCGCTATGAACAACTTGTCCATAAGACCTTCGCCTTACTGAAGGAGGGCAAGGTAAACGCGGGCCATGCAATAGTAGATAAGATTGTAGCGGAAGAGCAGGCGCTCGATATCGAGTTGTTAGTGTTGCTGAAAGTGATTGAGAAGTTCACCGAGAATGCCGCCGTACAGGCAGAGCATGACGAACAGATTGCCATGCAGGTCAGCGCAATTGGCAGCCTGAGCGCTCTGATCATAGGCTTTGGCATTGCCTTTTTTATCACCCGAATCATTACGGGCGCTATCCAACAGGCTGTGGATGTCGCCAACAAGATAGCCGATGACGATCTGAGCTCGGTGATCGAGGCCACCTCAAACGATGAAGTTGGCCAGCTACTGGTAACGTTGGACTCCATGCAAACCAATTTGAAGAATCGCATTGAGGCCGATCACCTTAGCGCCGCCGAGACCGGCCGCATCAAGCAGGCACTCGATAATGTGAACTCTAGTGTGATGGTCTCAGATGCGCACTACAACATCATCTACATGAATGCTGCGTTACAGGAAATGTTTCGCAACGCCCAGTTCGATATTCGCAAAGAATTGCCCGGTTTCGACGCGGCCAAACTCCTGGGTGCACATGTCGACCTTTTCGATAAGCACCAGGCTCACTCGCGTATGCTGGACAAGCTGGCTGACAGCCATACTTCAGAGTTAAACATCGGTGGACGGATATTGAAAATCACGGCCAATCCGGTCATCGATACGCACGGTGAGCGCATCGGCACGGTGGTGGAGTGGCTAGACTGCACCCAGGAGGCGGCAGTGGAAAAAGAAGTGCAGAGCATCGTGAGCTCGGCACTGGCAGGTGATTTAACACAACGCATCACGCTTGAGAACAAACAGGGGTTCTATGAGGTTCTGGGCAATGGCATCAATGACCTGATGGATGTCTCGGCGCAGATCATCAACGATACGGTTCGGGTGATGGGCGCCATAGCCCGCGGCGACTTGAGTGAACGCATTGAGGACGACTATGTGGGTTCGTTCGGTCAGCTCAAGGCCGATGCAAACAGTACGGTAAGCAAGCTCACCGAGATGATTGGCGAGATCAAGAATTCGGCAAACTTAATGTTACATGGCTTGCAAGCAATCTCCGATGGCAACGCCTCATTAAGCCAGCGCACCGAAGCGCAGGCTGCATCATTGGTAGAGACGGCCTCGTCGATGGAAAAAATGACGGCCACGGTGAAGCTGAACGCCGACAATGCACGCCATGCAAACCAGCTAGCCGAGGGGGCGCGTGAACAGGCTGAAAATGGTGGTCAGGTGCTCAACCAGGCAGTCGCGGCGATGAGTGAGATCAGCGCTTCGAGCAGCGAAATATCGAGCATCATTGGCGTAATTGACGAGATAGCGTTTCAGAGCAATCTGCTGGCGCTCAATGCGTCAGTCGAAGCGGCGCGGGCCGGTGAAAAAGGCCGCGGATTCGCGGTGGTGGCGAGCGAGGTGCGCAATTTGGCACAACGCAGTGCCGCGGCTTCGAAGCAGATCAAGGATCTGATCGAGGACAGTGCAACCAAGGTTGCGGAGGGTACACGCCTGGTGGACGAATCGGGCCAGACCTTGAGTAAGATTGTAAGCTCAGTGAAAAAGGTCAGTGACATCGTAGCGGAGATATCGGTGGCTTCCCAGGAGCAGTCTACTGGGATTGAGCAAGTGAACAAAGCGGTGATGCAGATGGACAAGAGCACGCAGCAAAATACAGCGCAGGTAGCAGAGGCCGCCTCGGCGAGCGAAGCGCTGGGTAAGCAGGCCCAGACAATGCATAAACAGGTAAACTTTTTCCAGGTTGGTGACGACTCCCTGACTGTAGTGGCCGCACCGAAAGAGCGCCGTGATTCGGCGCAGCGCCCGTGGAAGCAACCGAAGCAGACTCCAGCGGTAACGGCTGAGGTTAGAAAAGTTGCCACACCGGGAAACGTTCAAAGCGACCAATGGGAAGAGTTTTAAATCACTTGGGGTCATATTTCCCAGAGCAGCGTATGAGAGATTTAACAGGAGAATCTAATGAACATCTTCACTGACCTGAGCTTGCGCGTGAGGTTGGCGGTCGCCCTGATGCCAGCTATTACAACGCTGCTATATTTCGCCTGGTCGTTAAGTCCGGGCATCGCGTTATCGGCGGTCGTGGCCACCCTGTTGCTGAGTCTTGTTGTCAAAGATCCACGCCCAACGGAGCTTGTCATAGATTATTCTGGCGAGATTTGCGCGATTAATAAAGCCCAAGCGATGATCGAATTCAATATGGACGGCACGATCATCACCGCCAACGATAATTTTCTCAACGCTGTGGGCTACCGCCTTGATGAAATACAGGGCAAGCATCACAGCCTGTTTGTAGAGCCTGCGTTCAAGGCCAGTGCTGAATATAAGCAGTTTTGGGAAAAACTCAATCGCGGTGAATACGAAGCAAAGGAATACAAACGCATTGGCAAGGGCGGTAAAGAGATTTGGATCCAGGCCTCCTACAGCCCGATTATGGATCTTAACAATAAACCCTATAAAGTGATTAAATACGCCACTGACATCAGTGAGCAAAAGAACTTACAGTTAATGATCGAGAGGGTGCTTGCAGAAACCTCACGGGTGATGGGAGCCTTGTCGCGCGGCGATTTGACACAACGCATTACGGGAGATTTTACTGGACAGCTCGCACAACTACAGAGTGCAGTCAATGACAGTTTGCATAATCTGCTCCAGGTGATGACTGAGATTGACGGCGTTGCCGACAACGTCACCACAGGCTCGGCTGAGATATCACAAGCGAATACCGACCTTAACCACAAAACTGTGCACCAGGCATCCAATCTTGAGCAGACCGCTTCCAGGATGGAAGAGCTAACCAGCACGGTCAAGCAAAATGCCGATAATGCAAATCAGGCGAATCACTTAGCGATCGCCGCCCGGGATCAAGCCGAAGTGGGTGGTGTCGTGGTCAAAGATGCGATGCTTGCAATGGAAAAAATCAACACCTCCAGCAAGAAAATAGCCGACATCATTAGTGTTATCGACGAAATTGCCTTCCAGACCAATCTGCTGGCCTTGAATGCGTCGGTTGAAGCTGCCAGGGCCGGTGATCAGGGACGCGGTTTTGCCGTCGTCGCCAGTGAAGTACGTAATCTGGCCGGCCGCAGTGCAACCGCTGCCAAGGAGATCAAAGATTTGATCCAGGACAGCGGCAATAAAGTGAAAGAGGGTTCGCGGCTGGTCAATCAGTCTGGACAGACACTCGCTGAAATTGTTAACGGCGTTAAGAAGGTTACGGATATTATCGGTGAGATTGCAGCGGCAAGTGTGGAACAATCATCCGGTATCGAAGACGTCAACAAGGCCATCACTCAGATGGATGAGTTAACTCAGCAAAACGCTGCCTTAGTTGAAGAGACCACTTCGGCCAGTGAAAGCCTGAGAGATCAGGCCGATGGCCTGAGTAAGCTTATAGGTTATTTCACAACTGATACAACATCAAACACGGGTCACCCATAAGGCGTTCTCTGACAACAGGGCGATAGTGCTCATGCTTCATTAATCCAGTCTGTCCAGTCTTTCCGGTTTTCGGAAATATGGAACAGGGCAGCCAGAACCTGCCGGTCATATTTGCTGCCGGCATCCTTCATCAATTGATCCAGCGCGGCTTTTATCGATATGCCTTCGCGGTATGCCCGTGGGCTAACTAATGCCACAAACGCGTTTGCGACTGAAAGTATCTTTCCAGTAAATAACATGTCATCACCGGTTATTCCTTTTGGATAACCGCTGCCGTCAATATGCTCCTGCTTCTGGGCGATGGTATCCAGCACCTGGCCTTCAAAATTCAGATTTTCCAGCAGTTCGAGTCCATAGTGAACATGCTTGTGCAATAAACTGTGCTCGGCTTCGGTTAATGCACCGGTTTTGGTGAGGACTTCTTTCGGGATCATGATCTTGCCCAGGTTGCCCAGTGTGGAGGCGAGATCCAGGGTCTGCCTGTCTTGCGGATCGAGACGCAATTCGCGGCCCAGCAGGTTAGCAACTTCAACCATGCGTGATGAGTGGTGGGCAGAGTAGGGGTCGTGCAAGTCAACGATATGCACCAGAGTTGAAACCAGGTTGCGCAATAAGTTCTCGTGACGGTTCTGCACGCTTTGTAATTGTGTAATATCGTTCAGGACAATCAGTAACGGATCCAGGTATTCGCCGACCCTCTCAATTGGAATCACGCTGGACTGATAGGTGCCGCTATGGTTGCCATATTGCAAATGAATCACGCGGCTGGCCGGGTTACCTGCTTCAGTTGTGGTCTGTATATCATGGGCGAGTTCTCTGGCTGCCAGCGGGCCCAACACAGAAGTCAGGCTTTTCCCTATCAATTCTGAGTTACTCGAACCGACTGCGTTAGCCGCCGCCTGGTTGGAAAACAGTACCTCTCCCTGCTTGCTAAGTAACAAGGTGTGGCTATCGATATTGTCTGTAATGGCATGCAGTAATTCCGTCTGTTTATGCAGCTCCAGGGCTTTTTCGCCTAATTCATCTGCCAGGTGCTGAGCGCGCACACTGCTGCCGTGCCGCCATGCCGCTATGGCTAATGCCGCAGCGGACAGTAAAATAAGCGATGAGGCGATCATTAAGAAACTAAGCCGTTCGTTAGATTCACGCAATGCCTGCGAGGCGTCGACTTGCTGATTCAGTGTCCAGGGCAGGGATTGCAGCGGCCGGCCAACGGAGAGCACCGGGTTGCCCTGGTAATTATTGTGCACTGCAAATTCACCGCTATTGGCTAATGCCAGCGTGCTCGCCAGATTGTCTCTATCCAGCGGCAGCATTTTCTGGAGAGGTCTGGCGCCATCGGCTGTGGGTGAAAGGTAGACGACCTTATTGTCTTGCGAAATCGTCAGGAAGGCTTCACTGTCCTCGGCAAACGACGCCCCCGTTTTTAAAAGGGGGAACAATTTACGCTCAGCATTGCGGATTCCTAGCAATACGCCAACGGGTTTAGGCTGTCCGTTCACATTAGCACCAAGCACTGCAGTAACCGGAACAACAAAAGCGAGCAACGGCCTGTCCTGGCTATCAAGTTTCAATTCACTGATTTTTGGTTTGCCAGTAACTTGGGCCAGCCTGGCCGCCTGCTTCCAGGCGCGGTTGATCTCCGGCATGCCGGGTGTGAGGGCAATCGGTTTTAGATTCTTGTCCAACAGCGCCAGCCCGGTTGCCTGGTGCTGCGGAAGATTGGCGGGTATCCGCTGGGTGTGTTTATTGGTGTAGCCATGACGATCGGCTGTGGCGAGCACCAGGTTACGCAAATAAGTCTGCTGGGCAGGTTCAATTATTCGATTGTCAGGTTCGTTGCGTTGTACCAGTTGCCAAAGATAAAGTTGTAACGAGGCATTGTCTGCCAGCTCTTTCAGGGTTCCAAATTGATCTTCAACCCAGTGGTCAATGGCCGCTCTGCGTGCATCGGCCACCAGGCCGAGTCTGGATTCCCATTGTTGTAAGTCACGCTGCCGTTCCTTATTGATGTAGGTTTTTAGCAGGAAGGCGCCAACAGCGAGCAGGAATAGCAAGAGTAAGACGCCAGCAATAATTGATGGCCTCTTTCCAGTACTGGCAAGTGTGCTCATATCAGTTGGGTGTGTGAATCCACCAGTGTTTTTCGTTGATCGAATACACGGGTGAGTAGTGTACGATTTTGAGGTGAGGAATGACTTCTTCCACCTGATTATCAAGAATAAAAATATCCTCGTTCTGGGCCACGGCCAGTACGGCATGCGGTATACGCAGGTTGGTATCCTGCAGTACCACTATGCGCAGGTCGTCAGCAGGAAAACCCAGCCAGCGCAGTGAGAACAGTTTGGTAATGGCATAGTCTTCACAGTCACCGCCGTTATAGAGGAGTTCACGGGGAATAGCCCAGTAATCTTCCAGGCCGTAGTTTTCAATATCCAGAATATAGGGCCGATTATTTGCGTACTGATTGACTTTGTCGAGCTGTTTACCGCGAGGCAGGCCGTTAATTCTTTTTAGAAAGGCCAGCCAGTTGTTCAGGTGGCAGCGGTTAAAGGTCCTTGCCTGGCAGTTTCCTTCTGTAGCATCTTCTAAAATATGCCGTTCAAGCACCTGTACCCATTGTGAAAAAACCTTGATATCTGGTTGGTGGGATTGTCTATACCCGAATAGGTCGGGTGGAAAGGCATGGGCGCTGCCAGCCAGTGAGCCAAACAATGCAAGACAACTGGCTAATACCCAAAATTTCGGTTGGCCAAGATTGATTGATTGAGTAACGATCAGATGTCCTTTAGAATCCACAACCTAGGGAAGTCAGGCAGTTAATGAAGTTAAGGTAACCGGGGATTCGCAATGGTTCAAGTAAAATCTTTTTTCAAAATTTCAATCGCAGCTTTGCTAGGTTATTTCTGCTTGATATCAGCGGCCTCGGCTGAGTTCGATGGTGATGAAGAATTGCAGCGCCAGTTTTCAATCGGCATGGATGCCCTTGAGCACGATCGCCAGAAAACGGCACGCGAAGCCTTCAGCAGTATATTAAGTAGCAACCCGGAACTGCACCGTGCGCGTCTGGAGCTGGCGCGTGCCTACTATCAGTCAATGGATTACGAAAATGCGCGGCGCGAAGCACAAACTGTACTTGATGACCCGAACACGCCGGTCTTTGTAAAAACGACTTTACTGGCATTTCTTGCCCAGATTGACGAAGACGAAAAACGTCTTAAAGACCGGCATAATTGGACGCCATCAATCTATCTGGGTTTTATGCACGATACCAATGTTAACGTAGGCCCGGATCGTGACGTCATAAATTTTCGCGGGCAACCGATAACGATCAGTGGCAACGAGGAAAGTGACACGGCATTCGTAATAAACCCCGGGCTTGCACACAGCTATAGTACGGGTAAAACGTTTAACATAGGTGAGCATAGTGGTTATTTTCTCTGGCAGAGCCAGTTGAATGGATACTACCGGCGCTACTTTGATGAAACGGACTTTAATCTGGGGGTTTTAACTTTCCGTACAGGTCCTGCCTGGGTTGTACCGCGTCACTGGCGGGCAGGCATTGGTTTTCAAGTCGACCAGATCTGGTTGGGTGATGGCCGCTTAGCCTTGTTTGGTACCCTGAATCCTAATATTACCTGGCAGTTTGGTAGCAATACCGAAATCACACTGGATACTACGCTAGCCCGGCGTCACTATAATAAGAAGCGCGATTCTGATCGTGATGGCTGGTACCGGTCAGCTGAACTTTCTGCTGCGCACTATTTCAATGACGGAAAGATCGGTATTCAGGCTGGCGCAGGTTTTGCCCGGTTTGATGCCGAGGGTGGCCGGTTCAGCTACCGGGGACCCAGTGCTTTTGTTGGCGCAATTGCCCAACCCTGGAAAGATGGGTCTGTTTATGCGCGGGCAGCTTTCCGTAAATATGACTATCGGGGTGAAGAGCCAGCGCCATTTGCAGGCAGACCACGCGATGATGATGAGAGTCGCTATACCGTGGGTTTCCAGCACAATATTCAAACCGGCCCGCTGGCCAAGTGGGCGGTGCTCGGCAACTGGGTGCACACCAACAATAATTCCAACGTGCCGATTTTTGACTATGATAGAAATCAGTTTAATCTGGGTATATCTAGAAGCTTCTAGCGGTGAGGAATCTAGTACCTAGATTAAAGTTTATTCTCTAGAGGTTTTTCTAAAGCGCTGTATTCCTTTTAATTAATCTTAAGAATATTCGGCAGTAGAGGGTCAATTGACGGTGGCTGCATTTAAGAATAATTTGGTATAACAAAAATAAACAAGATTCTGATTACTAGAGACAAATTTGTGGATGTGGTTGGGTGCGCTGTTTGAGTTAAAGTAAATAAGCTATAAACCACTATTTGCTAATACGTTTTTTTGATAGAGTAGTATTTAGGATATGGTTTTAGTACGCTCAGTTATGGGGCAATAATAATAATTACGTTGGAGGTAGTACGGTCATGAGATTCTCAACATTGCTGTTACTGGTGGGGTTCTTATTTTCAGTAACAGGCGCTAATGCTGCCGGGCTTGCGCTATCTGAGCGTGACTGTATCGACATCCTCGAACGGTGGGCGGCCGATCCTACCTCTGTTCCGCAACACTTGGTTGATGAGTGCAGGAAAATGCAAGGTGCAGGCACAGCCAATGCTGCTGGCGCTCCTATCCCGGATATCAAACCTGCTGCCGGCAAGACGATTGCTGCATTTGATCCCTGCAGTGGCCCAGATGCTGCGAGCTCCGTGCATTGTTGGGGATCGTGGGAGACATTAGCCCCCGCTGCTGGTGGAGCGACACC
>CAYPEL010000099.1:0-10317 GCA_964409635.1 uncultured Gammaproteobacteria bacterium | reverse complement strand
CGACTATATTCATAGCCAATTGTAACATTTCGTCCCAGCTACTGCCTGCGGCCCGACCTTTGATGACCCGGTCTAACTGCCCGCAGCGCCTGAGCAATGACTGGATTTTATTGTGGGATATACGCTTGAGCACGGCGCTTACGGCGACTTTACGTTTTTCCCAGACCCGTCCTGCCGCGAGCACCTGCGCGAGTGTACCGGCTTTTTTCAAGGCCGCCGCCATGGGCGCAAGCGCGCGCAATTCGCGGCTCAATGCCCAGAGCACGATGGTTGGGTCGACACCTTCTGCACGCAATCCGGAGAGCATTTGTTGAACGCGGGCAGCCTGGCCCAATAGCGCCGCGTCGACCAGGCCAAACACATCGTAGCGGGCACTGCGGGTAACGCTGTCATTGACTGTGGCGGCGTCGATCGATCCTGGACCTTCCAGTAAATACAATTTTTCGATTTCCTGTGCGCAGGCCAGCAAGTTACCTTCTGTGCGGTCAGCCAGTATTTGCAACGCTTCCGAATCGGGCTGCATGCCTTTGCCGCGCATGCGGCTGTTTATCCAGGCAGGTAAGCGGCCGGCATCAACCGGCCAAACGGCAACAGAGGCGCCCGCCGATTCCAACGCCTGCACCCACTTGCTGCGGCGGGCTGCAGGTTCGAGTTTACCGGCGGTGATCAGTAGCAAGGTATCAGCAGGTATTTGCTCTGCGTAGGCACGCAGCGCACGGCCACCCTTATCACCCGGCTTGCCATTGGGCATCCGCAACTCGAGGATGCGTTGTTCAGAAAACAAGGACAGCGAATCGGCTGCGGCGCGCAGGCTCTCCCAGTCAAAGCCCGCTTCTACACTGAAAACCTGCCGGTCTGTGTAGCCTTGTTGCCGGGCGGCAGCGCGTATCTGGTCAGTACATTCACCCAGCTGCAACGGCTCGTCACCGTAGACAAAGTACACCGGCAGCAACTGTTGCTTAAGATGAGCGGCAAGCTGTTCGGGCCGGATTTGGCTCACTGGGCCTGTAACCTCACCTGGATTCGGGTCAGTATGCGCCGCGCCAGCGCATGCTGCAGTTGGTCATGAATGTCCTCAGCCTCCGATACATTGCCGAGCAATTGGCTTTCATCGAAAACCAAATCCCGAGTCATACGTAATGTTTGTGGCGCTAGAAATTTCTTTCCCTGCGCATCCGACAAAGCAAAGGTCACCTCTTCAAACAATTCATATTCCGTCGCACGGCCGCTACTGCCCACTGACAGCACCCGGCGGCTGGAACGGTGGTTAATCAATTTTAATATCGACGTTGCGCCTGCTTGTTGTTGCGTCACATTGACTTTGCTGGCGCGCAGCTCCTGAGTAATTATCCGGGTCATATCATCAAACGGAAACTTGCTCTCTATATAAGTCGATTGCATCACTGCGGGCAGTTCGACACCACCGCGCAGATGAAACCCGCAAGCCGTCAGCGTCAACAACAGCAAAGGCAATAGTTTAAATAAAAGTTTCAATTAAACAACCAGATTAACCAGCCTGCCGGGGACAATGATCACCTTGCGCGGTGACTTGCCATCGACAAAGCGTTTGACATTGGGTTCATTCAGCGCTGTCGTTTCTATCGCTGTATTGACTGCATCGGTTGCCACAGAGATGCGCCCGCGCATCTTGCCGTTGACCTGCACAATCATTTCAATACTGTCTGTTACCAAGGCATCGCTATCGGCTTGCGGCCAGGCGACATCGACCACCAGGCCATCGTGGCCCAGCGCATGCCATAGCGTCTGCGTTACATGAGGTACAATTGGCGACAGCATCAAGACAATCATTTCCAGCGCTTCCTGCATCAACGCCCGGCCCTGTTCGGAGCTGTCACTGAATTTACCTAATTCATTCAACAATTCCATATTGGCTGCAATCGCAGTATTAAAGGTATAGCGGCGGCCAATGTCGTCACTGACCTTCTGCAAAGTGGCATGCACTTTAAGGCGCAATGCTTTCTGATCATCGTCCAATACAGCCGTATCTATGGCAACTGTTTTACCCGCCTGTGTATGTTGGTACGCCATTTTCCATAAGCGCTTGAGAAAACGTGACTGACCTTCGACACCGGAATCAGACCATTCCAGCGATTGCTCAGGCGGCGCCGCAAACATTATAAACAGCCGGACGGTATCGGCGCCGTACTTTTCGATTAATGCCTGCGGGTCAACTGTATTGCCTTTTGACTTGGACATCTTGCTACCGTCTTTATTGACCATACCCTGGGTCAATAAATGTTTAAAGGGCTCATCACCTTTCACCAGCCCCAAATCACGCATCAACTTATGAAAAAAACGCGCATACAATAAGTGTAATACGGCGTGTTCGATACCACCGATATACTGGTCTACCGGTAACCAGTGGTTAGCGCGTTCATCCAGCATGCCTTTATCATAATCCTTGCAGGTATAGCGTGCGTAATACCAGGAGGATTCGAAAAAGGTATCAAAAGTATCGGTTTCCCGTTCTGCCTTGGCGTTACATTTTGGACAGCGGGTATCGATAAAACGACGGTCGCTTTTGAGCGGTGAACCGGTGCCTTCGAGCACCACATCGCGTGGCAATACGACCGGCAGTTGATCTTCGGGCACCGGCACTGGACCACAGGTTTCACAATTGATGATTGGAATAGGACAGCCCCAGTAGCGCTGCCGGGAAACGCCCCAGTCACGCAGCCGGTAATTGGTTGTGATACTACCCTTGCCCTGTTCTTCCAGCGTTTTGGCGATAGCGGTAAAGGCTTCTTCTGAGGTCAAGCCATCGAACTGGCCAGAATTGCACAGCACGCCTTTATCGACAAAGGCTGCCCCACTGATGTCAACCTCTTTGGCACCTGGTTTAGGATTGATGACACGCTTAATCGGTAGTCCGAAGGACTTGGCAAATTCGTAATCGCGCTGATCGTGTGCCGGTACCGACATAACCGCACCCGAGCCGTACTCCATCAATACAAAATTCGCACTCCACACCGGCACCGCTTCACCGGTAATCGGATGCAGCGCTTTCAGCCCCGTGTCCACACCTTTCTTTTGCATGGTCGCCATGTCCGCCTCGGCTACCTTGGTGTGTGTGCATTCCTCTATGAAGGATTGCAAAACAGGGTTGTTGGCCGCAGATTTTTTAGCCAGCGGGTGTTGGGATGCAATGGCAACATAGGTCGCCCCCATCAAGGTATCAGGGCGCGTGGTAAACACCGTCAACGGCTCGGCTTCACCTGCAACACTAAACTGCAATTCGACACCTTGCGATTTACCGACCCAGTTACGCTGCATGGTGCGTACCTGCTCCGGCCAGCCGTCGAGCTGCTCCAAATCATCGAGTAATTGATCGGCATAGGCGGTTATTTTCAAAAACCACTGGGGTATCTCCCGCCGCTCCACTGGGGCACCGGAACGCCAGCCCTTGCCATCGATGACCTGTTCATTGGCCAGCACGGTCTTATCGACAGGATCCCAATTGACCACTGCGGTCTTTTTATAAACCAGGCCTTTCTCAAATAGTTTAGTAAAGAACCATTGTTCCCAGCGATAGTAATCCGGATCACAGGTCGCCAGTTCCCGGCTCCAGTCGTAACCAAAGCCAAGCAGTTTGAGCTGCTTGCGCATGTAGTCGATGTTTTCGTAAGTCCACTTGGCCGGCGCCACTTTATTTTTGATCGCCGCATTTTCGGCGGGCAGGCCGAAGGCGTCCCAACCCATTGGTTGCAGCACGTTTTTACCTTGCATACGCTGGTAACGGGAAATGACATCGCCAATGGTATAATTGCGCACATGACCCATGTGCAGACGGCCGGACGGATAGGGAAACATCGACAGGCAGTAATATTTTTCCCGGCTATCATCTTCCGAAACCCGGAAGGTTTGCTCGTCTTCCCAGGTTTTCTGGGCCTGCGCTTCAATTTTTTCGGGTTGGTAAACTTCTTCCATCTGCTCTTTTGCTGCCGGGATTAACCAAAACACAGAGGATACCGTAGGCTGGAGCACACGAACAGCCAAGTCAGCCCGTATTTCTAACTAGTTTCGTTGCGATAGAGCAATAAATTCAGGTTAGCTGACGTATTTACCTCCTTGGGCTATTATTACTATAGGTAATAATGAGAAGGTACAACACATGAATAGCCCGGCAGCAGACAAATTAGTTCAAGCCTATAACCAGATGATGGAGCGCGTCCGGCAAACTTTTGCAGATACCGAGGCCAAAGTTTTACCCACGCTCAAACACAGCCTCGATAAAGCGCGGGAAACCGCCGTGGAGCTGGGCGAACTCTCCCATGACGAAGCCGAAAAGATTGCCCTGTGGCTGAAGCGTGATGCTCAGGATGCCGGTAAGCACCTGGCGGAGGATCGTCACGAGCTGAGTGGTTGGCTACGCTTTGATATCGACCAGATTGAAGACCGGTTGCTGCAAATGTTTACCAGCGTTGCCGATAAAACCCGGCTTGAGATACAGCAGTTACAGCAGACACTGGAACAGGATCCTCCCCATATGAGCGGCGAAATCACGGCGCCAGGCACGCTTTATTGCACCCAGTGCAACGACACGATTATCTCCAACCACACCACCCGTATCCAGCCCTGCCCTAATTGCGGGAATGAAAGTTTCCGGCGCTGGCCGGTGGAACAATCGAATTAGGCTGTAAGCAAGTTACCCGGTAAGCTGTTTTTGAGACCGTCAGCAGCAGGGATGCTGCTGCCGAGCGTACAGGGACGTATTTTCAGCGGGTCTCAAAAACAGCTTGCCGGGTAACTTGCTTACTCATTTGCTACCTGCAGACTTTCTAAACCAGCCTATACACAACACCAAAAATAGACAACCGGCAACAACCGGGCTATTTCCAACTTTCGCATAAGGTGTCATGCCATCACGCGGAATAATATTTTCGGATAACGTTGCTGTTTCAAATAATTGTGTTGTTGCAATCAGTTCCCCGTGCGGGCCAATAACCGCTGAAATTCCTGTATTCGTCGATCGCAGTAAATAACGGCCGGCTTCCAAGGCTCTCATGCGTGCCATTTCAAGATGTTGGTGTGGTGCAAACGAATCACCAAACCAGGCATCGTTACTGATATTGACCAGGAAGCTGGCCTCGGGCAAGGCTTTGATAAGCTGTTCACCGAAGGCTATCTCATAACAGATCGATGACCCAAAAGGATAGCCTGCTGCGGTCAGTAAAGGCTGATTGATATCACCGGCACTGAAGTCGGCCTCCGGGATTGGCAGAAAACTCAGCACCGACACCAACAGATTGCGCAGCGGCAAATATTCACCGAACGGTACCAGATGCACTTTGTAATAAAACTTATCCTTGTCATCGAGGCTGATGATCGAGTTGTAGTATTGCCAATTTGTTCTATCCAGGACTGGCACGCCAGTGATCAAGGCGATGTCTTTTTTTGCCAGCCCTTTGCGCAGCGGTTCAATAAAACTTTCCTCGACCTGATCGTAATAGGCGGGAATAGCTGTTTCCGGCCAGACGATAATCCGGCTATCGGTTTGTTGTACTGTCAAATCCAGGTAGTGCTGCAGGGTAGCTTGCTGCTGGTGAGGCAGCCATTTTAAATCCTGCGGGATGTTTCCCTGGATGATACTCACCGGAATAGCCGCACCCATTGGTTGGGTCCATTCAATCTGCTTTAGTGACCAGGATCCTGCCATGATCAGCGCCAGACCAAACGCAGCCAAGACACGCCCACCACCGCGTAATACTAAAACTTGTAAAAACAAGCCGGCACAAAATAATAATAACCAGCTAACACCATACACACCGACCACCGGCGCCAGATTGGCTAGCACACTATCGATTTGGCTATAGCCAAGATTCAACCAGGGGAAACCGGTTAATACCCAACCACGCAACCATTCCACCAACACCCAGACAGCGGGGAATAGCAACAGAAAATCGATGCCTGATCCACCTGTCTGTAAGCGTGCCGACAACCAGGCCGCCAAAGCCGGAAAGAGCGCAAGAAAGGCGGCAAACAGAACGGTAACCAGCAATGCTAATGGCAAGCTGGCATTGCCATAGAGATAGATACTGATGTACGTCCAGTAGACGCCCACACCAAACAAGCCCAGGCCAAACAACCAGCCATACCAAAATGCAGTGGACGATTTTGTGCCGCGGAGTATCCACATCCAGAAAGCCATTGCCAGCAGCGGCAAGGGATATAACCCAAGCGGCGCAAACCCCAGGGCAACAGCCGCACCCGCCAGCAGTGCGAGCAGAGAAAGCAGCTTCTTGTTATTGGTTATATTGTTCATACGGCCCATGGAAAATCCAGACATCTGCCGGATATATTCGATTATCGGTACCCCTCCTTCAGGCTGCCGCAAACTCTCGCAGGGTGGGTGAAACCCACCAGATGCAACAGCAATTGGTGAGCTTCACCCACCCTGCGGGGGAATGGGTGTAACCGGCCGGGATTCTAGCAGACTGGCGAAACGACGACTGGCTTATGCCGTCTGTTGCGGTTGATCCAGGTTTAGAGCTGCCGGTAAAGAGACTTTCAGCAGATGGATGCGCCGGTTATCGGCACGCAAGATCTGGAAGCCAAGGCTGTCGACCTGCAGACTTTCGCCACGCTTGGGCAAGTGACCAAGCTTGTTTATTATCAACCCACCGATGGTATCAAATTCCTCATCGCTGAATTGCGTATTGAAATATTCGTTGAATTCTTCAACCGGCGTGAGCGCCTTGACGGTGTAATTAATGTCACTGTATTTGCGGATGTAGGTGCCTTCGTCGATGTCGTGCTCGTCCTCGATTTCACCGACAATCTGTTCCAGCACATCCTCAATGGTCACCATACCGGCTACGCCACCATACTCATCGACCACGATAGCCAGGTGGTTGCGGCTGGCGCGGAACTCCTTGAGTAATACATTCAGACGTTTGCTTTCCGGTATAAACACCGCAGGCCGTAATACATTACGCAGCGAGAAGTTATCCCGGTTATTGTCTGTGCAATAACGCAGCAAGTCCTTGGCGAGCAGCACACCGATAATTTCATCACGATTTTCGCCCACTACCGGGAAACGCGAATGACCGGACTCGACAATAATCGGTAATAGCTTTTCAGGTGGCTCGTCGCGTGACACGACAATCATCTGCGTACGCGGAATCATAATGTCGCGCACCTGCATGTCAGCCACTTGCAACACGCCTTCAATCATGCCCTGTGCATCAACATCAAACAAGCCACCTTGCTGGGCACTGCGCAATAAGGTGACAAGCTCTTCCCGGTCTGTTGGTTCCGGCGCAAATAACTGGCGAAACTGTTTCAACCAGGGTTTCGTGCCGGAACCGTTTCTAGATCGATCTTTGTTCATAGTGTCCTGTGTGGTGACCCGATAAAGAATGCCACTGGCTAAGCCCGCCTTGCTCACGCATAGGGGTCAGGATAGCCGAGCAGTTGCATTATTTTAATTTCCTGCGACTCCATGGTAACTGCATCGCTTTCAAGCTGATGATCGTAACCTTGTAAATGCAGCATGCCATGCACCACCATGTGCGCCCAATGTGCTTCTTCCAGCTTGTGTTGTGCAACCGCTTCCCGCTTTACCACAGGCGCACAAATGACCAGATCACCCAGGTGGTTTAGCGCCACCCCGGGCACTGGCTCAAACGGAAACGACAGCACATTAGTCGGTTTGTCCTTATCCCTGAATTGATGATTTAACGCCTGGCTTTCTGCTTCATCAACAATGCGTATCACCAACTCAACGGGCAGCCGTGCCGCTTCTATTGCCGCCACAGCCCATTGCTGAAACTGTTGCTCTGAAGGTAAAGCTGCAACCCCGGTCTCGACCTGTAATTCCATGTCAACTGGAACAGGTAGGGTCATCGCTTCAACGGCCATCGAATTTTTCATACGCATTAAGAATTTTTTTCACCAGCGGGTGGCGTACAACATCGCGCGCGTCAAACCAGGCAAATCCTATCCCGTCAACGTCCTTTAACACATCAGCCGCCTGGTTAAGACCGGAAGCAATGCTTTTCGGTAAATCAATCTGGGTCACATCACCGGTGACTACCGCTGTTGAGCCAAAACCGATGCGGGTTAAAAACATTTTCATTTGTTCAACCGTGGTGTTTTGCGCTTCGTCAAGAATCACAAATGAATCGTTTAACGTGCGGCCGCGCATAAACGCCAGCGGAGCAATTTCGATGACGCTGCGTTCGATCAATTTACCGACGCGTTCAAAACCGAGCATTTCATAGAGCGCATCATATAAGGGGCGTAAATAAGGATCTACTTTCTGAGTCAGGTCACCGGGTAAAAACCCCAACCGTTCACCTGCCTCCACAGCAGGCCTGACCAGCACCAAGCGGCGTACTTCCTCGCGTTCCAGCGCCTGCACCGCACAGGCTACCGCCAGATAGGTTTTGCCCGTACCCGCAGGGCCGATGCCAAAATTTATATCGTATTCGAGAATGTCACGCAGATATTGGCGCTGATGCTCACTGCGTCCCTTAATGGTGCAGCGGTGGGCCACAATGACGGGATCGCCTGCGGTTTCAGTAATGGGGGCTTCGGTTTGCCGTAGACCGGCTTGCTGTAAATGCAGGTGAACTTGTTCTGGCGTGATGGGGGTGTCGGCCGTGGCCGCGTAGAGATCCTGTATGACTTCGCCCGCGAGGCGCGGCGCCGCTTCATTGCCGACAATCTGAAAACGGTTGCCGCGGTTGCTGATTTCGACATGCAGGCGGCGTTCCAGCTGACGCAGGTGCTCGTCAAACTGGCCACAGAGACTGGCTAACCGCTGGTTATCGGCCGGCTCCAGTGTTAACGCGATAGATTCAGGTTCGGGGTCCAAAATAGGTTTTTTCAGCGGGGAATTAACCCCAGTTACTCACATTAGCGGCGCTGAGCAGATCATCTACAGCGATAAATTCGCCACGCAATGAATTCGGTAAAGCCGCGGTAATGCGCACCCGCACAAAGTGTCCAATAATTGGCACTCCAGCCGGAAAATTCACTACCCGGTTATTTTCGGTACGACCCGCCATTTCATTTTTATCTTTTTTAGACGGCGACTCGACCAGGATACGTTGTTCCGTACCCACCATGTTGGCACTGATGTCTTTAGCCATCTCATTAATGCGTGCCTGCAACTGCGCCAAACGCTGTTTCTTGGTTTCCAGGCTTACCTCATCTGCTAAGGCCGTCGCCGGCGTGCCGGGGCGCGGACTGTAAATAAAGCTGAAAGACTGATCAAAACCGATGTCCTCAATCAGCTGCATCGTGGCTTCAAAATCTGCACGGGTCTCGCCCGGAAAACCAACAATAAAATCCGATGAAAGACTGATACCTGGCCGGGCCCTGCGTAGCTTACGGATAATGGATTTGTATTCGAGCGCCGTATGATTGCGTTTCATTTGTGCCAGCACAGCATCAGAACCACTTTGTACGGGCAAATGTAAATGACTCACAAGCTCAGGAATTTCGGCATAGGCCTGAATCAAGCCATCACTCATTTCCAACGGGTGTGACGTGGTGTAACGAATGCGTTCAATTCCCTCGATAGCGGCAACATAAGTAATCAACAAGCCGAGATCGGCGCTTGCAGCATCGGCCATCGGGCCACGGTAAGCGTTCACATTTTGCCCCAGCAAAGTTACCTCACGCACACCGCGTTCTGCCAGGCTCACGCATTCGTCGATGACATCATCCAGGGGCCGGCTGACTTCTTCACCGCGGGTGTAAGGCACGACACAAAAGCTGCAATATTTACTACAACCTTCCATCACAGAAACAAAGGCAGTGGGTCCCGCCACCCGTGGTGCAGGCATACAATCAAATTTTTCTATTTCAGGAAATGAAACGTCGATGGCGGCGGCATGACTGCTACGGACTTGATCGAGCATTGCAGGCAGACGGTGCAGAGTTTGCGGACCGAAAACCAGATCTACAAAGGGTGCGCGTTGGCGTAAGGCTTCACCTTCCTGGCTGGCCACGCAACCACCTACACCAATAATTATTTCCGGGCGTTTTTCTTTCAACTCACGCCACTGGCCCAATTGCGAAAAAACCTTTTCCTGGGCCTTTTCACGAATCGAACAGGTATTGAGCAAAAGAATATCGGCGTCAAGCGGATTGGACGTAATTTCCAAGCCGTGAGATTCAATCAGCACATCCCCCATACGTGAGGAATCGTACTCATTCATTTGACAACCGTGGGTCTTGATAAAAAGCTTGTGTGGCATCAGGTCTTTAATAGATTACGGGCAAACAAAGTACTTCAAAACCATAAAATAATCCAGCCGGAAAAACCCTCACTATATCAGTTTGTAG
>CAYPEL010000098.1:0-10345 GCA_964409635.1 uncultured Gammaproteobacteria bacterium | reverse complement strand
CGGACCGATACTCGATAGCATGCAAAAATTACGCTTGGTGGATGAAACCATCTATCTGCGCTCCGCTTCGATTAACATTTTCAATGGCTTGGTCAGCTTAACGTTTTCATGTGACGGGTCGCACTATATGCCACACTCGGAATTCCTGGAAAAAGATTTTTCATTTTGGGTAGGAAATGCAGCTTAGCGTCTACGCTACCACGACCCTCATGTAGCCTCGCTATTGCCCGGATCCGCACATAGAAAAAGCAAGTTGCTCAGGGTACCCGCCGCCTGAAAACAACAGGTGCACCTCCGCGTTTAGCGATTACGTGATGTTGGGTTTACCGTTGCTGTTTATTTGCCAGAGGTGCGGGTATGCGCCAGAGAAAACTGTTTTAGAAGCAGACCGGAGGCGATCGACGGCCTATATGCGGATTCGGGAACCCTTCTCAGCTTCGGCTGGACTAGCCTGGCTAAAGTGTAATAAGATCGAAGCCAGTCAGGTTGGAACCTCGTCGTTTCATACCTATATTGATTACACGAATTATTAGCAAAGGTATCTAGTTATGTTCCATCCTATAGAAATTCCGTTTGGTTGTGTCATGATGTTTAATGTTGTCGATCTAAAAGATGGTGTCACAGTCGGAGATGTTGAGCTCGCCTTGGGTGAGATGTGTAATGTCGTGAAAAATACATACGGAAACGAAAAGGGGGGATTTATCGCTGGACAGGTCTTCAAATATGGCGGATTTGTTTCTGAAGAAGGTTCGGTAGGTGATGTACCTGAGGATCAGAAAGCAGCAGCCAAGATCAAACAGGGTGAGCTGGCAATCGTTACCTATTGGCAATCATTCGAGCAGCACGAAAAGTCACACGCCGACAAAGTCTTTAAAGAAAAGTTTTCGGCACTGGCTAAGTTTTGTGATGAGACGTACGAACTGGGTTATGAAATGCTCTGGCAGGGTGTTCCTGAAGAAGAATAGTCTCACCATTTGAATTTGTGGGTTACAACCCCACAATTTAATCACCATCAATGAGAATCAACAGGGCCAGACTAGATTGATTTTCGTATTCTGCCGGTATTGTTTCGATTTCTGATGCCCGCCTCTAGCTTTAGGTGTCACTCGTGGACATGACTGGTCATCAACGGTTGGTTATCTCAAACCAACATTGCACAATAGACTTTCAGTCTGACAAATAATACTCAACCGTCGACACCACACGAATCCGTATAATATCAGGATTGTTATTATCCCGCGCAGTAATCTAACGAGTTAAATTTACTGTTTTCCGGCATCTTATTCCCTCGCAGGTACGAAAATCAGTGCATACTGAATCAGCGCATCATTTGTTGTCACTGAGAAATTCCTGATCCGCCAAGATCATAGACTACACTTAACATTGACAGTGGTACATTCTGCAGGGCAAAGAAAAACTCAAACCAACAGGCAGACATCGTTTGGATATCGCTCATATCATATTGTTCTGTATCGCTATGTTACTAACAGCTGTGTTGGTGCAGCCATTAGCAGAGCGCCTGCACGTACCTTTTTTTGCATTGCTGGTGGTTGCCGGTTTTGTTGGTTCGGAGTTGTTGGTGGCGGCAGGGATTGATACGGGTCTGCGCTGGCACCATTTTCACGATCTGGTGATTTATGTGTTTCTGCCTATCCTGATCTTTGAGTCCGCGGTCCACCTTGATACAAAGTTGCTATTTCGAAACCTGCTACCGATTCTGATACTGGCGATTCCACTGATGTTGTTGTCTGCAGTGATCTCTGCGGTAGTGCTTTATTACGGCATTGCACACCCCTCGGGTTTTCCCTGGATTGCCGCCCTGCTTACCGGCGCCCTGTTGGCAGCAACGGATCCGGTTGCCGTGATCGAGTTGTTCAAAAAAATAGGTGCGCCTAAACGGCTCATCGTGCTGATCGAAGGTGAAAGTCTATTTAATGATGCCACAGCAATTGTACTCTTCAGCATCCTGTTATCCGTTGCTGTGGCTACCGAGCAAACAGCTATTGGCTGGCTGGATGGCCTCGGTGCGTTTACATTGGTTTTTTTTGGCGGCATCGCCACCGGTATTCTCGTTGGTTTACTTACTCAGCTTTTAATGCGCTTCCTCAAGGCACCTGTTCCGGAAGCTGTCTGCAGTCTGGCCGGTGCTTTCGGCGCCTTTCTTCTAGCTGAAGAGTGGCTGAATGTATCCGGCGTCATGGCTGTTCTGGTTACTGGATTATGGATAGGCTGGGCCAAACAACAGGATACAAAGTCGAACGAAAAGAACTTCCTGTTCCAGCTCTGGGCGTTTAACGCCTATATCGCCAACGCGATGATTTTTTTACTGGCCGGTATCACCATTACAACGGATATGTTTAGTCATCAATGGCAGGCTATGTTGCTAGGTATACTCGCCGTGTTGGTTGCGCGCGCCATTGGCATTTTTGCCTTTGTACCGCTGGTATCGGCATTACCCGGGGTTGAGAAGATCAACCGCTCCTACCAGGGCATATTGTATTGGGGTGGCGTACGGGGTGCAGTTGCCCTGGCGCTGGCATTGTCATTACCGCTTTCGCTCGAATACTGGTGGACTATCCAGTCGATTACTTACGGTGTGGTATTGTTTACGCTGTTTGTGCAGGCACCGACCATTCAGCCGTTGATGCGCCGTCTGAAAATCTAAAGAAAACCAGTGTACTGTAACGCAGGAGCAGTCGAAAAGTTCCAGGGTGTGACGGTCTTATTATTCCGATGACTTCAAACTCTGCACATACAGCCCTTCCACTTTCTCCCTGGCCCAGGGCGTCTTGCGCAGAAACTTAAGGCTGGATTTGATGCTGGGATCATTCATAAAACAATTGATGTTAATTTTTGTACCTAAGCTTTCCCAACCATAGCGATCCACCAAACGCGTCAGGATCATCTCTAGGGTTATACCATGCAGCGGATTATTTGGCTGGAGGCGGTTCCTATAACCATCTGGTTTTTTCAAAGCAATTTCGAAACTATTTCTGATACAATTTATATTATGTTGCTACCACATCAAATCATCCGGAACCTTATAGTCCGCGTAGGGATCATCTTGCCCGTTCTCCAGTTGTACTGGGATGTTTTCGATAAGACAGGCGGCATCGCGGAGCCTTATTTTTTCTGCCACAACTGACGGAATAACCTCGTAGCCGGCATCAAACCTGACAACAGTAAGAATACCCCGCTGTAGCTTATTGAGGACATCGTCTGAGACGTAAATCTTTTTTACCGCTGCGCCATCCTGAAAGTTATAACCAGCATCACCATCACCCTGTGGCAATCGATTCAATTCAATCAGTTGACGAATCTGCGCCTGAATCGCTTTGTTTTCTGCGGCTGCCTTTTTCTGCCGATTAAGCTCAGTATCGCGCGTCACTTTTTCTGCTGCTGCCTGCCGGACAGTTGCTGTTGTCTCACTCATAGCTTCTGCCTGTTGCTTGCTTTCTTGCTTGCGTTGCTTGTGCTTCGACTTTTTTGCCTTGTTGAGCTGATCTTTTTTTACCAGGCCTGCTTTTAAAAGCTGGTCACCAAATGTGTTTGCCATTTAATTTACCTTCATTGATCGATAGATTCTGCTAAAACAGCAATGCCTTTCATTTTGCAGACTGCCCATTCTAATTGTTATCTTTCATGACCTGAATACGCATGCTCTGGTTTTCAAATTCGACAACATCACCAGCAACAATCTTTTTTCTTTTTCTGGTTTCTATCTTCCCGTTTACCAAAACCAGTCCATCGGCGATGACTGACTTCGCTTCACCGCCGCTGGAGACCAGGCCTTCGAATTTTAGAAGTTTATAGAGCTCAACTGGTTGTACTAGAATTTCAACTTCTCTCATTTTATAGATGACACATTTTGATTGTTATTAGCGAGTAGTGGAGGCACCCTGCTGGGTGAGAGGGAGTTTTTGGGGAAGTGGCGGGCCTGAATCACTCACCCATTGCCATATCAATATAGCCGGTAGGGCATACCTCAGCACAGATATGACAGCCGATGCAACGATCGTAATCGGTGTAGACGTAACGACCCATTGTGGATTCATCCTTCGGTGTCCGATGCACAGCATCCTGGGGGCAGTAGATGACACAGTTGTCACATTCGAAACACATGCCGCAGCTCATACAGCGCCCGGCTTCATTTCGCGCCATTTCTTCAGTCATCCCGCTGAAGCGTTCTTCATAATGCCCCAACACTTCATCCGCTGTGATATGGCTCTCCTTTCTAAGATTACGGTCTTCGAAGGAGAAATGCCCCAAAAACAGCTTTTCATGGGAAATGATTTCGTGGCGTGACCTGTCCTCATAGTTATGCACGGCAAAATTCGCATCGTCGGTACCCCAGGTTTCATGTTGGGCATATTCCTCGGGATCCATCCTCCACTCGTGCAGCTTGCTCAACAAACTGAAAAGGTGACCCTCTACTTTTGGCCTCTTACCTAGTTCATGCTGACTCAAAAAGTGGTCAATGGAGTCGGCACAAATTGAAGCATGACCGATGGCTGTGGTTAACAGATGGGGCCAGATAATATCGCCGATAACAAAGTAACCCGGTTTGTTGGGTACCTGGTAATATTTATCAGCGTCGATTAGCCCCTTGCCGTTATTGAAATCCTCCATACCCTCCAGGTCACCGGTCTGGCCGATGGCGGAAACGATCAAATCACAAGGCACATCAAATTCCGAGCCTTCAATCTGATTCATCTTGCCATCGATCCACTCTACTTTTGCCATGCGTAAGGCCGTTGCCCTGCCGGTATCGTCTTTGATCACTTCCAGCGGAATCTGGCTGCCACGAATCTCTACACCCTCCCGTTGAGCGGCCTCCACCTCGTGTGCTGCAGCCGGCATTTTTTCTATCGGACGCCGATACAGCAGCAACACATTAGCACCTTCTTTGTTGGCCGCAGTTGCCACGTCTTGTGCGGTTTGATTTAAAACCACCGCTTCTGGACGCTCATCCTCGTGGACATTCTTTATGTGGCCGAGCCGCCTGGCTACAGACACCACATCCATCGCGGTATCACCACCGCCAATTACAATCACGGTTTCCGAGACGAATTTCAGCCTGCCGTCATTAAATGCATCCAGGAATGCTACGCCGCTAATACAATTGGGCGCATCCCCTCCGGGCACCGGTAGCGCCTTACCGGCCTGGGCGCCAATGGCAATAACAATAGCGTCAAATTCTTTTTCCAATTGTTCCAGGCTGATATCGCGGCCGATTCTGGTTTTTAATTTGACTTCGACACCCATATCGATAATGCGCTTAATTTCACCGTCCATGACATCCCGGGGGGTCCGGTATCCGGGAATACCGTAGCGCATCATGCCGCCCAGTTCTGAGTGATCATCAAATACGCTGCAGGCATGCCCCATACGCCGCAGTTGATAAGCACAGGCAAGACCGCCACAGCCACCGCCAATGATGGCTACCTTCTTACCTGACGCATCACCCACAAGATCACTAAACGACAGGGTTTCCTGTAGGCCATAGTCGCCAATAAACTGTTCTACTGAATTGATGCCCACGAAATCTTCTACTTCGTTGCGGTTACAACCGTCCTGGCAAGGCGCTGGACAGACCCGGCCCATGACTGCGGGAAACGGATTGGCATCGGTAGATCGCCGAAAGGCATATTCCTGCCAGGGTGTTTCACCTGAAGGTTTTTCAATCCCTCGAACGACATTCAACCAACCGCGGATATCTTCGCCGGAGGGGCAACTGCCCTGGCAAGGCGGGGTTCGGTGTACATAGGTCGGACACTTATAAGAACTATCCTGCTCAATAATTTCTTTTGCCCAGGATGTTGGTGTGTCGTCACCGTCTGCATAACGGCGAAAAGTCAGCTTTTCATCGGCCATAACTGCAACCCTCCCCCCTGTTTAACCTTAATTGGACTTACTCATATCAGGGTATAAATAATAGTAGCTCAGATTGATTGCCATATCACGCCTCCTGAAGGGGGTGTCGAGAAAGTCTTGTAGAGTGGGTGAAACCCACCGGATACTGCAGAAAATGGTGGGTTTCACCCATCCTACGGAGAGGAGTTTGGTTTCGAACTAATTTGTAGCCACCCTGTCTGAACTCTCGAATTCTTGTTATCTGGATTTAAGCATGTCTTTTATTAAACAGTTTTTTAAACTTCTTCTCATTGGCCTTTGTTTTAGCCCTGTGGTTTGGGCTGCTGAAACAGCTACGGCGACTTTTGCCGGGGGTTGCTTCTGGTGCATGGAGCCGCCCTACGACAAACTGGAGGGTGTAATCTCCACTACTGCAGGCTATACCGACGGCAAGGTGAAGAACCCGACTTATAAGCAAGTATCCGCAGGCGGCACCGGACATACCGAAGCGATTCAGATTATCTACGATCCAGCGAAAATCAGCTATCCGCAATTACTGGAGGTGTATTGGCGTAACATTGATCCGCTCACGGCTAATGCACAGTTTTGTGATCATGGTTCACAATACCGCGCCGGTATTTTTTATCATGATGCCTCACAAAAGGACGCAGCCGATGCTTCGCTCCAAGCACTCGTAGATACGAAAAAATTCGATCAGCCAATCGTCACCGGGATTAAGGCCGCGAGTAAATTCTACCCTGCCGAAGATTATCACCAGGATTACTATCTAAGAAATCCGCTGCGCTATAAATATTACCGCTTTGCCTGTGGACGTGATAAACGGCTTGAACAGCTGTGGGGAAGTAGCAATTAATTCAATAAAAAAAAGCCGCCAAGGCGGCGGCTCTTCAAGTAGTGGTTCTCTTTATTGTATTTGGTATACATGACGCGTTACTTTCCGCGTAAAAGCGTCTGTTAACAACTCATCCCTTGATCTGATTCAAAAAACTGTAACTGTCAGACTTCCGACAGTCGTCAGGTGGGATTACGATGGAGAGTATAATCCCGGAAGCAGATATGAATGAATCCAGACAGCTAGAAATTCTAATAGATTCATAAAATAAGTCAATGAAAATACATGTGTATTAAAACAACTATATGTAGTGATAAGGCAAATTTTTCGCCTTTTTAGGCACTATATCTAGTGGATTGGCAGTCGTTTTATAACCAAAAATATTTTTATAATTCAACCAAATACTGTGTTCCACTCAACCTGGTTAATGAAACCACCGCTAACCCTCTATAATAAAGAAGTAAATTCAATAACCTGGCCTCATTTAGCCAGTCTGCCATACTTGATCCAGGAGACTACGGCATGAAAATGATTCACCTCACAGGGTATTCCCTGATTATTTTTCTGGTTATTAACAGCCCCTTTGCCAATGCGGGTTGGAGCGATTGGCTAGAGGTTTTCAATGATTCGGTTAACAGTGAAACCGCAACATCGGATAAAAGTACGCCGGCCAGTCTGACCCATTCAGACATGAGCGGTGCGTTGAAACAGGCGCTGGATAAAGGCGTTCAACATGCCGTTACTCAGCTAGGTCAGCCCGGCGGTTTTCTTGATGACAGCCGGGTGCGTATTCCCATGCCGGAGAAACTGGCCTGGATTGAAAAGTCACTGCGTAAAATCGGCCAGGATCAGCTGGCTGATGATTTCATCTCTTCTATCAATGGTGCTGCCGAAAAAGCAGTTCCGGAAGCCGCTGCTGTGTTTGGTGACGCCATTAAATCCATGAGTCTGGAAGATGCCAAAGGTATTTTAAAAGGACCGGATGATGCAGCCACTCAGTATTTCCGGAACAACAGCACAGCCGCCCTGACTGAACGCATACTACCTATCGTAAAGCAAGCGACTGATGCAGCGGGTGTCACTTCACGTTACAAAGCGATGACGGGTAAAGTGGGCGGGTTTATGAGCATGCTGAATCAGGACACGCCTGACCTGGACAGTTATGTGACCAATAAAGCGATGGACGGTTTGTTTTTGATGATTGCAGAAGAAGAGAAAAAGATCCGGGAAAATCCCCTGGCGCGTTCGTCTGAGTTGTTGAAAAAGGTGTTTGGGGCTTTTTGATAAACGGCGGTTTGGGATAAATATGGAGCTTGGCTCAGTCATCGAGGCTGTTACAAAAAGCAGGAAATCCACCGCAATCTGCTAGCAATGGAGGCAATCTCCCACCCTACAAAAAAACTTAGCGGGTGGTTTGTGAAACTTTTCTTTGTGTCAGGATACTAAGGTTTAATCCCAGGATAATAATAACCGCGTGCCTGGCGGATCCGCCATTGGAGTCATTGATGTCAAAGAATATTCTCATCGTCGAGGATGACCCGGATATTGCCCGGCTGGTTCAGTTGCATCTGGGGGATGCGGGGTACTCAGTAGATCACTGCGCCGAGGGCGATACGGCACTCAGGCACTACCAGAACAAACAACCCGATCTGGTGATTCTGGATTTAATGTTGCCGGGTATGAATGGATTGGATCTGTGCCGGCAAATGCGTAAAAGTACTGACTACATCCCTATCCTGATGCTCACCTCGAAGTCCACTGAACTGGATCGAGTACTGGGCCTGGAAATAGGCGCCGACGATTACATTACCAAACCATTCAGCATTCAGGAGCTGGTTGCCCGGGTAAATGCGCAGTTCCGCCGCGCGGATGCCATTGCAGTCAGCCCGGCAAACAACTCACAACCCATTCAATTCGATGCACTGGTTATTGATCCAGACAAACGCACCGTGCAGCACAATGCTGCTGCCGTGCAGCTCACCAGCAAAGAATTTGATCTGCTATTAGAGTTTGTGAAACACCCCGGCCGCGCCTATTCGCGCACCCAGTTATTGGACAAGGTCTGGGGCTACGGGCATGATGGTTACGAACATACTGTCAACTCGCACATCAACCGCTTACGCGCCAAGATCGAACCTGATCCTGCCAATCCCCGCTATATCCTGACTGTGTGGGGCATCGGTTATAAATTCATGGATAACCATAACCATGTTTAAAACGCTCTATTCCCGGTTAGCTGTTGCACTGGTTTTGCTGGTAATTATTTTAAACTTCATCTATATCTGGATCACGCTGCAAGCCGGCGAGCAGTTCTATCAGGAAATGACCCAGCGCCTGAATCAGCAACTCGCTGCCAATTTGATTAAAGACACCCAATTATCGATAGCCGATGGGCAATATGACGAAACCTCACTCGAATCTGTATTCCACACCTACATGGTGATTAACCCGAGCATTGAAGTTTATCTACTGGACCCCGCCGGAAAGATTCTCGCCTTCCTCGCACCACCGGGAACCGTAAAAAGCAAACGCCTCGACCTGGCGCCAATCCAGTCGTTCCTGCGCCGTGAACATGCCCTACCCATCCTCGGCGAAGATCCACGCCACCCCGGCCGCAAAGATATTTTTTCTGTGGCACCGATTGGTGACGCTGATAATCCAGAAGGCTATCTCTACATCGTGCTGGCCGGTCAGCAATTACAGGCCATCGCCCACAAGCTGCAACAAAGCCATATTTTCCGCTTTGCCCTTTATGCCATCGCCATCAGTACCCTGCTGACAGTATTGATTGGCCTGCTAGTTTTACGCTACCAGACAAGGCGTTTGCGGTCTTTGTCTCGTGCGATGAGCAACTTTGACTCCGGACACCCGGAGTCAATTGAAAATCTGCAGTATGAAAAATCGGCTGTTACAGATGATATTGGACACCTGCAACAAACATTTCTGGGTATGGCGAAACGCATCAACGCACAAATAGAAGAATTACAACAAACGGACAATTTACGCCGTGAGCTGGTTGCTAATGTCTCGCATGACTTACGCACACCCCTTGCCTCATTGCAGGGTTACCTTGAAACACTGCTTGTGAAAAGTGCAACCCTGAGCGATGACCAGCACAAGGAATTCCTGAAGCAGGCCTATAAGCAGAGCAAAGGACTTGGCAAACTGGTCGATGCCTTGTTTGAGTTGGCCAAGCTCGATTCCGGTCAGATCCAGCTTAAGCGTGAACAGTTTTCACTCGGTGAATTGGCTCAGGATATCGGCATTAAACATGCCCTTAAGGCCCAGAATCTGGGTATTTCTGTACAAACGACCATTCCAGATAACTTGCCGAGCGTGGAAGCGGACATTGGTCTGATTGAACGTGTACTCGATAACCTGATGGATAATGCCCTGCGGCATACCCCGAAAGGCGGGCGCATTGAAATGCTACTGGACAAACAGGAGAGCGGCGTCAGTGTCAATGTGAAAGACACCGGCACGGGGATTTCTGAAACCGACATGCCCTATATTTACGACCGGTTTTATCAGTCCAGGGAAGGCTCTGAAAGCAGCCACGGCAGTGCCGGTCTGGGCCTGGCTATTTGCAAGCGCATACTCGAATTACACGCCAGCCAGATTGTAGTCAGCAGTATGCCT
>CAYPEL010000097.1:8426-10358 GCA_964409635.1 uncultured Gammaproteobacteria bacterium | reverse complement strand
CCGCACACTAGACGAAATGATCGGACGTATCGACAAGCTCGACACCCGTAAGGCGATAGGCCACTGGAAAGCCCATGGACTGGACTATTCGAAAATTTTATTCCAGCCACAAATGGCTGCTGATGTCGCCCGTTCTAACTGTGAAACCCAAGATCACGGTCTCGACAAAGCGCTCGACAACTGGCTCATTGAACAGGCCAAACCAGCACTGGAACGCGGTGAAAGCGTAACCATCGAATCCCCGATCATGAACACCAACCGGACGGTAGGCGCCATGCTGTCCGGCCGGGTCGCGGAACGCTACGGCCATGACGGCCTGCCGGATGACTGCATTCATATCAAGCTCAAGGGTGTTGCCGGGCAAAGCTTTGGCGCCTGGTTAGCGCGGGGTGTAACACTGGAACTCGAAGGCGAAGGCAACGATTACGTTGGCAAAGGCCTTTCGGGCGGCCGCCTGATTGTCTACCCGCCCAAAGATTGCCCCATCGTAGCGGAACACAATATTATCGTCGGCAATACGGTTTTGTACGGCGCTATCAGTGGTGAATGCTTCTTCCGGGGTGTCGCCGGTGAACGCTTTGCGGTACGCAATTCAGGCGCGACTGCCGTTGTCGAAGGCGCCGGTGACCATGGCTGTGAATACATGACCGGCGGCATTGCCGTGGTACTGGGAGAAACCGGGCGTAATTTTGCCGCCGGTATGTCAGGCGGTATCGCCTACGTCCTGGACGCAGCCGGTACCTTTAAAGAACGTTGCAACCTGGCCATGGTTGACCTGGAACCGGTTCCTGAAGAAGACGCCGCGCTGGAAGCCAGCGACCATCAAGGTGGCGACCTGGAAACCCACGGCAAGGTTGATGTGAGTTCCGACATGTCCCGCTATGACGCGCTGCGTTTGCAAGGGCTGATTGAAAAACACCTGCACTACACGGGCAGTTCAGTTGCCAAGCATATTCTCGATAACTGGGAAAACATGTTACCCAACTTCGTTAAAGTCATGCCGGTCGACTACCGCCGGGCACTGGAAGAAATGAAGCAATCACAGAACGAATCAGCCGGGCTTACCGCTGCGGCTGGAGGCAAATAGGCATGGGCAAGCCAACCGGATTTATCGAATTCGAAAGCCTCGACCGCAGCTACCGCCCGGTTGATGAGCGCGTCCAGCATTATAAAGAGTTTGTCATTCCACTCGATGATGCCGACGTCAGTATCCAGGGTGGGCGTTGCATGGACTGTGGCATACCGTTCTGCCACCCAGGTTGCCCGGTTAACAACATCATCCCGGACTGGAACGACCTGGTGTACCGTGGTGAATGGCAACAGGCTTCAAGCGTCCTGCACTCGACCAATAACTTCCCCGAGTTTACCGGTCGTATTTGTCCCGCACCCTGCCAGGAATCCTGTACCCTGAATATCCAGGATGACCCGGTAACGATCAAAACCATTGAATGCGCTATTGTCGACAAGGCCTGGGAAAACGGCTGGATCAAGCCTTTACCCGCAGCACATAAAACCGGGAAAAAAGTCGCTGTAGTCGGCTCTGGCCCGGCCGGGATGGCCTGTGCCCAGCAACTGGCGCGCGCCGGTCACGAGGTCACACTGTTTGAAAAAAATGACCGTATCGGCGGTTTGATGCGTTACGGCATTCCTGATTTTAAAATGGAAAAGCACATCATCGACCGGCGCATGGAACAGATGCAAGCCGAGGGCGTCAGCTTCAAACCAAATACCCATATCGGTGCTGACATCCCTGCCAAACAATTATTGACAGCGTTTGACGCCGTGGCATTGACCGGCGGCTCGGAACACTCCCGCGACCTGCCCGTGCCGGGCCGGGAACACGAGGGCGTGCATTTCGCCATGCAGTTCCTGCCCCAGCAAAATAAACGTATCGCCGGTGATACGCTTGCAGACGACATCACCCTGAGCGCC
>CAYPEL010000097.1:0-8416 GCA_964409635.1 uncultured Gammaproteobacteria bacterium | reverse complement strand
AAACACGTTATTGTCATCGGTGGTGGTGACACGGGTTCTGACTGCATCGGCACCTCCATCAGGCAGGGCGCTACATCCGTTACCCAGCTGGAAATCATGCCGCGCCCCCCGGAAAAAGAAAACAAGGATCTGGTCTGGCCGAACTGGCCGAATAAAATGCGCACCTCCAGCTCGCAGGAAGAAGGTGCAAAACGTGACTGGTGCGTTGCAACCAAAAAAATTACGGGTGAAAACGGCAGGGTAAAAGCCATTCACTGCATCCGCGTCGAATGGGAAAAGGATGCTAACGGCGGTTGGAAAATGAACGAGGTAGCAGGCAGCGAGTTTGAACTCGAAGCCGATTTAGTATTAATTGCAATGGGCTTCGTCCACCCAATTCACACCGGCATGCTGGATGAATTGGGTATGGAGTACGATGGCCGTGGTAACGTTAAAGGGGGTACGGAAGGTGGTGACGCTTACAAAACCTCACTCGACAAAGTATTTGCCGCCGGGGACATGCGGCGCGGGCAATCGCTGATTGTCTGGGCGATCCGCGAAGGCCGCCAGTGTGCGCGTGCAGTCGATGAATTCCTTATGGGTTCATCTGAATTACCGCGTTAGAGTCCGCTAGCCACTATGACCGAACTAAAAAACGACCGCTTCCTGCGCGCCCTCCTACGCCAGCCCGTAGACGTCACACCCGTCTGGATGATGCGCCAGGCTGGCCGTTACCTGCCTGAATACCGGGCCACGCGCAAACAGGCCGGTAGCTTCATGCAGCTCTGTACAACGCCGGATTTGGCTTGTGAAGTCACCCTGCAACCACTTGAGCGATTCCCGCTCGACGCCGCCATTCTGTTCTCGGACATCCTCACCATTCCCGACGCCATGGGTCTCGGACTCTATTTTTCCGAAGGTGAAGGCCCACGCTTCAAACATCCAGTTCGCGATGAAGCGGCTATCAAAAAACTTGGTGTGCCCGACCCGCAGCAGGAATTACGCTATGTCATGGATGCTGTTTCCACTATCCACCGGGAACTCAATGGCCGGGTACCCTTAATCGGCTTTTCCGGCAGCCCCTGGACACTGGCGACCTACATGGTTGAAGGCAGCTCCAGCAAAGACTTTAAGACCATCAAGGCCATGCTCTATAACCGGCCTGAATTACTCGAGCAGCTGCTCGATACCGTCGCCCAATCAGTCACGCTCTATCTGAACGCACAAATCGAAAGCGGCGCGCAAGCCGTGATGCTGTTTGACACCTGGGGTGGTGCGCTGACGCCGGATGATTATTACCGCTTCTCGCTAAAACCGATGCAACAAATCATTCAATCACTGACCCGCGAACACGACGGTCGGCGTGTGCCGGTAATCCTGTTCACCAAGAACGGCGGACAGTGGCTCGAAACCATGGCCGAAACCGGAGCCGATGCGCTGGGCCTGGACTGGACCACTGACCTGGCCGATGCCAGGCGGCGTGTGGGTGAAAAAGTAGCACTCCAGGGGAACCTCGATCCTGCCGTCTTATATGCCTCACCTGACGTCATTCGTGACCAGGTGGGTAAAGTGTTGCGCAGCTTCGGCAAGGGTAATGGGCATGTATTCAACCTGGGTCACGGTATTCACCCGGGCATAGATCCAGAACACGCGGGCGCCATGATCACCGCTGTGCACGAATTGAGTGGCGACTACCACAAGTAAAGTATCTAGGGGTTACCTAACTGCTACTGATCCGTTTAATCAGCAATACAATTGCCACCAGAATAATTCCGCCTAACCACTTTTCCATCACGGCCGGTTTAAGTTTTGCAGCACCCAGGTGTGAACCCAACGCTCCGCCAATTATGACGGCCACCAGTAACAGTGACAGGTCTGCCGTTATCTCAATCGCCTGATGCTGAAAGCGTGACACCAGACCCATAAAAGAATTCATCCAAACAAACACAGCTCCGCATGCCGCCGCTTCTTTTGGGTTACCCAGACCCAGTACGATAATCAACGGCACCAGATAGATGCCACCACCAATCCCGACAACGCCTGCCACTAAACCAAGCACCGCACCGGCAAGCAGGCAAATAATGAGTTTACTTTTTGCAGCCAGCTGAAGTCTGAAAGCCAGGCTATCCAGTAAATATATTCGCAAGGCGACAAACACCAGAGATACCAGCAGCGCCCAAAGAAAGGCCGTCTGACTGATTTGCAATGCGCCACCGAGGTAGGCCATTGGCATGGAAGCCAGCAAAAAAGGCAGTAACAGGCCGAAACGCAAATGCCCATTACGGATGAAATTGAACGCGGCTATCGTTGTCACAGCCAGATTCAAAGTTAATGCAATGGGCGGTATGTACAAATAACTCATACCGAATATAGCCATCAGTGCGGTATATGAAGAGCCGCCGCCCAGACCCAGGGCCGAATAAACCAAGGCAACGGCAAGTAATAAACCTGCGAACAACCAGGGTGAGATAATTAATTCGTGCATCACTATTTCAGCGTACTTCGCTGAGCATGGATTGCATCATGCCTTGTGCCTGCGACAAATAGCCACCACCAAACAGATTATAGTGATTCAGAATATGGTACAGGTTGTAGAGTTTTTTTCTTAACGGATAACCTGAATCCAGCGGCCAGGCATTTTGATAAGCTGCGTAGAAATCGCCGCTAAAACCACCAAACAATTCAGTCATTGCCAGATCGGTTTCACGATCACCATAATAAACAGCCGGGTCAAATATCGCCGGTTTGCCATTTTTGGTGAACGCGTAATTCCCAGACCATAGATCACCGTGCAGCAGGGATGCAACAGGCTCATGACCTTTGAGCAATAGAGGTAAACTTTCAAGCAGCTGCTCACCGGTTTTCTGTAATTGTGACCTTGCACTTTTTTGCCGGGCAAGTTTTAGTTGATAACCCAGCCGGTGATCGCGCCAAAAGCTGAGCCAACTCGATCCTTGTGTATTGATTTGTGGTGTCGAACCGATGGTATTGGCGCGATGCCAGCCAAAAGTGTCCGCCGTCATACGATGCATAGCGGCCAGTCCTTCACCGAGCGCCGAATCATCACCCGACCCACCTAACTGCAGATCGTCCATCACCAGAAAAGCCTGCTCTTCAACAACACCGCAGCAAACAGGCGAGGGAATACTTAATTCCTTCGCCCGGCCAATCTCGTCCAAACCTTCGGCTTCGGCCTCGAACATAGACAAGCTCGATGCATCATTAACTTTAATGAAGAATTTTTGCCCGTCAGAATAAACCCGGTATGCCTGATTGATACAGCCACCGGCTACTGCATCGGGACGTGACAGGCTGATGGACTGTTCCAGCGCTTCAGAAATTTGCTTTTCTATGTTCTGCCAAAGCGACATAATAAATACTAATCTTCAGAAAATAGCCACGTTGATTATTCAGACGGCAACCTGGTTCGCTGTTGTTGATAATCTTCATAACGCATCGAGTCTGCGCAATCAGCCGACAGCTCTTTCTCACACTGTTGCACTTGCATATCTTGCAAAGTTTCGTAACCAGCGCGTTGCCATGCTTCCTTGCTACACGCCTGAACCAACGCCACACTGCTTACCAACAAACAATGTATCAGCTTCATGAAAGCTGATCAGTCCGTGCGGCTGGTAACTTCTAGCAGGTGATATCCAAACTGTGTTTTTACCGGACCCTGCACAGTATTCACATCCGCACTGAACACCACCTCGTCAAATTCCTTTACCATTTGGCCCGGGCCGAACTCACCCAGATCACCCCCCTTCTGACCGGAAGGACAGGTTGAATGTTGTTTGGCCACCTCGGCAAAATCTCCGCCATCAAGAATTTCCTGTTTCAGTTGCTCACACTTTTCTTCACTGTCGACCAATATATGTCTTGCTGCAGCTTGAGGCATCTTTGTTCTCCTAAGATTAGGTAGTGGTGAATAATTCTCAACTCGGAATTATACACGCCCACCTGGCTGTCCGTTGTTAAGGAACACTCTGGATTAAAAGTCTATTTCGTTATATTGAATGGGGCTTTCACTGTAGTAACGGAATATTTCCGCCCTACATTTTCATCCGTTCGTGTATCGGACTGGTGCGGGGAAAGTGTGCCTTGAGAAATTCCATTTGATCAGTCAGGACTTTTCGGCCTTGCAGATAAATGTACTCCGCGTGGGTCGGCGTAAAAGGAACAGCCAGTAATTGCATACCTGATTGCTCAGGGCTGCGACCCGCCTTGTGATTGTTGCAGCGGCGGCACGCAGTGACTACGTTAGTCCAGATATCGCCGCCTTTCTGGCTGATCGGCGTGACATGATCGCGGGATAAATCCCGTACCTTAAAACGCACCCCGCAGTACATACAAAGGTGGGCATCACGTTTAAACAGGGCGGGATTATTGAGTGGCGGGCTATAGGTATCCCGCGCCTTCATCAGGGCGTGGTTATAGCCATAAGTCGCAATGATCGAATTAACGTCAATAAAACTGCGGCGCCCGGTAAGGGCGCAAACACCCCCATGCACCCGGTACAACAGGCTGCCACAACTGTAGGCCACCTGCCCGAGGTGATAGAGGCGTACCGCGTCCTGGTAATTCACCCATTCCAGTGGCATGCCGGACGCATCTGTACGCAAGACTTGTTGACGTAAATCGTACACATCGATTCCTATTGGAAATTAGGACTCGTGGCTGAATAAATTCACATTTTGACTGCCGATCCATCCCGTCTGACTGCGTTGCGAAAGCTTGGAATACACGCATATCCCGGTGTTTTAGCGTCTTGCCAGACGGGCGCCTCAACGCCCAACATGTGAATTTATTCAGCCGCGAACCCTTTATAACTCATTTATCCCAAAAAAAGTTGCATTTGTAAACGTTTGGACAGTAATTACTACAAATATTTCCAGGTAAGGTTAAGTTTTCCTGAACACAGGAATCCGCTATTATGCCGTGCTTTACGGGTAAAGCCCCGTAACAGGAAGCGTTTTTCAGCATCCTGACCAAGCATTAACTGATAATGCCTGTAGAAACCGGGTTCTACGGCCCGCCTCTACAGGCACACCGGAGTGAAAGACATATGCCGTTACGACTGGCTGTACCCACGGAGAGTTTTCCCGGGGAACGACGTGTTGCGCTGGTTCCCGCCGTTGCCGAGCGTTTTTCCAAGCTGGGCGTTGAAGTACTTGTGCAAAAAGGCGCCGGCGCTGCCAGCCATTTTGAAGATTCAGCCTACACCGCAGCGACGCTGGTCGACGACGCAGCAACTTTATTGCGCGATGCCGACATGATTCTCAAGGTTCAGCCGCCTTCAGAGGACGAAATTAATGCCATGAATGAAGGCGCGACGGTTGTTGGCATGATGCTGCCGTTTCGTTATCCAGAACGTGTAGCGTTAATGCGCGACCGTAAAATTCTTAGTTTTGCGATGGAACTGGTACCCCGTATATCACGCGCCCAGAGCATGGACGTACTTTCCTCGCAGGCCGCTGTCGCCGGTTACAAAGCCGCGCTGATGGCCGCCAACCGGGTGAGTGGCTTTTTCCCCATGTTGACCACGGCGGCCGGCACCATACGCCCGGCCAAGGTACTGGTCATCGGTGCCGGTGTCGCTGGTTTGCAGGCTATCGCCACCGCCAAACGGCTGGGCGCCATCGTTGAAGGCTATGACGTGCGGTCTGCCACCAAGGAACAAGTCGAATCACTCGGCGCAAAATTTGTCGAGACGGGGGTTTCTGCAGAAGGCTCCGGCGGTTACGCACGCGAACTAACCGACGAGGAAAAAGCCAAACAACAGGAAATACTGGATAACCATATCGCTGCTGCGGATGCGGTCATTACCACCGCTGCCATCCCCGGCAAACCGTCCCCGCGGATCATCAGCACCCACACAATTGAGCGCATGAAACCGGGCGCCGTGGTCATCGACCTGGCAGCAGAAGGTGGCGGCAACTGCGAAGCGACCGAGCCTGGCCAGCAAATTGAACACAACGGCGTGCTGGTTTATGGCCCACTGAATGTACCCAGTGAATTACCGGTACACGCTAGTGAAATGTACGCCAAGAATCTACTCAACTTCCTCACCCCTATGATCAAGGACGGTGAATTTGCACCCGACTGGGAAGATGAAGTCATTACCGGCAGCGCCCTCACGAGCGATGGCGCAATCGTCCATGATGCAACACGCGAACAGGTAGAAGGCTCATGATCGAAGGATTTACCGCACTTTATATTTTTATGCTGGCCGGGTTTACCGGTTATGAAATTATTTCCCGGGTACCGACCATCCTGCATACCCCGTTGATGTCCGGCTCCAATTTTGTCCACGGCATCGTCCTGGTTGGCGCGATGGTGGTACTGGGCCACGCCGAAACCGGTATGGAAACTTTCGTCGGCTTTATCGGCGTCGTACTGGGCGCGGGTAACGCTGTCGGCGGCTATGTCGTCACCGAACGCATGCTGGAAATGTTCAAGAGCAGTAAGGGAGGTGCGAAATGAGCAGCACTCTGATTCAACTTAGCTACTTTGCAGCGGCCGTCTTATTCATACTTGGCCTGAAACGTATGAGCTCCCCCGTCACTGCCCGGGACGGTATCGTCTGGGCGGGTGCGGGTATGGTAGTCGCAACAGTTGCGACACTATTCCTGCCCGGCCTGCATAACTTCTTCTGGATAATCCTCGCAATTGGTATTGGCGGCGGCATAGCTTGGTACACCGGCAAGCAAGTCGAAATGACCGATATGCCACAAATGATTGCTATCTATAATGGGATGGGTGGTGGCGCTGCAGCGTCTATTGCCGCCGTGGAATTAATGAAAGGCAACTTCCACTCTTCCACTTTTCAAGTGCTGGCCGTCCTCGGCGCCCTGATCGGTTCAGTTGCCTTTTCAGGCTCTATGGTAGCTTTTGCAAAACTGCAAGGGCTCATGAAAAAGTCTTTTATTTTCCCCAACCAGCAAATTGTTAATCTTGCATTATTTGCCGCCGCCCTGGTGTTGGGCTTTATATTGATGATCGCTGACACGCCCGGTGGCTTTTCCATTTTCCTGTTCTTTGCGTTGGCGTTATTATTTGGCGTACTGATGACCCTGCCAATCGGTGGCGCCGATATGCCGGTGGTGATTTCACTCTTCAATGCACTGACGGGTCTGGCCGTTGCCTTTGAAGGCTTCGTACTCAACAACGCCGCGATGATCATCGCCGGTACTGTGGTGGGTTCTGCGGGTACCTTACTCACCCAGCTAATGGCCAAGGCCATGAACCGCTCCCTGGCTAATGTGCTGTTCTCCGGCTTTGGCGCCACGCCCATCGCCAGCGGTGAGGCCGTTGAGGGCGAGATGAAAGAAATCCAGGCCAGCGATGTGGCGGCCATGATGGCATACGCCAACAAGGTCATCATCGTTCCGGGCTACGGTATGGCCGTCGCCCAGGCACAACATAAAGTTTGGGAATTTGCCAAGCAACTTGAAGAACGCGACGTTGAAGTTAAATTCGCCATTCACCCGGTTGCCGGACGCATGCCTGGGCACATGAATGTATTGCTCGCCGAAGCCGGGGTGCCTTACGACAAGATCTTTGACCTGGAAGAAATCAACGCCGAATTCCCGCAAGCCGATATTGCCTTGATTATTGGCGCCAACGATGTGGTTAACCCCGTTGCCCGCACCGATCCGGCTAGTCCAATTTACGGTATGCCGATTCTTGACGCCGACAAAGCTGAAAACGTCATCGTCGTCAAACGTGGCCGCGGTACCGGTTTCTCAGGCATTGAAAATGCCCTCTTCTTCCTCGACAACACCCGTATGCTCTACGGTGATGGCCAAGAAGTAGCCAGCAAACTGGTCACCGAAATAAAACAACTCTAACGCTACAGTCGGAGCGTGTTTTAAATTTCCGTAGGGTGGGTGAAACCCACCGAATGCCGCAACAAATAGCGGGGTTCGCCCACCCTACAGGTTTTACAAACCCCTTCATTCCCCTCTAGGAATAAAGTCTTTAAAATCCTCAATAGCCCAATTATCCATTGGCTCCGGAATATCAGATTCTTTCACTTCGAAATCTTCTGCACCAAGCGTTTCAATCACATGCTGATAAATATCCATGGCTCGCAACTCCCGTTGATGTAACAGCCGGCCTATTCCTGCTGCTTTTAATCAACCTATCGCATCAAACGTGCCATGCCTCCTTCATACACCTGAATAAGATATATAACCTATTGAAAATATGACCAATAACATCTATCGCACGGATACAGACGGTAACGGGAATAGGTACGGGAAGTGGGCTAGTGTTGTTTGCTAGCCAACATAATTATTGGCTATGTTTGATAAGGCAAGCTATCCCAGCGGGAAAAAACATCTGTGCTTTTTTGGGATCTGCGTAACAATCCACTAAATAACAATGGCAGGAAAGAAGCTGCGTTTACCGGGGCGCGAATTTCTGGTGGTGGCTT
>CAYPEL010000096.1:0-10367 GCA_964409635.1 uncultured Gammaproteobacteria bacterium | reverse complement strand
ACCTGATTAAACCCACAAGCACTGGCATCAATCGCTTTCTGAATGTTAGCTGCGGTAATCCGGGTTAAAGCAAACGCTTCATCCTCGATATGGTGCGCCGCCATGATAGTAATTTCCTCAGCGTTGAGATCTGAATCCAGAAGCGCACCATAAGGGTCATAGAATGCACTGCGCTTGTCGTGCTTACAATCCTGTGCACAGTGTGCAACGATATCGGCGATATGCAGTATGGCGCTTTCCAGATGCGCATCGTGCGCATCCTGGGGGCGGTGATGATAACGGATCGTCGCACAAAGATTGCCTGGTAATTTCCACTCAGACAGCAACGCGTACCCAACTTCGCTGTGATCGAAACCCAGTAGTTCGTCTTCGATATCACACAAGTGACGTTCTGACTCCTGCCGCATGATTTCCGCTTGTGCCGCCAGCTCCGGCAGTTTGATGTATATCAACAAACGTCCTACGTCGTGCAGCAGTCCAGCCGTAAACAATCTTTCTGCGTGTAAAACATGACAGTCGACGGCTAACTGTCTCGCCACCAGGCCAGTGTAAATACTGTGTTGCCAAAAGCCGGCCATATCCACCAGATCCGGCGGGATATCGGAAAAAACCTCGGCTGCCGAAGCGGCAAAAGTCAGATTCTTCAGCTCCCTCATTCCCAACAGATTGACGGCGCGTGAAATGGTATCGATACGCGAGGGCATGCCATAGAATGCGCTGTTAACGATTTTTAGCAGCCGAGCGCTTAAGGCCGCATCCGTACTGATCACCTCACCAATCGATTCGGCCGTCGACATCGATGAATCTGCTAATTCCTGCACCTGAATACAGATTTCCGGCAGAGAGACTAAGTTAAGATTTTTGGCAACAAGCTCCTCTGGCGTCATGTAGTCAATCCTTTTAAGTATGCTAAATAAAGTTATATAGGAATTGACGGCTTTTTAGGTTCATTCTTAAGTGCTCATGGTGGTTATCTTGGACCCTAACCGGTTAGATTCCCATAATATTAATATGATTAAATTTCTATAAAACTTTAATAACCATATGTTATTAATAAGTATTATCTTGCCAGTTCTTTGGCTGTTATAATCTTGCTTAATACGGCAGCAGACCTGCTGCTATAGACCGGAGAGTAATTTTGGACAATACAGGGTGTGGGGCAGGCGAACTCTATGCGCTTAGGGTGCTGGGCGACATGATGGAGCCGGAATTCGAGCACGGCGTGGTGATCGTCGTTGACCCGGGTGGCGTCATTGAAACCGGCAGCTTTGTCGTGGCCAAGCACGAGGATGACTTTTATTTCCGGCAATTAGTCCGCGAGGGTGAAAAATACCTGTTGAAATGCCTTAACCATGCCTACGATGAAGTGGTTGAACTGCAGGGAGTCGAAGCGATTCAGGGTGTGGTTGTACAAAAAGCAGGGCGCCGCAAAAAAGATCGCAAGCACTACGATTAATTCCACGGCTGCGACATAAATAATTTTCGCATTGGGCGATGGTTTTATTGATGCATCACCTGAAGTTTACAGTTGGATGCTTCTTCTGCAGCATGCTCTATGGTTAGCACTATTGAACCCTGCTCATCCCCTTAAACCTTTACCCCGCCGTTTTTCAGAAGATCATCAAAATAGGCTATTGTCTTAACCAGCCCATCATCTACTAATACGTCCGGCTGCCAACCCAGCTCACGTTTGGCCAAGCTGATATCAGGCCGGCGGCGTTTTGGGTCGTCCTGAGGCAAGGGTAATTTTGTAATGCTGGAGCCTGAGCCGGTTAGATTAATAACTTTTTCAGCAAGCTCCCGAATGGTGAACTCAACGGGATTTCCCAGATTAACCGGCCCCGTAAAGTCAGATTCATTTTCCATCAATGATTTTAAGCCCCGCACCATATCATCAATATAACAAAACGATCGTGTCTGGTCGCCTTCACCATAAATAGTAATCGGTTTTTCCTGTAGCGCCGCGACGATGAAATTAGAAACAACCCTGCCATCATTTGGATGCATGTTAGGGCCATAAGTATTAAAAATACGTGCTACCCGTATTTTTAATTCATGTTGGCGGTAGTAATCGAAAAACAGCGTTTCAGCGCAGCGTTTGCCTTCGTCATAACAGGCCCTGAAGCCAATCGGGTTAACATGACCCCAGTAGCTCTCTTGTTGAGGATGTTGCTCCGGATCGCCGTAAACCTCGCTGGTCGAAGCCTGTAAAATACGAGCTTTTACACGCTTGGCTAAGCCGAGCATGTTGATAGCACCGTGCACGCTGGTTTTAGTGGTTTGAACCGGGTCAAACTGGTAATGAATCGGTGAGGCAGGGCAGGCAAGATTGTAAATTTCGTCAACTTCAATATACAGTGGAAAAGTGACATCATGCCTCAATAGTTCAAAATTATTCTTATCAAGCAGATGGTAAATATTCTTTTTTGTACCGGTAAAATAATTATCCAGGCATAAGACATCAAATCCTTGATCCACCAGGACTTCACAAAGATTCGAGCCGATAAAACCAGCGCCACCCGTAACCAACACACGCTTCTGAAGTGAATAATTTTTCATTTTATAATTCCGAATACAATTACAGTGAAGAGTAATTTAGATAAAAATAGGATTATAAAGCATGACAACTTCTTAACTTCAAGATCACAACGCTGTTTAGAAGCATTACCCGGACGGGATCATGCATAGAACACTGTTAACTCAAGTATTGAACGTGCTTTTTTTATATTTTCCAGCTAAGTTAAACTCTGTTTTATTATTTTGAACAACAGGCTAATACTACCTCATTTCAGTGCTAAAAGCCTCACTGGCGTGCAGAAACAAACGGCTATGCTGCTCACATCCAGTAGTTTATTGTACTGGTGTTAAAAAGCAGGAAGTACGGAATATACTGCCTATATCTCCATATATATGGTTGTTATCTATAAAGTTTATTTTCCTGATCAAGGTTATCTATTGTGCTGTTGTGGGTGCGGGCCAAATTACCGGATATTATAAATAATCCATAAAGGGCTGGACTTCGACCAGTTCACCTGCCTCGACAGATCCTTGCTCAGCGGATAACACAATAAAGCAGTTGGCTTCGCTCATGGAGCGTAAAATGCCAGAACCTTGTGCACCGGTGCTTTTTACTGTCAACAGGCCTTGGTCGTCGCGTTCCAATAACGCACGCTGGAATTCTGCACGGCCCGGTGCTTTTTTTAGTTTTGATTGGGTCGGTACGTTCAGGCTAAAGCGTGTCAAAGGGTCTAACCGGCCAGATAATTTAAGCAGGGCCGGGCGTACGAATTCAATAAAAGTCACCATCGTGGAAACAGGATTACCCGGCAGGCCGAAAAACACAGTATCGGAAAAATGACCAAAGGCCAGCGGCCTGCCGGGCTTCATGGCGATACGCCAGAAACTAATACTGCCTAGCTTTTCGAGCGTGTCAGTGACAAAGTCGGCATCGCCCACCGACACACCACCGGTTGTAATCAATACATCCGCTTGCTGTGCAGCCTCTAGGAATGCAGTTTCCACGGCCGTCTGCGTGTCCGGCACTACACCCATATCGATGATTTCGACATTCAATTTGGTGAGTAAGCCATACAGCGTATATCGGTTACTGTCGTAGATTTGTCCAGGCTTGAGTGTTTCGCCAGCGGATCGCAGTTCATCACCCGTTGAAAAGAAGGCGACTTTCACACGCCGGAATACAGTTGCCCTTTCCAGGCCCAGTGAACCGAGCAGGCCTAGATCAGCGGTATTAATACAACGACCCTGTTTGAGAACCAACTGGCCTGCTTGCAGATCTTCGCCCGCTGCGCGCACATGCTGACCGGCAATCTGGCCTGTGCCGATATGCACAACATCATTATTCAGTTTCACATGCTCTTGCATAATGACGGTGTCGGCACCCTCCGGCATAACGGCGCCGGTCATGATCCTCACTGCAGTGTCGGGTTGCAGGCTTTTTGTGAAGGGCTTGCCGGCCCAGGACGTGCCTATAATGCGCAATCCCCGCGTGCCTGTTGCCGGCAGATCATCGCTGTTGACGGCATATCCATCCATGGCGGAATTGGTGTGCGGGGGGACATCGATGGGGGAATAGCTATCTCCGGCTAGCACCCGGCCCAGCGTTTCCCTTAGCGGTAGAGATTCTGTCTCAGCCAGGCAGATCATCTCTTCGATAATTTTCTGGCGAGCCTGGTTGACTGAGAGTAAGTCTGGTTGTGCCAAATCCGCGCAACTGGGTTGTGAATCAATGGTTTTATGGGTCATGGGTATCTGCAACTGCCTTTCCAGTTTGCCAGTTTATACTACTGCGCCAGTGGGGCACAAAAACGGTTATTTTTATCAGTGTTTTACAGATTTTAAAAGTCGAGCTGTCATGTATTACAATCTAGTCAGTGTTACTAGGCAGTACGTTGCTTATGCGACACATGATTTGCAGACCATCGGCAGCAGGGATGCTGCCGCTGAGCGTACAGGGATGTATTCACAGCGGGTCTGCAAATCATGTGTCGCATAAGCAACGTACGTATTAGTATATGCATATCCAGTAAACTCGGTGACACCAAGGAGACCTAAATGTCCGATAAAGTCTATACAGTACCTACTGCATTTGCAGACCAGGCCAATATAAATGCAGAACAATACCAAACGCTATATAGACGATCTGTCGATAATCCGGAAGGCTTCTGGGCAGAACAGGCTGAGCAGTATGTCTCCTGGTTCAAGCCTTGGAATAAGGTGCTGGACTGGAGCTTTGCCGATGATGTGCATATCAAGTGGTTTGAAGGCGCAAAATTAAATGTTTCCTATAATTGTCTCGATCGGCACCTGGAGACACGTGGTGACCAGACCGCCATTATCTGGGAAAGCGATGACCCTGCAGTTGACAAGAAAATCAGCTACCGGGAACTGCATGAGGCGGTTTGTAAATTCTCTAATGTTTTAAAAAGCCGCGGAGTTAAAAAGGGCGACTGTGTTTCAATTTACATGCCGATGGTACCTGAGGCGGCGGTAGCCATGCTGGCCTGTACACGTATCGGTGCAGTTCATTCTGTGGTGTTCGGTGGGTTTTCCCCCGATGCCTTGCGGGATCGGATCCTGGATTCTGATTGCAAGCTTGTGATTACGGCAGATCAGTCCGTGCGTGGTGGCAAGAAAATACCACTCAAAGCCAATGCTGATAAAGCAATTGCACAATGTCCACACGTGCACACTTGTGTTGTTATTCAACGCGGTGGTGAAGCGGTTGACTGGCATGATAATCGCGATGTCTGGTTTCACGAAGCTATGGCGAGTGCAGCTTCTGATTGTCCAGCGGAAGAAATGGATGCCGAAGACCCCTTGTTTATTCTTTATACGTCGGGTTCTACGGGTAAACCGAAGGGCGTATTACACACCACGGGTGGGTACTTGTTACAGGCTGCTATGACCCATAAGCTGGTATTTGATTATAAGGATGGGGAAGTATATTGGTGTACCGCCGATGTCGGCTGGGTGACGGGGCATACCTATATTGTGTACGGACCCCTGGCGAATGGTGCAATTACGTTAATGTTTGAAGGCATCCCGACCTATCCGGATATTTCGCGCTTTTGGCAGGTATGTGACAAGCACAATGTTGCCACATTTTATACCGCGCCGACGGCGATTCGATCCTTGATGAGTGCCGGTGAGGAGCCTGTTAAGAAGACTTCACGAAAATCCTTAAGGTTGCTAGGTACTGTCGGTGAACCGATTAACCCGGAAGCCTGGGAATGGTACTACCGCGTCGTGGGTGATGAGCGTTGTCCGATCGTTGATACCTGGTGGCAGACCGAAACCGGGGCGCATATGTTGACGCCATTGCCCGGCGTAACAGCGCTGAAACCAGGTTCGGCCACCACCCCGTTTTTTGGTGTGCAACCGGTCTTACTGGATGATAAAGGTAAAGAGATTGAAGGCAGCCCAGCCGCAGGTAACCTGGCGATTAAACATCCCTGGCCCTCAATGATGCGCACACTCTATGGGGATCATCAGCGCTTCTTTGATACCTATTTTTCCATGTATCCTGGGTATTATTTTACCGGCGATGGTGCGCGCCGCGATGCAGAGGGCTACTACTGGATTACTGGCCGCGTAGACGATGTTCTGAATGTATCGGGGCACCGGCTCGGCACTGCTGAAATCGAATCGGCCTTGGTGTCGCACCCTAAAGTGGCTGAAGCGGCGGTGGTCGGCTATCCTCATGAAATAACCGGGCAGGGTATTTACGCCTACGTCACCTTGATGGCTGGAGAGCAGGGTAGCGATGCGCTGAAAGGTGAACTGGTAGCACAGGTACGTAAAGAAATTGGTCCGATAGCCAAAGTAAATCTGATTCAATGGGCGCCGGGTCTGCCAAAAACCCGTTCGGGTAAAATTATGCGGCGGATTTTACGTAAGCTGGCCGCCAACGAAACGGATAATCTGGGAGACACATCGACACTGGCTGATCCTGCTGTTGTCGATGACTTGGTTGGGAACCGATTGAACAAATAGGCAGAAGGGCTATAAATAATGATAGTAGTGGTATTGTTTTACATATGGCGGGCCAGCAATCCCATAGCGTAATTACCCTTGCCAAGGTGTATCTGTACCTTGTAACCACTGCCCAGGGCTTCCTTAACCGGATTGCCATCCATATCCAGCATATCCGTCAGTTTAAAATTCTGGTTGCCACCCGGAGCGATGAGTTCAAGCTCATCGCCCAGCACAAACTTGTTTTTGACATCAATGACTGCCAGACCTGATTCTGCATTATAATCAAGTAATTCGCCGACGAACTTCTGCTGTCGGCTTTTTGAATGATTGTCGATATAGTTCTGGTAATCTTGGGTATGGTGGCGTTGAAAAAATCCATCTGTGTAACCCCGGTTGGCAAGATTCTCAAGTACGCCCAACAGGGACTCATCAAAAGGCACACCCGACACCGCATCATCAATCGCCCGGCGGTAGGCCTGTGCCGTGCGGGCTACGTAATAATGCGACTTGGTGCGGCCCTCTATTTTCAGACTGTTGATCCCCATCCTGGCGAGCCGGGCAACGTGCTCAACGGCGCGCAGGTCTTTCGAATTCATGATATAGGTGCCGTGTTCGTCTTCTTCAATCGGCATATGTTCACCCGGCCGGCCGGATTCTTCGATGACGAATACATTGGCTTTATTTTCTTCTACCGCGTGGATATCACCCATCTCATCAATGACTGCATCCTTAACTTTGTAATCCCAGCGGCAGGAATTTGTACAACTTCCCTGGTTGGCATCGCGGTGGTTGAAATAACCGGATAACAGGCAACGCCCGGAATAGGCAATACAGAGTGCGCCGTGCACAAATACTTCAAGTTCCATATCCGGGCATTCATTGCGGATTTCCTCGACCTGATCAAGTGACAGTTCGCGTGACAAGATTATGCGTTGTATACCCAATTGCTGCCAGAATTTAACGGCGGCGTAGTTCATCGTGTTGGCCTGCACGGACAGATGAATAACTAAATCCGGCCAGCGTTCACGTACCAGCATGATTAATCCCGGATCGGCCATGATCAAAGCATCAGGTTTTAAGGCGATTATAGGCGCCATGTCATCGATAAAAGTCTTTACTTTGCTGTTGTGTGGCAACAGGTTGCTGGCCAGGAAAAACTTTTTACCCTGAGCATGTACCGCCGATATGCCTTTTTCAAATTGCTCCAGGGTGCTGAAATCGTTATTTCTTACTCGCAGGCTGTAGCGTGGCATACCGGCATAGACGGCATCCGCGCCGTATGCGATGGCATAGCGCAAATTCTTTAGGGTGCCCGCTGGGGCCAGTAATTCGGGTGACTTCATTTATACTTCCCATTAAATAGTAAGGGATAACTATTGCTAAAAAGTGCCTGAAACAATTATTAGTTCAAAACAGGACTGCTTGTATATACTAACGCTAAATCAGTATACAAAATTTTCGATGAAATCTGCATTTATTCGTAACGCCAGCCAGGCGACAGATAAAACAGAGAAGTGGTTGCTTGGGTTACTGCTGCTGGCGGCGCTGCTTGCCTACCATAAGCTAATAACTGAGATCGATACGTCGATATTTCTGCCTACAGTCGTAGGTTCATTTTTCAGTTACTCAGGCACAGCCCCGCAATTTCTCTATTTACTAGTCATAGGCCTGTTTTATATACGCCGTAAAGACATTGCAAAAGCCTGTCAGGGGCCGGGCGCGCCCTGGACTGCCCAGTTCTATTTATTGCCGGGTATCTTGTTGTTTTTATGGGGCCAGTATGTAGGCGTAACGGATATTTTGCATATCTCGCTACTGCTGACTGGCCTTGGCGTGGCGCATTTACTATCCGGAAGACGTCTGACACTCGCCATTCTCCCGCCGGTATTGATTCTTGTTTTGGCAACACCCATACCGGCTGTGCTTTTGAACCAGATTCTCTTTCAGTTCCAGCTTTGGGATGCGGAACACACTGCCTGGATACTCAATGCTATCGGTATTTCCTCTGTGCCTGTGGGTGACCTGATCTATATGGCAGGGGGAAGCGCGCGTGTGGCTGAATCCTGTACGGCATTGGGGTTTCTTAAGTGGCTGACGATCTTTGCACTCGCCTACGTGTACGTGTTCCCAGCGTCACGGCTGCACGCTGTTATATTGGTTTTGTCCGCCCCGCTGATTGCCTACGCGGTGAATATCCTGCGGGCTTTCAGCCTGGTGTTGAATCCAAAGCTGGAGGTGTTGTCTATCCATATGACACAGGGCATCTTGTTTTTTATGATTGGTTTCTCCTTGCTCTATGCGCTGGATAGTTTCTTATTGCGAGTTTTCGGGAAGCAAACGAATAGACAGAACGATGCCAGCGCTGAACCTAACGCTATAACCCGTCAGAAGCGGCGGCCGATACAGGGGTTGATTGCAATTTTCTTGATATTGTTCAGTTTTTCGTTGGCTATGCCGCAGTGGTCGTTTCCACCCGGCAATATGCACAGATTTGATTTGTCGCTCGCTGAAGAATTCGGGGAATGGAATCTGCGGTCAAGCCCACCGATATATTACCCTTTTCTAGGCTCAGTGCGTTATTCTGCAATGATTTTTCGAGACTATCTCAGGGAAAAGAATGAACCGGTATCGCTGTTTATCGGTTACGATGACCGGCTGCAGCGTCTGCGCAGTATGCTATCGGATAAAAATACTTACCTGGGTGAGAGAGGATTTGTAGAGGAGCGGTCATCTGTAACGCTGGGTAGTTCGGGTCACCAGGCTACTTCCATTATCGTTTACGATAGTAAAACTCGTTTTCTAGTTTATTCCTGGTACCAGGGGGTCAGCAGTCTGGGCAAAGAATTTCTGTATGCGCTGCTGGCGCTGGATCAGTCACCATTTCGCAGAGCCGAACCGGCACTGGTGGTACGCTTGAGTGCCATGATATATCCCGGTGCAGAGGGGCTGAAGCTTGCAGATAAGCGGTTGCGTGATTTCCTGGCAGATCTCAACAAAGCTAAACAAAATTCTTCAAAATCCAAAAAGAAAGGGCCGAAGATAATATTCGGCCCTGCTTCACCTCTTTAAAATACCTGGCCCGATAAATTACATATCAGCGTTGCTTTTGCAGGCGCCGGCGGTTCAGATAAACGACTGACATCAATATCAGTAACGGTAAGGTTGGATCATTGCTGGCATTCGCGCCCAGGGTACAACCGAGGAAGCCACCCTTGCTACTGTCTTCTCTGCCCACTGCGATAGGATCATCAATTGAACCGTTCATAAGCCCATCCAGGTCAAACTGGCTGCCGTCTGTCAAGGTGACGTCTACAGTTCGGTTGTCGATCTTTGTCCAGAGTGCTCTGGGTAGTAGAGAAAATACTCCGCCCGTATCTACCTTGTAGAGCGACAGATTCCTGGGTAAGTCTTCAGGGAAGGTTAGTCGAACGGTAGCGCTATCTCCTGGGTTTGGAACGGTCGTGGTGTAGCTGATGGTTCCGAATGGGAAGGAAACACTGTCAGGGCCTGTTGTGGCGTCGGCAACGCTGATGTTTGAAAGTGTTTCACCCGTTGTAGTAGTGATAATGACATCACCATTCCCGCTTGCTAAAGGAGTAGTAATTGTGTCAGTTGGCGTGGTTGCGATAATCTGGCAGCTTGTGTCACAGGTAGCCGTTGGTAAGTTTTGGGCGTCACATTGCTCGCCAGTTTCGACAGTGCCGTTACCGCAGACTGGATTAGACGGTGGAGTTTCTATCTGACAGGAAGCATCACAGCCATCGCCAGGCGTGGTGTTGCCGTCATCACAGGCTTCACCGGCGTCCAGGGTACCGTCACCACAGGCTGCAGGTGCAGTTTCTATGGTACAGGTAGCGGAACAACCGTCACCG
>CAYPEL010000095.1:0-10467 GCA_964409635.1 uncultured Gammaproteobacteria bacterium | reverse complement strand
ATTAGTTGATTTGCGAGATCTACACCTTTTAGCCCGGGGAAGTTTTGTGCCGCATCGATAGCCGCCTGTTCATCAATCTGGTCAGCGGCGATCAGACAACCGTTCTGCGCACCTTTCTCGCGCAAGATCCGCGTCAAACGCCGGGTATCAATATCTGCAATGCCCACCACATTCTGCTGGCGCAGGTAACTCTCCAGCGAATCCTGGCTACGCCAGTTACTTGCCAGTAAAGGTAAATCCCGAATGATCAAGCCGGCACACTGAACCGCTGACGACTCTTCATCCTCAACGTTGATACCGGTGTTGCCAATATGCGGGTAAGTCAGCGTAACGAGTTGGCGGGCATAGGATGGATCCGTCAGGATTTCCTGATAACCGGTCATGGCCGTATTAAAGACGACTTCACCGGTACTCTGGCCAGCCGAACCGATCGACCGGCCCCAGAACAGGGAGCCATCTTCCAGGGCCAATAAGGCCGAATTCTTCAAGGGAACCTCTCTACCGTAGCGTTGTATGCTGCAAACTGCCCGGCTATAACCGTTAGAACGGTTATACGAGCGCTGGAATTGTAAAGCAAAGACAGCTCAAGTCCAAGACTGAAGGAGAGATTCTAGATATTTATTGAGGCGCAATGGGGTGTGTAGACAGCACACTAGCTATGCGAGGCCTGGTACGGCAATTCCGTATAGGCGCCATGCTCCCGCATGCTGTCCTTCGGCCAACGGCGCTTGGTGCACATCCATTGATCCGCGTGCACACGGATCAGATCGCCAATCACCCGATTCATTTCCACTGTTACCTCATCAATCGCCGTGTTGGATTTTTTATTCGCGGGCATGGCGATAGCCGGATGAAAAGTAATTCGATACTTGCCGTCCTCTAATCGCTCCGTCACCATCGGTACAATATCCAAGCCGGTTTTCAATGCCAGCCAGGCAGGCGCTGTGGTGGTGGTGGCGTCAACACCGCATAACGGGTAGAGGCCACCGTCTTCAACCCGCACATCCACATGAATCCCTACCGAACGGTTGTTTTTCAGATTTTTATACATTGGCCGCAGCGCATTGATCTTGGGTATAAAGCCACAGCGCAAGGTCCGGCGCGCACGCTGCACCATATTTTCAAGGTAAGTATTGGCAAACGGACTGAATACCACATCCAACGGGTAACCAAATTCCTCAATAGCAAAGGCAGACAATTCCCAGTTACCCAGGTGCGCGGCAATAAAAATACAGGGTTGGCTGCGCGCCTTGAATACTTCGCTGGGGTTGTTATTTACTATTTCTATCGCCGGGTCTGGCGCCTGCATATCCGTCAACTTTTTCAAGTGCATGAAATCTGCCAGCGAGGCGCCCAAACTACCCCAGCAACTCTGCGCCAGCCGGTCTATTTCCGGCGGGGATTTTTCAGGACACGCGATACGCAGATTAGCTAACACATGTTTGTGTTTATTGGTTTTAGGTCCCAGCCAACGCATCACGCGTTGGCCGATTTTTGCAGATTTTTGTGGCGATAGCGGTTTGACGACAAGCCACAAACTGCCGAGCATACCGGCCTCGACCATCCATCCCAGCTTCACCAGCCAGGGCGACGGATTACGCTTTTTCCAGAATAGTTTTGCCATGCCTCCAGCCTCGCTATTGATCCTTTATTGCCAACACATCCTGCATGTCGAACACACCTTTGGACTGGTCCGCCAGCCAGACTGCCGCGCGGACAGCACCGTTGGCAAACGTCATGCGGCTCGATGCTTTATGCGTAATCTCAACCCGCTCACCCTCGGCGGCAAATAATACCGTATGCTCACCTACTATATCGCCGGCGCGAATGGTTTCAAAGCCTATCGTCAGCCGGTCACGCTCGCCGGTTTGCCCCTCACGGCCGTACACGGCGCACGCCTTCAGATCCCGGCCAAGTGCAGTGGCTACCACTTCACCCATGCGCAAAGCGGTACCCGATGGCGCATCGATCTTGTGACGGTGGTGGGCCTCGATAATTTCTATATCCACGCTATCACCCAATACCCGGGCGGCCGTCTCCAACAGCTTCAGACACAGATTTACACCCACACTCATGTTAGGTGCAAAGACGATAGCCATGCTACTGCCCGCCGCTTCGATTTCTGCTTGCTGGCTATCGTCCAGGCCCGTGGTACCAATCACCATGCGCTTGGAAGCTGCCCGGCAAACCGCGAGATTGGCCAGAGTGACATCGGGGCGTGTGAAATCAATTAGCACATCGAAATTTTCCGCCGCCACCACCAGATCAGACGTGATCTTGATGCCCAGCTCACCCACGCCGGCTACAACACCTGCGTCTGAGCCCAACAATTCATGGCCACCCCGCTCAAGCGCGACTGTCACCGATAGCCCTTCTGTTTGCTGGCAGGCATTGATCAGGGCGCGCCCCATGCGTCCGGCCGCACCGCTAATGGCTATTCTTGTCATGATTGAATCCTTACTTCTGGAATGTGTGAAGTATACCGTGCTGAATAGCGAAGGAAATGATTGATAAGCGCCACTGGGCTATAGGGCCGAATTCATTCGGTCAATCCCGGCCCCGGCTGACCGAATGAATTCGGTCCTACAACTCTGCCTGAATTGATAATTGCGCAGCAGGGTAAGCTGCTATTCAGGTTTGAGCGTTTTATTTTTCCGTGTTCTTCCGTGGATTCCGTGGCAAACAATAATTAGGACTTCATCCCCTCAAAAAATTTCTTAACGCCATCCATCCAGGATGAGTGCTGCGGACTATGACGGCCATTGCCCTGCATGCTGTTTTCAAATTCACGCAATAATTCTTTCTGTTGGCTGGTTAGCTTGACCGGTGTTTCCACCACCACCCGGCACAACAAATCACCGGTAGATCCACCACGCACCGGTTTTACGCCCTTGCCACGCATTCGGAATTGCTTACCGGACTGGGTTTCAGCCGGGATTTTCAGGTTAACACGGCCATCCAGCGTCGGCACTTCCAGCTCGCCACCCAGTGCAGCGGCCGTAAAACTGATCGGGACATTGCAATAAAGATGGCTTTCCTCACGGCTAAAGATCGGGTGCTCTTTTACCTGAATCTGGACATACAAGTCACCGGGAGGGCCACCGTTTTCACCCGCCTCGCCTTCATTGGCCAAGCGGATACGGTCACCGTTATCTACACCCGCAGGCACTTTGACAGACAATGTTTTCTGCTCACTTGTCCGGCCCTCGCCGTGGCAGGCGCCACACGGATCGTCTATGGTGGATCCGCTACCTTTACAGCGCGGGCAGGTTTGTTGCACGGAAAAGAAACCCTGCTGCATACGCACTTGGCCATGCCCGCCGCAGGTCGTACAGGCCGTTGGCTTGCTGCCTTTTTTTGCACCACTGCCCGAGCAGGTTTTACAGCTGACGTAAGTCGGCACGCGGATTTTAACGGTTGTACCGTTAACGGCTTCTTCCAATGACAAGTCGAGGTTATAGCGCAGGTCAGCGCCACGGTAGACACGCTGGCCACCTTGCCGCTGACCACCGCCGAAAATGTCCCCAAACACATCCCCAAAGATGTCGCTGAAGTTGCCTTGTCCCGCACCGGAACCACCGGCTCCTTGCCCACCCCCCATGGAGGGATCAACACCGGCATGACCAAACTGGTCGTATGCGGTGCGCTTTTGCGCATTGCTTAAAATTTCCCAGGCTTCTTTAGCCTCTTTGAATTTATTCTCGGCACTGGCATCATCCGGATTTCTATCCGGGTGATGTTTTTGCGCTGCTCGCCGGTAGGCCTTCTTTAACTCAGCATCACTGGCATTTTTGGAAACGCCTAATACTTCATAATAATCTTTTTTAGACATGGGGTTATATGCATTATCATTTAAATTACATTAACAGCAAAAATCCGGGGTCAGCTAAAAACCGCCCCGGACTTCGCCATCACGCATTGTGGTATCGACGTTATTTGTCGTCTTTAACCTCTTCAAACTCGGCATCAACAACGTCATCCGCAGCAGCCGGTTCGGCCTGCTCTGCACCTGCCGCCGCCTCACCCGCTGCCGCACCTTCTGTACCTTTTTCGGCGTAGAGTTTCTCGGCCAACTTGCCGGACAGCTCGCCTAACTGCTTTGTCTTGGCCTCGATATCAGCCTTGTCATCACCCTTCATCGCTTCTTGCAGTGACTCAATCGCGGCATCAATTTCCTGCTTCTCTTCAGCGCTGACCTTGTCTTCACCTAAATCAGCCAATGACTTCTGGGTCGCGTGGATCAAATTATCCGCCTGGTTGCGCACATCGACCATTTCATGGAACTTGCGGTCTTCATCCGCATGCGCTTCAGCATCCTTGACCATCTTATCGATTTCATCGTCCGATAATCCGCTCGAAGCCTTGATGATAATTGTCTGTTCCTTGCCGGTGCCCTTGTCTTTAGCCGACACATTCAGGATGCCATTGGCATCAATATCAAAAGCGACTTCGATCTGCGGTACACCACGGGGGGCCGGCGGAATATCACTCAGATCAAACCGGCCCAGTGATTTATTGCCAGTCGCCATGTCGCGTTCACCCTGCAATACATGCACAGTCACCGCGCCCTGATTATCGTCAGCCGTAGAAAACACCTGCTGCGCCTTGGTTGGAATAGTGGTGTTTTTATCGATCAGTTTAGTCATAACACCGCCCAGGGTTTCAATACCCAGTGATAACGGGGTCACGTCGAGCAACAACACATCCTTGACTTCACCGCCCAGCACACCCCCCTGAATAGCAGCACCAACAGCGACCGCTTCATCCGGATTAACATCCCTGCGGGGCTCTTTACCGAAGAACTCTTCGACCGCAGCCTGCACTTTAGGCATGCGGATCTGGCCACCAACCAGGATGACGTCATCGATTTCACTGGCTGACAGGCCTGCATCTTCGAGGGCAATTTTGCACGGCTCGATAGTCCGTACCACCAAATCCTCGACCAGTGATTCCAGTTTGGCGCGGGTAATTTTCAGGTTCAAATGCTTCGGCCCCGCCGCATCAGCCGTGATATAGGGCAGGTTAACGTCGGTCTGGCTACTCGAAGATAATTCAATCTTGGCTTTTTCTGCGGCTTCTTTGAGGCGCTGCATGGCCAACGGATCACCGCGCAAATCGATGGCTTGATCTTTTTTGAATTCATCCGCCAGATAATCGATCAGACGCTTGTCAAAGTCTTCACCACCGAGGAAGGTATCACCGTTTGTCGAGAGCACTTCAAACTGGTGCTCACCGTCAATATCGGCGATCTCAATAATGGAAATATCAAAGGTACCACCACCCAGATCGTAAACTGCAATCTTGGCGTCACCACGCTTTTTATCCATGCCATAGGCCAATGCTGCGGCAGTCGGTTCGTTGATAATGCGTTTGACTTCCAGCCCGGCGATCCGGCCTGCGTCTTTGGTCGCCTGGCGCTGTGAATCGTTGAAATAGGCCGGTACGGTAATAACAGCTTCCGTCACCGTTTCGCCCAGGTAATCTTCGGCGGTCTTTTTCATTTTCTGCAGCACGCGCGCCGACACTTCCGGCGGTGCCATCTTGTTGCCATCGGCTTCTACCCAAGCGTCACCGTTGTCGGCCTTAACAATTTTATAAGGCACCAGATCGATATCTTTCTGCACTTCGGCATCTTCGAAACGGCGGCCGATAAGGCGCTTAACGGCGTAGAGCGTATTGGTTGGATTAGTCACTGCCTGGCGTTTGGCCGCCTGGCCAACCAGCACTTCATCGCCGCCCGTAAAGGCGACTATCGATGGCGTAGTCCGGTCGCCTTCGCTGTTTTCAATGACCCGTGGCTTGCCGCCTTCCATCACGGCGACACAGGAATTTGTGGTGCCGAGGTCGATTCCGATAATCTTGCCCATTGCTGTTTTTCTCCAGTTCAGATATTCAGTTCAAATTCAGATACAGGTTTAAATTGGGGCAGGAATGATGTTTTCAAGCCTGCCAGCTAAACTATTCGCCGTCGGCCTATTAGCCCGCCTTTGAAACGATGACCATTGCCGGACGAACCAGCCGGTCATTCAATGTGTAGCCTTTCTGAACCACGGTGACGACCGTGTTAGGCGCGACATCAGCGCGTTCCTGGATCGACATCGCCTCATGATGTTCAGGATTAAATTGTTCATTCAATGGATTGATTTCTTTAATATTAAATTTATCAAAAGTATTCGATAGCATTCTCAGCGTCAGCTCATTACCTTCTTTCAGCTTGTCTGCACTTATCGCCTCACCTGCAGTTGACGCGGCAAGACCCATCTCCAGGCTATCCTTTACTGGCAGCAACTCTGCGGTAAATTTATCCAGCGCAAACTTGTGCGCATTCGCCACATCGCGCTCATTACGTTTACGCAAATTTTCCATTTCCGCCTGCAAGCGTAAAAACTGGTTCCAGTGCTCGTCCGCCTTGTTACGCGCATCCTCCAGCAATACATGCACATCTTCAGCCTGCTCTTCTACTGCTGTATTTTCTGTCTCGGCTGAGGCATTCGCTTCCTCTGCGACTGCATCTTCATCGTCGGTCTGAGCGTCAGTCGCTTTATTATCTTCCATTTATTTCCTCTTTAAATCAATTAGATAAGATATTTTATTAATTACTTACATTAATCTTAATACCCAGCAAAACAAACTTAGCCATACAATGTTGGGGCTATTTTCTTGAATTCAAGGCCGCGCTGAGAATTCGCGCCGTGGCATCAACAATCGGTATCACCCGCTCGTAAGCCATCCGGGTTGGCCCGATGACGCCCAACACGCCAAGCACTTCGCCATCAACCGTATAAGGCGCCGTTACCACGCTGCACTCATCGAGCATTTCATACCCCGATTCTTCACCGATAAATATCTGCACACCCTCACTGTGGACGCATTGATCAAGCAGTTTCAGGATGTGGCTCTTTTCATTAAAGGCTTCAAACAGATGGCGCATGGTCGAAGCATTACAGAATTCTTCAAAATCGAGCAGATTGGTCTGACCGGCCAGCACGTAATCATCACCCTGCTCTGCCGTACCCAATACCTGATCCGCCATTTCCATCGCGGCCTGCATCATCGCGTTCAGGGATTCGCGCGCCTCCCGTAATTCAGCCACTATCTTGGCGCGCACGTCATTCAGTTCCTTGCCGGCAAACTGTTCATTTAAATAATTCGATGCCTGCTGTAACTCCGAGGCGCTGTAGTCACGCTCGGTGTCGATAATACTGTTCTGCACTTCTTTATTGCTGATCACCAGAATGGCCAACACCTTGCGCTTCGACAAAGGCAAAAATTCGACGCGCCGCAAGGCCGCATGCTCCCGCTTCGGCAGGCTGACGATACCGGCCATGCGCGTTACGTCGGATAATAACTCCGACGCAGAACCAACCAGTTGCCCGGACAGCGTGTCGCTCACCAGCGAGGATTTCATCACCTCCACAACCTGGCTTTCCAGTGGTTGTACGGTTAACAAGGTATCCACAAACATACGGTAGCCTTGCACCGTCGGAATGCGGCCTGCGGAGGTATGTGGCGAGCGCACCAGCCCCAGGTCTTCCAGGTCAGCCATCACATTGCGGATCGTCGCCGGACTCAGCTTCAGCCCGGCGTCACGCGCCAGGGTTCGCGAACCTACCGGCTGGCCTTCAATAATATAGCGTTCGGTTAACGCCTTGAGGAGTTGTTGGGCACGATCGGAAAGTTCGGGTAAAGCCACGTTTTGGCACTCGGCGCATTAGAGTGCCAACACGCTAGCAAGACGGTTACATGCTGTCAATGAAACGAGACCCGGGCAAGCGTTATTGGCATCGAATTTTTATAACCGGTAGCATAGAGAGATTAAAAAAATAACGTCCGATTCCGGCTAATTAAATGCCCGTTTTAACAAGGCGTTATTTTTTACACGACTACCAGGCTACAAGCAGCCGGAACGGAAATAATGACAAACCCTTTCAAACGCATCGGACTCATCGCCAAGCTCGAAAACCCGCGTGTTGCTGAAACACTCATCCAGTTGACCGCAGAGCTTGCGCAGCGTGGCGTGGATGTAACGCTGGATGAAAGCGCGGCGAGCTATTTTACTGCGCCCGACTTAACGGTTAATAGCCGTCTCGAACTGTCACAAAATTGTGATCTCGCGATCGTTGTGGGTGGCGATGGCACCATGCTGAATGCGGCGCGCAGCTTGGCCGAAGCGGATATCCCGGTACTCGGTATCAATCTGGGCAGGCTGGGTTTTCTAACGGACATCTCGCCCGATGAAATACACGAACGGCTGAGCGAAATTCTTGCCGGGCAGTACGATGAAGAACGCCGCTCATTGTTGCACGCAGAGATAATTCGTGACGAAAAAGTGGTCAATGAAGGCAACGCACTGAACGATGTCGTCATCCATAAATGGGACATCGCCCGGATGATCGAACTCGATACCACCATTAACGGCCGTTTCATTTATGCTTTACGGGCTGATGGATTGATCATTTCGACACCCACTGGATCGACCGCATACGCCTTATCCGGCGGCGGACCAATCCTGGAACCGAACCTGCCTGCTTTTGTCCTGGTGCCCATCTGCCCACACACACTAAGCAACCGGCCTGTGGTCGTGGATGAGCATTCCAGTATTGTTATCAAGGTGCGCGGCAACGGCACCGAGAAGGCACAAATCACCTGCGATGGCCAGATAAATTTCCCCCTGCTGCCCGGTGACCAGATCCATATCCAGCGTATGACCCACCAGTTCAGACTGCTCCACCCTGCGGGTCATGACCATTTTAATACCATGCGGAAAAAACTCAGCTGGGCGGGATAAACCAGTATTTTTTTATTACAAGTATTAAAGAGGAGCTATAAAATTGAAAGTCGCCTATATATTTTCAACTCAGGGACACAGTGTCTCTTATAAACTCGGCCAAATGATCCTTCCACAATTGGAAAATGATGCACACGGCGTGGAAGTTGCCGGTATGTTTTTCTTTGAGGACAACGCTTACATCCTGGCCGGGGGCAACCCAATAGGCGAACGCCTGGCCAAAGTCGCCAAACAAAAAAATATCCTGTTGATGGGTTGCGACAAATGCTGCTATGAACGTGAAATCGATGGCAAACTGGTCGACGGCGCAACCATAGGCTGTTTTCCAGACCTATACTCTGCCTTAGCGGGTAATATGCCCGACCAGGTAATCACACTGTAAACACAGCTAAAAGCATTGCTAACCTCACTTCACATTCGGGATTTTGCCATTATTGATCAACTCAATCTCGAGTTATCAGCAGGCATGACGGCGCTCACCGGCGAAACCGGCGCCGGCAAATCCATCCTGCTCGGCGCTCTGGGTCTGCTGCTCGGCGACCGGGCCGATACCGACAGTGTCCGGCACGGCACAGAGCGCGCTGACCTTAGCGCCAGTTTTAACATTCAAACCTTACCCATGGTTTCAGAATGGCTGCAGGAACAGTCGCTGGATCACGCTGAAGACGAGTGCCAGCTGCGCCGCGTTATCCACCACGAAGGCCGCTCCCGGGCTTTCATCAACGGTACAGCCGTACCTCTGCAATCACTGCGCACGCTGGGCGCGTGGCTGGTTGATATTCATGGCCAACATGAACATCAATCGTTGATGCAGCGCAGTGCGCAACGCGAATTACTCGATACGCACGGGCAGCACCAGAAATTGTTGCAGCAGCTGCTGAAAGCCCATCAACTATGGCAAAATGCCGACCAGCAAATAACCGATCTACTGGGCAAGGGCCAAGATCGCGATTCAAAATTGGAATTTCTGCGTTTCCAGTTCCGCGAACTGGAAGAGCTGGCCGTAGAGGATGGCGAACTCGAAAGCCTGCACGCTGAGCACAAACGCCTGTCTAATGCAGAACAGCTTATCGAAACCTGCCAACGTAACCTCGATCTGCTTTATAACAATGATGAGCAGGCTGTATATAGCAACATCAGCCAGGCTCTACAGGACGCCCGGGAGCTCAGCAATCTGGATACCACGCTGAGCGGTCTCGGCGAGTGCCTGAACAATGCACTCATCCAGATTCAGGAAGCCGTTGATCAAATTAGTGGTTATCAACAGCGCCTGGAACTGGATCCAGCCCGGCTTAAAACGGTAGAGCAGCGTCTGGACTTAATTCACACCCAGGCACGCAAGCATCACGTTGCAGCAGACACACTGCCTGCACTTGCCCGCCAGCTCGAATCTGAACTGGCACAACTTGAGCAGGCCGATGAAATACTGATCGAACTGGAAAAGCAGCGCGATGCATCCAAAGCCAGTTACCTGGAGCTGGCTAATAAACTACACCGTAAGCGCCAGCAAACTGCAAAAAAACTTGGCCAGTCGGTAACCGGCGCCATGCAGGCACTGGGCATGGAAGGCGGGCAATTTGAAATAGCTGTAAGCCAGCAAGCAGACCGCAAGCCGAGTCCGCACGGCCTGGATCAAATTGAATTCCTTGTCAGCGCCAACCCCGGGCAACCGCCCAAGC
>CAYPEL010000094.1:0-10473 GCA_964409635.1 uncultured Gammaproteobacteria bacterium | reverse complement strand
TTAGCGCTTGGCCTTATCGCGGATCTTTTGAATCGTACGTAGTTGCGCTGCGGCTTCGGCAAATTCTACCTTTGCCTTGGCATAGTCGAAATCACTCTTTCGGTCTGCCATGGCTTTTTCGGCGGCCTCTTTAGCTTTTAGGACCGAGGCCTCATCAAGGTCTTTAGCGCGCATCGCCGTATCGGCCAACACGGTTATGACGTGTGGCTGCACTTCGAGCATGCCGCCGGAGACGTAAAAAAACTGTTCTTCCTTGCCTTCCATTTGCAGCCTGACTTCGCCCGCTTTCAGGCGTGTCAGCATAGGCGTATGTCGGGGTGCGATACCAACCTCGCCCATTTCGGCAGGGGCGAACACCATGTTGGCCTGGCCGGAAAATATTTCCGCTTCGGCGCTGACGATATCGATGTGAATGGTCATGGCCATAGTTTATCCTTAGCTTAAAGTGTCTTGGCTTTTTCGACGGCTTCTTCGATGGTGCCAACCATGTAGAAAGCCTGTTCTGGCAGTTCGTCGTAATCACCGTTGACGATGCCTTTGAACGCTGCGATGGTATCTTTCAGCGACACGTATTTACCTGGCGTACCGGTAAAGGTTTCCGCGACGAAGAAGGGCTGCGACAGGAAACGCTGGATTTTACGCGCCCGGGACACGGCCTGTTTGTCGTCTTCCGACAGTTCGTCCATACCCAGAATAGCGATGATGTCGCGCAATTCTTTGTAACGCTGCAAAATACCCTGCACGGCCCGCGCGGTATCGTAGTGTTCGTTACCGACGATCAGCGGATCGAGCTGGCGGGAGGTCGAATCGAGCGGATCCACCGCCGGGTAGATACCGAGTTCGGCAACCTGGCGTGATAGCACCAGCGTCGCATCCAGGTGAGCAAAGGTTGTGGCTGGAGACGGGTCGGTCAGGTCGTCGGCCGGCACATATACCGCCTGGAAAGAGGTAATCGAACCCGTCTTGGTCGACGTAATGCGTTCCTGCAACACACCCATTTCTTCTGCCAAAGTCGGCTGGTAACCCACCGCGGAGGGCATACGGCCAAGCAGTGCGGATACTTCGGTGCCGGCCAGTGTGTAACGGTAAATGTTATCGATAAACATCAACACGTCGCGGCCTTCATCTCGGAAGTTTTCGGCGATGGTCAGCCCCGTCAACGCCACCCGTAAGCGGTTACCCGGTGGTTCGTTCATCTGGCCGTAAACCAGCGACACTTTATCGAGCACGCCGCCTTCCTGCATTTCGTAATAGAAATCGTTGCCTTCGCGGGTACGTTCGCCAACACCGGCAAATACTGAGAAGCCAGAGTGTTCAACCGCGATGTTACGAATCAGTTCCATCAGGGTAACGGTCTTGCCGACACCGGCGCCGCCGAACAGACCGATCTTGCCGCCCTTGGAGATCGGCATGATCAGGTCGATAACCTTAATACCCGTTTCCAGAATATCCACGTTGGCCGCTTGATCCGCATACACCGGTGGTTCGCGGTGAATGGGCATTTTTTTATCCGCTTTAATCGCACCGGCTTGATCGATCGGATTCCCCAGCACGTCCATAACGCGGCCCAGTGTACCCTGCCCGACGGGTACCATAATCGGTGAGCCGGTATTGGTCACATCAACACCACGCTTAACGCCGTCGGTAGATCCCATGGCGATGGTGCGTACAATACCGTCGCCGAGCTGGTGCTGTACTTCCAGCGTCAGACCGACCGATTCGACATTCAGGGCATCGTAAACTTTGGGCACGGAATCGCGTGGAAATTCCACGTCAACTACAGCGCCAATGATTTCAACTATGTTTCCGGAACTCATATCAAGTCCTCATGCAAATAAAATTTTTGATTTTTTCAAAGGGGTCAGACTCGATTGATCTGACTATCGAAAAAATCCACATAGAGCCAGATCAATCGAGTCTGACCCCTTTGAAAAAATTATACCGCTGATGCGCCGCTGACGATTTCTGACAGCTCTTGGGTAATAGCTGCCTGGCGCGCTTTGTTGTACACCAGCTGCAATTCACCGATCAGGTCGCCGGCGTTATCAGAGGCGGCTTTCATTGCAACCATACGTGCGGCCATTTCACAGGCGATATTTTCCACCAGCGCCTGATACACCAGCGATTCTATGTAACGCATCAGCAAGGCATCCATCACCTGTTTGGCGCCTGGCTCATAGATGTAATCCCAGTGGTGTTTGAGTTCTTTATCATCTTCATTGCCTGCAATTGGCAACAACTGTTCGACCACCGGCTGCTGGGTCATGGTGTTGACGAACACGTTGTTGGCAATAAAGAGGCGGTCGATGCGGCCTTCGTCGTAGGCATCGAGCATGATCTTTACTGATCCAATCAATTCTTCAACAGACGGAGAATCGCCCAGGTGTGATACTTGCGAAACCACATTGCCACCCAGCCGTTTGAAATAACCCGCCGCCTTGGTGCCTATTATGGTTAGATCGATCTCCAGGTTCTGGTCTTGCCAGGCTAGCATGGATTTTACGGCGTTCTTGAACAGGTTGGTGTTCAAGCCACCACAGAGTCCTCGGTCAGTGGAAACAATTATCAAGCCAACCCGCTTTGCATCACGCTGTATCAGATACGGATGCTTGTATTCGGGATGTGACTTGCCCATATGGGCAACTACATTACGCATTTTTTCCGAGTAAGGCCGGGACGCGCGCATGCGATCCTGGGCCTTACGCATTTTACTCGCCGCGACCATTTCCATGGCTTTGGTTATCTTCTGCGTATTCTGGATGCTCTTAATCTGAGTGCGTATTTCTTTTGCGCCGGCCATTGGTTTTCCTGAAATAAGGTGGTGCGTTTAGTAAGCGCCGTTGGCAACAAAATCTTCGGCAATCTTGCGCAGGGTTGCCGCAACATCATCGTTGTAATCAGGCTTGTTGTTAATAGCGTCGAGCTCACTGCCAAAGCTGGAACGGAAATGCGCTAGCAGTGCAGCTTCAAAGGCGACAACCTTGTTGACTTCGACGTCATCGAGGAAACCTTCGTTAGCGGCGAACAGTGACAGCGCCATTTCTCCCACCGACATCGGTGCATACTGTGCCTGTTTCATCAGTTCGGTAACGCGCTGACCACGTTCCAGTTGCTTACGCGTGGTTTCGTCGAGATCCGAGGCAAACTGTGCGAAGGCCGCCAGTTCACGATACTGCGCCAGTGCCAGCCGGATACCACCACCCAGTTTCTTGATGACATTGGTCTGGGCGGCGCCACCTACCCGGGATACGGATAGGCCGGCGTTGATGGCAGGCCGGATACCGGCGTTGAACAGATCGGACTCAAGAAAGATCTGGCCGTCCGTAATCGAGATAACGTTGGTCGGCACAAAGGCGGAAACGTCACCCGCCTGGGTTTCTATAATCGGCAGCGCTGTCAAGGAGCCGGTCTTGCCTTTGACCTCGCCGTTGGTAAATTTTTCCACATAGTCCGCATTCACTTTCGCTGAGCGTTCCAGCAAACGTGAATGCAGGTAGAAAACATCCCCTGGGTAAGCTTCCCGGCCCGGCGGACGGCGCAACAACAGGGATACTTGGCGGTAGGCCCAGGCCTGTTTGGTCAAGTCGTCATAAATTATCAGCGCATTCTGGCCGCGGTCGCGAAAATATTCGCCCATTGTACAACCCGCGTAAGGTGCGATGTATTGCATGGCGGCCGACTCAGCGGCAGCGGCGGCAACGACAATGGTGTGATCCATCGCGCCGTGTTCTTCCAGTTTGCGCACGACACTGGCGATCGATGAGTTCTTCTGGCCAATGGCGACATAAATGCATTTAACGCCGGTGCCTTTCTGGTTAATGATGGCGTCGATGGCCACCGCAGTCTTACCCGTCTGGCGGTCACCGATAATCAGTTCGCGCTGACCGCGGCCAATCGGCACCATGGAGTCAATTGATTTCAACCCTGTTTGTACCGGCTCATTGACCGACTTGCGTTCAATAACGCCGGGCGCGATTTTTTCTATCGCGGAAGTTTCAGTAGCCTTTATCGGCCCCTTACCATCGATCGGGTTGCCCAATGAATCGACCACACGACCCAGCAAAGCTTCACCAATGGGTACTTCCAGAATACGCCCGGTGCATTTGACCTTGTCACCCTCTTTGATGTGTTTGCAGTCGCCGAGGATCACCGCGCCGACCGAGTCACGCTCAAGGTTCAGCGCCATGCCAAACAGGTCATTGCCAAAATCGATCATTTCGCCCTGCATAACATCGGCCAGTCCGTGGATACGGCAGATGCCATCGGTCAGGCTCACCAGGGTGCCTTCACTGCGCGCTTCGGAGGCGGCTTCAAAACCCTCGATACGCTGTTTGATCAGATCACTAATTTCAGATGGATTAAGTTGCATTGCTTGCGTCCTCTATTAGTGGCTCAAAGCGCTGGATAATTGCCGCAGGTGTTCCGCCGCTGACCCATCTATTACCAGGTCACCGGCGCGGATCACTGCGCCACCTACCAATGCTTCGTCCACAGAACAATTCAGTTGCACGTCGCGGCCCAGGCGTTTTTTTAACGCCCCGGCGATGGCCGTGGTTTGCTCATCTTTCAGCGGATGTGCGGAAATGACTTCGACTTCGACCGTCCCTTCGGCTTCATCACGCAGTCGGCGATACTGCCCAGCGATCATGGGTAGCTGCGACAGGCGGCCATTTTCAGCCAGGATGCGTAACAGGTTTTCTGCATCCGCATCAATCTTGCCGTCACATACTTTGATCAGCATAGCCGCCGCATCACTGTGTGTTAAGCGTGGATTATCCAGCGCTTCACGCATCACCGGGTTACCTGTCACTGCCGCCATGAAAGTGAGCTTTTCGTCCCACTGCTGGTAGCCGCTCTGGCTTTTGGCCAGTTCGAAAACCGCTTTGGCATAAGGCCGCGCCAGCGAGGCTTCCCCTTCTGGCAATGCGCTGTCTTGGTGGCTTTGCTCAGACATCTAGATTTGCGCGACCAAGTCTTTGATCAGGTCATCGTTGGCCGATGCATCCAGCTCACGCTTGAGAATACGGCCGGCTCCAGCGGTCGCAATCTGCGCAACCTGACCGCGCAAGACTTCCTTCGCTCGATTGATTTCCTGGCCGATCTCAGCCTGTGCCGCCGTTTTCAGGCGATTGCCCTCTTCCACAGCTTCGTTCTTGGCCGCTTCGACAATTTCAGCCGCACGCTTATCCGCCCGGCCGATAATTTCGTTGGCCTGCTGTTTGGCCTGCTGAAGTTTCTCAATCGCTTTTTGCTGGGCGAGCTCCTGTTCGTGCTTGCCGCGATCAGCCGCTGCCAGTCCTTCAGCAATGGTTTCTTTACGTTCCTGCAACGCATTGATCAGCGGTGGCCACACATATTTCATGCAGAACCACACAAAGAAGAAGAACGTAATCGTCTGTCCGATTAACGTCAGATTAATATTCATACGTGATACATGCCTTGTACGTTGAACGCCGTAAGTGTGGCGGGCAGCTTAGACTGCGACGGCGAAGATGACATAAAACGCCACACCGACTGCAATCATCGGTACCGCGTCGGTCAGGCCCATCATCAGGAAGAACTGGCCCCTTAAAGTCGGAATCAGTTCAGGCTGGCGTGCAGCACCTTCCAGGAAACGTCCACCCAGGATACCGATACCGATGGCGGCGCCCAAAGCACCCAGCCCCATCATGATAGCGCCGGCAATATAGAGCATTGCGGTAACTTCAGTCATTGTTTTCTCCTAATGTAAAATAGTAAAAAGTTGTTTAATACGTTAGTGGTCATCGCCCGTCTGATAAGCCATATCCATATAGACTATCGTCAAGGTCATAAAGATAAACGCCTGCAAGGTAATTATCAGAATGTGGAAAATCGCCCAGCCGAGTTGCAGGAAGCCGCCAAACAAACCGACCAACCAGCCACCGCCGTACATCAGCGCGATAAGAATAAAGATCATTTCACCGGCGAACATGTTGCCGTACAAACGCAGTGACAGTGACAGTGGTTTTGATAGCAGCGCCACAAATTCGAGGATGAAGTTTATCGGTATAAACAGGGCTTGCAGGATCGGGTTTTTCGATGCAAACGGGTGCATGGTCAATTCGGACAGGAAACCGACCGGGCCTTTGATTTTCAGGCTGTAAAAAATCATCAGCATGAACACGGCAATCGCCATACCAAAGGTCGCGTTAGGATCGGTCGATGGCACCACTTTCATAAAATGTATGCCACCAGCCTGCGCCAGGGAGGGAATCCAGTCGACCGGCACCAGATCCATCAGGTTCATCAGGAAGACCCAGACAAAGATCGTCAGCGCCATGGGCGCGATCATTGGGTTACGGGCGCGAAAACCACTTTTCACGCTGCTGTCGACAAATTCAACCAGCATTTCGACAAAATTCTGCCAACCGCCCGGTACACCGCTGTCGGCTTTTTTGGCCACCTTGCGGAATGACCATAGAAACAGGGCGCCCAGAAACACTGACCAGAACATGGTGTCAAGATTGATCGACCAGAACCCCATTGCCGCGGCTTCTTCACCACTATGCGCTATGCCCCAATGACCATCGGCGTGTTGACCATAAGTGAGATTGGTCAGGTGGTGCTTGATATATTCCGATGCTGTTAGGCCTTCTGACGCCATGATCCTATTTCGCTATTTGCTTTCTAGTTTGTGGAAAAAACAACACCGACTGTCCAGCAATAAATCCTGCCAGCACGGCCAGTGGGTGTAACTTTAAAATGCCCATACCCAGTATGAATAAGCCCGCAACGGCAACAAACCGCGTCACCGCGCAACTGTAAAACGCCAACAACGCTTGCTGCGCGCCAGCCATCGTCGGTTGTGTTTCCCGGCGAGCAGCGCGCGCTAGCAGCATGACATTAGCCGCCGCTATCAGGCCTCCAAACAACACGGATCCGGCCGGAAAACGCCCAAATACGAATAAAAAAACGGCGGATGTAGTTGCGACCAGCAAAAGCTGGTAAAAAAACAACCGATATAGACTAGTGTCCACCGGATCCGTAACGATGAAACGGCGGCAAAGTATAATGACCGGCGATAGGCGGGGTCAATACTATTATAGAATTCATTGGATATGTTCGAGGATACCGTCGAGTTCATCCAGGCTGTTATAGGCGATTGTCAGCTTGCCGTGGCCTTTGTCATTGTATTGGATCGCTACCGGCGCGCCGACCTTCTCAGCTAAATCCTGTTCCAAACGCACCAGATTAGGGTCGCGGCGGCGGCTGGCGGATTGTTTTGGCTTGACGTCCGCTGCCGCCTGCAGTTTTTGCATCAGCCTTTCTGTGGCGCGTACTGACAAGCCCTGTTTGACTACCTGCTGGGCAGCATCCGCCTGGCGTTGACCGTTCAAAGCCAGTAAGGCGCGGGCGTGGCCCATTTCCAGTTTGCCGCGCAGCACTAAATCCGTGGCAATGTCCCCAAGATCAAGCAACCGCAGCAGGTTGGACACGGCTGCCCGGGAGCGGCCTACCGCTTCTGCAGCCTGCTGGTGGGTCATTTCAAATTCTTTGATCAAACGTTGCAGGGCATTGGCCTCTTCCAGTGGATTCAGATCTTCGCGCTGGATATTTTCGATCAACGCCATCGCGATGGCGGCGCGGTCGTCGATCTCACGTATCACGACCGGCACTTCTTTCAGCTCAGCCAACTGTGCGGCCCGCCAACGCCGTTCACCGGCGATGATTTCATAGCGGTTGCCACCAAGCGGGCGCACCACAATAGGCTGCACCAGACCCTGAGCACGGATTGAATCCGCCAGTTCGTCGAGGCTTTCCTGGTGCATGTCCTTGCGCGGCTGGAATTGACCACGCTGCAGTTGCTCAACGCCGAGCGTGCGGAAGTCGCCATGTACATTTTTGACGGCGGCCGGAACCGGTTTAACCGCACTGACGGGGGGTTCCGTGCGCGCCGTGCCCAGTAAGGCGTCTAGTCCGCGGCCTAAGGCTCGTTTTTTTACTGCCATAATTAAAATTCGCTTTAGTAATTTAAAATTACGTGACCGCTGTTGGGTCACGCTATGTTAACAGAACTGCAGAGCAGTCTGAGACATTAAGTCCAACTTATATTAGGTTAAACCCTTGGCTTTATTAAGCTTCGGCGCGTGTTTGTTCCGGTTGCTCAGCTTCCTGTTCACGGCGCACCAACTCTGCGGCCAAGGCCAGATAGGCGATAGCACCGCGCGAGGTTTTATCATACTTAATGATCGGTAATCCGTAGCTGGGCGCTTCGGCCAGGCGGACATTACGCGGGATGATGGTGCGATAGACCTTGTCACCAAAATGTTTGACCAGCTGTTCTGCTACCTGGTTAGCCAGATTGTTGCGCGCGTCAAACATGGTGCGTAACAAGCCTTCGATTTGTAAACGTGGGTTGATGGAGGCCTGGATCTGCTGCACGGTTTCGATTAACGCCGACAGACCTTCCAAGGCATAATATTCACATTGGATCGGAATGAAGACCGAGTCCGCCGCTGTCAGCGCATTTAACGTCAGTAGATTCAGGGACGGTGGACAATCTATCAATACATAATTAAATTCGTCCCCCACTTCCAGCAGCAGGTGGGCGAGACGCGACTGGCGATCCTCGACCTGGATAAGTTCGACTTCGGCGGCGGTCAGATCGCTGTTGCCCGGCAATACGTGAAACCCCGCTTCTTCTGAATAAAGCAGGGCGTCGCGCAGGCCGATTTCACCCATCAGCGCGTGGTAACCGCTCCATTCGACGGAATTTTTATCGATGCCACTGCCCATGGTGGCATTGCCCTGCGGATCCAGATCAATGAGTAAAACCTTACGCCGGGTTGCCGCCAGTGACGCCGCCAGGTTCACTGTCGTCGTCGTCTTGCCTACGCCGCCCTTCTGGTTTGTAATTGCTATGATTCGAGTCATGCTGTTTTGCTTGCTCCGCTGGGCGTCCACTTGACCAGATGCCGTTGTGCATCCTGGCCGGGTATCTGTAACTTTATGACTTGCGGTTCGCACCCTATTGCCCGCAAGACGGCTAATTCTTCGACTGGGTTTACGCCTTTCATGGCGAGCAGTTCACCCTTTGCCTGGCATAGCGGCGCGGATTTTTCGTGCATCTGCTGCAGCGACGAAAAGGCCCGGCTTATTACCTGATGAAACGGCCGCTCAGGCTGAAAGGTTTCCACCCGACAGTGCACTAACTGTACATTCTGTAAACCCAACACACTGATTGCCTGTTGCATAAACCGCGTTTTTTTGGCATTTGCATCCAGACAGGTAACCACCAGGTCTGGTTTTACGATAGCCAGCGGTAACCCCGGCAAACCCGCGCCACTGCCGACATCGAGCAGATCCGGCCCCTTGATCCACGGCATGACGATGAGGCTGTCGAGTATATGTCGATCGACCATGTCTGCCGTTTTCCGTACCGACGTCAGATTATAAACCTGATTCCACTTGAACAGCAGTTTAACAAAAGCTGCCAGTTTGTGGATGACTTCTTGTGTGACCGGTAACTGTTGCGCTTCGCAGCCAGCGGCGATTTGTGTGGCTAATTCCGCGCTCATAAAAAACGCCTACCGAAAAACTTTTGCCACATAAGACACGGGATTACTCAACCTTTACAGAATAGAGTTCAAGAGATTTCGCCAACTGGGCGAAATCGATTGCGGCCTGTTTATCAAGCGGAGCGTTGAGTTTTGTAACTGGATTTTTTTAAATGCACCAGCAACAGAGACACAGCGGCGGGTGTCATGCCGGGAATGCGCGCTGCCTGACCGATGGTTTCGGGACGCACCGCAAGCAGTTTTTCCCTCACTTCAGACGACAAGCCCATTACGCTTTGATAATCCAGCTCCACGGGCAAAGGTTTACTGGCGTGCCGTCGCTGGCGTTCTATTTCCTCGCGCTGGCGCTCAATATAGCCGTGATATTTAGCCTGAATTTCCACCTGTTCGGCCACTTTTGCATCACTGACACCGGGGCCAGATGCCTCCAGCGCCATCAGATCGGCATACTTAAGGTTGGGGCGCCGCAATAAATCCGCCAGCCGTTGCTCCTGTTTTATCTGTTCACCGTGCTTTTGTTGGAGCACTTCTGCTGCGGGCGTTGCCGGGCGTACCCAGATATCTTTTAAACGCTGTTGTTCCTGCTCAATGGCTTCGCGCTTTTCACACAGCGCATGCCAGCGTTGATCATCGACCAGGCCCAGGTTACGGCCGGTTTCAGTGAGGCGTAAATCGGCATTATCTTCGCGCAATAACAAACGGTATTCGGCGCGGCTGGTGAACATACGGTAGGGTTCGTTGGTGCCGCGGGTAATCAGATCGTCGACCAGTACGCCTAGATACGCTTCGTCGCGACGTGGGCTCCAGGCGTCTTTTGCCTGCACTTTCAAGGCGGCATTGATACCTGCCAGCAACCCTTGCGCAGCGGCTTCTTCATAGCCGGTGGTACCGTTGATCTGACCGGCGAAAAACAGGCCATCAATATATTTGGTTT
>CAYPEL010000093.1:0-10525 GCA_964409635.1 uncultured Gammaproteobacteria bacterium | reverse complement strand
ACCACGGGGTTAAGGGAAGCTTGGTAGACTCGAATATTGTACCCGCCGTCAATGAGGTTTGATGATGGCAGGTATTACATTGTTGAAGTTGACGCGTGTTTAATTGACAGCTTTTCTTGCCGCCACAGCTTGGGCAAATGAACCCATCGGGCCAGCGCCACTGAAATAATGCGTCAAAGCAGTGCTTTTCGGTACCGTAAAGCCCCATGAATTCAGGTAAACTCACGCCTTTTTGAAATTGAATTTTATTCTGGGCCATTTATAACTCCTTGATTCATATCTATAAGTACTGGTTAAATATACAGTATTTTATAGCTTACGGATAGACCTAATTAGGAAAGTTTATGATAGGCACCACGTGCAGCGCTGCTGTTTCCATAGCATCCAAGAACACTTCATTCGTTTAGCTACACATCCAAATTCGACACCAACAACGCATTGCTTTCAATAAAATCACGCCGTGGTTCGACCTGGTCACCCATCAAGGTTGTAAAGATTTCATCCGCCGCAACAGCATCTTCAATTCTTACCTGTAGTAAACGCCGGCTATCCTGGTTCATGGTGGTTTCCCAAAGTTGATCTGGATTCATTTCTCCCAAACCTTTGTAGCGTTGTACGTGCTGGCCGCGTTTTGCTTCATCCATCATCCAGTTGATGGCTTGTTTAAAGCTGCTGACTTCTTGTTGCTTTTCGCCACGTTGGACAAAGGCGTCTTCACTCAATAATCCGTCGAGTTGCTTACCCAACGCCACCATGCGGCGATACTCTGCACTGGAAAAGAAATCATCGTGCATAGTTTGCTCGCTGGATAAGATGCCGTGGGTTAATTTGCGGATAATAAGATTGAAGCCATCGCTTTCAGCCGCAGCCGAGATTATTTCATAGCGCACTCCTGCGGTTTGATCCGCATTGATACGTTGCTCAAGCTCCGCGCACCAGGTTTTCACTTTTTCCTTATCGTACAAATCTGCTTCAGCGAGCTGCGGTAAGTAAATCATTTTTTCCAGAATCGTAGCATTGTAGCGTCGTGATAAACGTTCAATGGATGCCATAACAATCATGAATTGCTGGGTCAATGTTTCCAGCCCGGGGCCGGTTAATGCCGGGGCATCTTTGGTGACGTACAGGCTCGCTTTGTCCAGCGCCGCTGATATCAGATATGCCCTTAATTCACTGTCATCTTTAACGTACTGTTCCTGCTTGCCTTTCTTGGCTTTGTACAAAGGGGGTTGGGCAATATAAATATAACCATTTTCGATTAACTCAGGCATCTGGCGGTAAAAGAACGTTAACAGCAAGGTACGAATATGCGATCCATCGACATCGGCATCCGTCATGATGATGATACGGTGATAGCGCAGTTTCTCGATATTAAATTCGTCGCGCCCTATTCCGCAGCCCAGCGCCGTGATGAGTGTGCCGACTTCAACGGAAGACAGCATCTTGTCAAAACGCGCTTTTTCTACATTGAGAATTTTACCTTTCAGCGGGAGGATAGCCTGATACTTACGATCCCTACCCTGCTTGGCAGAACCGCCGGCGGAATCACCCTCCACCAGGAACAGTTCGCTGAGCGCCGGATCGCGCTCCTGGCAATCGGCCAGTTTGCCTGGCAAACCAGCAATATCCAGTGCGCCTTTACGCCGGGTCATCTCGCGGGCTTTTCTTGCGGCTTCCCGGGCACAGGCAGCTTCGATGATTTTTGCTGTGATGGCTCTAGTTTCTTTAGGATTTTCAAGGAGATAGCTTTCAAGTTTCTCTCCTACGGTGGATTCCACGATGCCTTTTACCTCGGAAGAAACCAGCTTTTCCTTGGTCTGCGACGAAAATTTAGGATCCGGTACCTTAACGGAGAGTACCGCCGTAAGGCCTTCGCGCGCATCATCACCGGTGGTCGATATTTTTGCCTTTTTACTGATACCCTCTTTTTCCATGTACTGGTTTAGGGTACGCGTGAGCGCACCGCGGAAACCGGCTAAATGGGTGCCACCATCAAGTTGAGGAATGTTGTTGGTATAACAAAAAATATTTTCCTGGTAAGAATCATTCCACTGCAAAGCCACCTCAACGCCCACACCGTCTTTTTCCCCGTTTAAGTAAAACACTGTCGGATGCAACGGTGTCTTATTACGATTTAAGTGTGCTACAAAGGCCTGAATACCGCCCTGGTATTCAAAAAGATCTTCTTTATCAGATCGTTCATCTGTGAGGCGAATCCTCACCCCGGAATTTAAAAAGGATAGCTCTCTCAAACGTTTAGCTAAGATATCATAGTGATAATTGATATCACTAAAGGTTTCGCTACTGGGTTTGAAGCGAATCTCTGTACCCGTTTCTTCTGTTTTGCCAATGGCTTTTATGGGCGCTTGTGGCTCACCCATATAGTATTCCTGGAAATGCACCTCACCATCACGGCGGATGGTCAATCGCAAATATTCCGATAAGGCGTTAACAACGGAAATGCCCACTCCGTGAAGACCGCCAGATACTTTGTAGGAATTATCATCAAACTTACCGCCCGCGTGCAGCACCGTCATGATAACTTCTGCCGCTGACCGCCCTTCTTCCGGGTGAATATCAACCGGAATTCCACGCCCATCATCTTTTATAGTGACAGAAGTATCGCTGTGGAGAATTACGGATATTTCAGAGCAGTATTTGGCCAGCGCCTCATCGATCGAGTTATCGACGACCTCAAAGACCATATGGTGTAATCCAGTACCATCATCCGTATCACCAATGTACATTCCGGGACGTTTTCTAACGGCATCAAGGCCCTTTAAGACTTTGATATTAGATGAATCATAAGTTTTATTATCAGACATGACAGAATTCCCTAGGCAACCGGCCTATTATACCACTTCTTCGATATTTCCGTGTTCCACGTGAAACACTTTAAATGTGCTGTTCTGATACTCCTTTAAAACTGAATCTGCCTGAATTGTCGTAATAAACCCTTGTACGTCTATATCTGTAAGACACTCGATCACGCGCTTTTGGTGCTGTTTATCTAATTCAGCGCCAAGATCATCCAATAGGTAAAGCCCTCTGGAATTAAAGTCAGTACCTTGGCCCTGGGCGGGCTGACTTAATTGTAGAGCAACAACCAGCAGCTTCTGCTGGCCCCTTGATAACTGCAGCATGAGATCTTTACCCTGTTCCTGAAAAGTAAAATCACCGCGGTGAATTCCGTACTGGGTAAAACCCTGCTCCCGATCTTTTTCCATTTGCTGTTCCAAACAAGCTGCATAGTCTAATCCTGCGGGTATTCCGGATTGGTATTTGATGGTAATAGCATGCTGTTTATTAACTAAAAAATTAAATAGCTTATTGATATCTATAGTTATATTATCTATAAACTGGGCTCTTAGGCGATCAATGGCCTGGCAGGAATTAACCAGATCATCATTCCATACAATAATTTGATTGGGGGCTGCTTTACTGCGCAAGGCCGCATTGCGCTGCTTTAATGCTCTCTGGTACCGGCGCCACTCTTGAGCATAAGAAGGTTCCACGTGAAACAAACCCCAATCCATAAATTTTCGCCTGAATCTTGGCCCATCTTCCAACAATTGATGAATATTTCCAGCCAGTAGTTGCATTGGAAATAACTCGGCCAACTCGGATAACCTTCGTATAGTTTCTCCCTGAACCCTGATATCTAACCCCTGCTTGCTATACCCTACTCCCACCGGAATGGCTGATGTTCGCTTCCGGCTTATTCTGGCAAAGAGTTCAAAATCATTCGTTTCCCGTTGAATCAGCTCAACGGCTTTATTTGTTCTAAATGAATTTGCCCTACCCAGAAAGTATATGGCTTCGAGTAAGCTTGTTTTACCCGCCGCATTACAGCCTGAAATAACGTTCAGGCCTGGAGAAAAATCCAGTTCTGCGCGCTCTATGTTTCGAAAGCGCTTAATGGATAATGACTGTAGCAACATGACTTAAGGATGATTAGGCACTGACCAGTGCCAGCATTTTTATCTATTTGCCACGGAATACACAGAAATATTATTTTTAGAAATTCTATTATTCTGTATTTTTCCGTGGCCAGTTACTTTTATAGCCGCATCGGCATGACAACATAACGGTAACGATCGGTACCCGGTTGTTCAATCAGACAACTACTGTTTGAATCGCTCAGTGTTAGCTCGACTTGCTCCGTTGGTATACTGGCTAATACGTCCAGTAAATAGGTAACATTGAAGCCAATTTCCAGATCACCGCCTTTATAATCGACCTGAAACTCTTCATCCGCCTCTTCCTGGTCTGGATTATGTGCTTGTATTTTAATGGTATTTTCTTCCAGATTTAGCCGTATCCCGCGGTATTTCTCATTCGAAAGGATCGATGTTCTAGTTAATGCCTGACGAAATAATTCGCGGTCGACGAGTATGTGTTTATCGCCACCTTTTGGCACCACCCGTTCATAATCCGGGAACCTCCCATCGACTAATTTGGATGTAAAACAGAGTTCCCGCATAGTCAAACGAAGGTGATTATTCCCTACTTCTACTTCAACCTTCTCATCGTTCTGTTGTAATATTCTGAGTAATTCTTGAATAGCTTTTCGGGGCACAATAACTTGTTGCTTACCCGGGCTTGTAATTTCAGCTTTCGTGATACAGGTTGCCAGGCGGTGCCCGTCTGTCGCGACCGCTCGAATTTGTCCTGCGGTCAGTTCTAGTAATAAACCATTCAGGTAATAGCGCACATCCTGTTGCGCCATCGCAAAATTCGTTCTTTCAATAAGGTTTCTTAAATCAGATTGTGCTACGGAGAACTGCGTCTGCCCTGCTGTCTTCTCAACCACCGGGAAATCATCTGCCGGTAAAGTGGCCAGATTAAAGCGGCTTTTACCCGATTTGATCTGTATCTTTGTGTCCGTCGCCGCTAATTTAATTTGCGAACCCTCCGGCAAGGCTTTGCAAATATCGATCATTTTTCGGGCTGGAACGGCTACACGGCCTGCTTCTTCGATAGGGTTTTTACACGTTGCTTTAATTTCAACTTCAAGATCCGTTGCTGTTATTTGTAGTTGATCGTTATCAGCTTCAATGAGTAAATTTCCTAATATAGGTAATGTCTGACGCCGTTCTACCACCCCGATGACCTGTTGAAGTGGATTTAGTAGCGTATCTCTATCTATTGTTAATTTCATAGATATTTATATTCCTTAAATCTATTATTAGTGAAGAAAATATCTGTGGATAACTATGTTTAGTTAATTAATATCAATAGCTTAAGTATGAATTATTGGTTCTGATAAGTCTCTTTTACCCTGTTTATAAGCTGTGGATAGTTTGGGATGTATATTTTCTAAATAACTTATCCACAGCTTATAAACATCATGCTGTCAGTATTCTCCACAGGTTATTATATTCTTCCGCTATATAGTGATCAGACTCCCTCAGTTCTGCGACTTTCCGGCAGGCGTGTAGAACAGTGGTGTGATCACGCCCACCAAAGGCGTCACCGATCTCAGGCAAACTATGATTAGTAAGCTCCTTGGCCAGCGACATGGCAATCTGCCTTGGCCGGGTGATGGAGCGGGTTCTACGCGCTGAAAGTAAATCAGCCAAGCGTATTTTGTAATATTCCACCACAGTCTTCTGGATATTTTCAATAGAAACCAGTCTGTCCCGCAATGCGAGCAGATCGCGCAGGGCTTCTTTGGCCATTTTCAGATCAATTGGTTTACCGGTAAAGCGTGCGCTGGCAATTACCCGGCGCAGAGCGCCTTCCAGTTCGCGAATATTTGAATTGCTGATTTTAGCGATGAAGAAGGCGACATCATTCGGTAATTCGACATTGAACTGGGCCGCCTTGTTGACGAGGATGGCGACCCGGGTTTCGAGTTCGGGTGTATCAATGGCAACCGTCAAACCCCAGCCAAAGCGGGATTTTAAACGCTCTTCAAGTCCTTTCACTTCCTTCGGATAGCGGTCACAAGTAAGAATGACTTGGTGCTGTCCTTCCAACAGGGCATTAAAGGTATGGAAAAACTCTTCCTGGGAGCGCTCTTTGCGGGCAAAAAACTGGATGTCATCGATGAGCAGGGCATCGACTGACCGGTAGTGCCGTTTGAAGTCATTGATCGCATTGTGTTGCAGTGCTTTGACCATATCGGCTACGAAGCGCTCGGAATGCAGATAGACAACATTGGCCGCGGGATTTTTTTCAATAATCAGGTGGCCGACGGCATGCATCAAATGGGTTTTCCCCAGTCCAACGCCACCGTAGATGAAGAGGGGGTTATACGCGCTACCGGGATTTTCAGCGACTTGCATAGACGCGGCGCGGGCTAATTGATTTGATTTACCTTCAATAAAATTATCGAAAGTGAAATCCTTGTTTAAATTCCCCTGTAGTGCTTGCTGCCGGCTGCGGGAAGCCGAATGCCGTGGCGTACTGCTGGCTGCGTTATCGACGTTACTGGCTGTTGAACTGCCGATTTGAATTTTTAGCTGCACCGGGAAGGGCGTTTCGAGGTTGTCCAAAGTTGATCGTATATCATTGATATAGTGATCTTTTACCCAATCAAGAACGAACCGGTTTGGCGCCAGCAGGCAGACCGATTGGGCATCTTCAACGGCCTGTAATGGACGTATCCAGGTATTAAACTGCTGCTCGGGCAGTTCGTTTTCAAGTTGATTCAGGCACTGTCGCCAGAGTGATCCCTGCAATGTTTACTCCACAGACGAACGGGTTAACAGGAAAAAAGGGAGACAAGTCTAACCCCGACCATCGAAGTTATCCACAACCAAAAGCAAACAAAATTTTTGACTATAGTGTTGACGCATGGGCACTGAAACAGTAACCTGCGCGATCTGTGTAACCCGCGTCCGTGCGGGTTTGTTTAACTTTACGGGACAGATTGCGCCATGAAGAGAACCTTTCAACCGAGCAACCTAAAGCGCAAACGTACGCACGGCTTCCGTGCACGGATGCAAACCAAGGCTGGACGCAGGGTAATTAATGCCCGCCGCGCCAAAGGCCGCGCACGTCTGTCAGCCTGATTTATCGAATCCTTGGGCGTCGCTGCGGCGCATTTTCCCCGTAGACTCAGGTTACTGAAACCTGCCGAATTCCAGCGGGTGTTCAAGCAAAACCGTTATAAATCCAGTGACCGGTATCTAACCGTGCTCGCAGTGGATAATAGCTTGGGAAGTCCGCGCCTGGGTATGGCGATTTCGATAAAAAACAGCGGTAATGCGGTTTACAGAAACCGGCTGAAACGCCTGATCCGGGAAAGTTTCAGAAAACATCTGCAGTTGTTGGGAGCGCAGGATATCGTTGTCATTTCGAGGTTAGGTATTGCTGCACATAATAACCAGCAAATAAGTACCGCACTGGCCAAACACTGGCACACTATTTCAAACTAATGCGCACATTAATTGTTCTGCTCATAAAGGCTTATAGCTGGGCTGTCAGTCCATGGCTGGGTAACCATTGCCGTTACTATCCAAGCTGTTCGCACTATGCCTGTACTGCGGTCAAACGTTTCGGCGCACTGCATGGCAGTTGGCTGGCTGTGCGGCGGCTTGGACGTTGCCACCCCTGGCACAACGGTGGATTAGATCCGGTGCCGGAGAAGCAAACGCATCATGGATAATCCACGCGTCTTACTCTTCATTGCGCTGTCGTTCCTGTTTTTATTGATATGGCAGGCATGGGTTGATGACTATGGCCCAAAACCTGTACCTGAACAGGCGGCAACAGATCAAGCTCAAGCGGAAAATGCAACGGCGCTTGCAAAGCAACCGACAGGCGATGACTTACCCAGTGTCGAGGCGCCCAGTGTGCAGCAAGGTGCCGCGCCTGTGAGCATGGCGCAGGGGCAGCGGGTCAGGGTGGACACGGGTGTGCTGCAGGTCGAGATTGATACGCAGGGTGGGGACGTGCGCATTGTTGATCTACCCGTCTATCCAAAAACGACCAAACCCGATAGCCTACCGTTTCAACTATTAACCGACCGTGACAACAAATTGTTTATTGCCCAGGCTGGGTTACGTTCAACGGGCGATGAAGAACCCAACCACTACGCCACTTTTAAAGCCGAAAAAACCCAGTACAGTTTAGGCGTGGGAGAGGATACGCTGGAAGTACCGTTGTACTGGACTAGCGCCGACGGCGTAAAGGTTACCAAGCTATTTCGTTTTCACCGTGACAGCTATGCAATCGACGTAGAATTTCTGATTGATAATCAGAGTGACCAAACCTGGTCGGCGCGCGCCTATCGCCAGTTGCAACAAACTGAGGCAGACGATGGTGGTGGTTCGATTTTTATTGCGCATACCTATACGGGTGGGGTGATCTATAGTCCGGAAGACAAATACCAGAAAATCAGTTTCGGCGATATGCGTGGTACCGACCTGAAGCGTGAATTCAGCAACGGTTGGGCCGCCATGATCGAGCATTATTTTCTGGCCGCCTGGATCCCGGAAGCGTCCGTTACCGCCAGCTATTATTCGCGAGCATTGAAAGATGGCCGCTATGTGCTGGGTTTTGTGGGCGGCTCGACGCGTGTCGAGCCCGGCGCCCAGGCAAATCTGGCAGCCCGCTTATACGCAGGCCCCAAGCTGCAAAATGAGCTGGATGCGATAGCCCCTGGACTGGCGCTGACAGTTGACTACGGTATGCTGACCTTTATTTCTCAACCCTTGTTCTGGTTGCTGGATAAAATCCACTCACTGGTTAATAACTGGGGATGGGCGATCATCATCTTGACCATGCTGATCAAGCTGGTTTTCTTCAAGCTGTCCGAAACCAGTTATAAATCGATGGCCAATATGCGCAAGCTCGCGCCGCGGCTCAAGTCCTTGAAAGAACGTTATGGTGATGACAAGCAACGCTTGAACCAGGCCATGATGGAAATGTACAAGACCGAAAAGATCAACCCACTGGGCGGGTGCTTGCCGGTTCTGGTGCAGATTCCGGTATTCATCGCGCTGTACTGGGTATTGCTGGAAAGTGTCGAACTACGCCAGGCGCCCTTCATGTTGTGGTTAAAAGATCTATCCAGCGCTGACCCGTATTTTGTGCTGCCCCTGATTATGGGCGCGACGATGTTTATCCAGCAGAAGCTCAACCCAGCGCCCCTGGATCCTATCCAGGCCAAGGTGATGATGATGTTGCCGATTGTCTTTACCGTATTTTTTGCCTTCTTCCCCTCGGGCCTGGTGTTGTACTGGGTCGTGAATAACACCTTGTCTATCGCCCAACAGTGGGTCATCACCCGGCGCGTAGAAGCAGGCGAAGCTTAACCTGTAGGAGCGGTTTTAACCGCGATGGGCTACCAATCGCGGTTAAAACCGCTCCTACAAGTAACCTGTCATTCCATCCATGCATCCAACAGATGACACCATTGCTGCTATCGCTACCGCTCCGGGGCGGGGAGGCATTGGTGTCGTACGTGTATCCGGACAAGCAGTACCAGAGCTGGCCATACAGCTGCTTGATCGCTTGCCGGCCGCAAGAACAGCAGAACTGCAAACCATCAAAGACCCGGCCGGCCAGGTAATCGATGAAGTCTTGGCACTTTATTTCCCGGCGCCGCATTCATTTACCGGCGAACACGTGCTCGAACTGCAAGGCCACGGCGGCCCGGTCGTCATGGATATGCTGTTGGCACGCGTTCTTAAACTCGGTGCGCGGCAAGCCCGGCCCGGCGAATTTTCCGAGCGCGCTTTTCTGAACAATAAACTTGATCTTGCACAAGCAGAAGCAATAGCCGACCTGATCGACAGCAGCACCCAGCAATCCGCACGGGCAGCGGTGCGTTCTCTGCAGGGTGAGTTTTCAAACCGGGTTCAGGCGTTACTGGAACAATTGACGGCCTTGCGCGTGTTTGTTGAAGCAGCCATTGATTTCCCGGAAGAAGAAATTGATTTTCTTTCCGATGGCAAGGTGCAGTCAAAACTGCATGACATCGAAACAACGTTTAAAGAGTTGTTTAACGAGGTTCGGCAAGGTTGTCTGTTACGCGAAGGTATGACACTGGTGATCGCAGGCAGGCCCAATGCCGGTAAATCGAGTTTGCTGAATGCATTGTCTGGCCGTGATACAGCGATTGTGACGCCGGTAGCCGGCACCACGCGGGATTATTTACGCGAACAGATCCAGATTGAGGGCATGCCGCTGCATTTAATTGACACCGCCGGGCTGCGCGACAGCGAAGATGAGATTGAAAAAGAGGGTGTTCGCCGCAGCTGGCAGCAAATTGAACAGGCAGACCACGTCCTGTTATTGATCGATGAGCAGCTGGGTTTCCAACCTGAAGATCAGGCGATACTAGACCGGTTACCTGTCGGGTTGCCGCACACCCATGTTTTCAACAAGATTGATCTTGGTAGCAGGACATCCGGCAGGTCGATAGCGGATGCTGACAACAGTGTGGCTATATCCGCAAAGACAGGCGAAGGTTTGTCCGCCTTACGTGAATATTTAAAACAGGTCATCGGTTTTCAGCCACAGGAGGAGTTAAAGAAGATATTGAACCGTTACGAGAGAGAATATTTGATAT